>JANMKK010000121.1:0-33414 GCA_031372005.1 Rubrivivax sp.
TGGGCGTGCCGCAACTGGGCGCCGTGCTGAGCTACGGCGCGCTGGTGGCGCCGCTGCAGCGCGCGTGGGAGGCCGCAGTGGCGGCTGACCCCGCACGGCTGCGGCTGCGCTTGGGCACACCCGTGGCCGCCATCAAGCCGCTGCCCGACGGCGTGGAACTGGACGCCGGCATTGCCGAACGCTTTGACCTGGCGGTGGTGGCCGAAGGCGGCGTGTTTTCAGACCAGGTGGCCAAGGCACTGGTGGCCGACTATGGCCAGACGGCGTGGGTGGGCAGCGTCACGCTCGAAGGCGCCACGAAGGGCATGGCCTTCGAGCGCTTCACGCGCCACGGGCCGGCGGCGCTTCTGCCCTTGCCCCGGCTGCCCTTGCCCCGGCTGCCGTCGATGGCCGGCGGCGAATCGCGCGCCGCCCTGGTGTGGTGCGTGCCGAGCGACGACGACCCGGTCGCGGGCCTGGACGACGCGCAGCGGCTGGCCGTCTTGAACACGGTCTTCCCGGCTGCTGCCGGGCGGCTTGTCGGCATCACGCCGCTGAAGCCTTTTGCGCTCGGCTTGAACGCAGAGCGCACGCTTGTGAGCGGCAGAACCGTGCGCATCGGCAACGCCGCGCAGACGCTGCACCCGGTGGCCGGCCAGGGCCTGAACCTGGGGCTGCGCGACGCGCATGAACTGGTGTCGGCGCTGCGCTGGGCCGACGACATCGACGTGGCATGCAAACGCGCCAACTGGGCGCGTGCGGCAGACCGCTGGTCCACCATCGCCACCACCGACTTCCTGGCCCGCAGCTTCACCTGGAAGCTGCCCGGCGCGGGCACCGCGCGCGGCCTGGGGCTGGCGGCGCTGCAGGCGCTGCCGCCGCTGAAGGGCTGGCTGGCGCGGCGGATGATGTTTGGCAGCCGCTGAGGGCCGTCGCCAATACCGCGCTCCTTCCGCGCTCCTTCAGCGCTCCTTCGACGTTAGCGCTTGTCGATCACCCGCAGCGCTTCCCGCAGCGTCAGCGGCGACAGCTGACCGCGGTATTCGCTGCAGAACGCCCGCACCTCATCAGGCGCGGCGTACGAGCGTTCGCGCAGCGCCCAGCCCATGCCCTTGCGGATGAAGAAGTCCTTCGCCATGGCGCTGTCGCCCACCGACGGCAGGATGCAGTCGTAGAGCAGCACGGCATCGAAGCCTTGTTTCAGCCCGCGCTGGCACAGCATGGCGGCGCGGCGCAGCCACAGGTTGCTGCCCTCCGCCCAGCCGCGCAGCAGCGGCTTCATTTCTTGCGGATGGCGCTGCAGCAAGAGGCCCAGCGCCAGGCCCGAGATCTCGTCGTTGTGGTCCCACCAGGCGCCGCTGAGCAGCATCTCGTGCAGCACGGGCAGGAGCGCCAAGTCGATCCATTTCTGGTGGCGCGGCTGGCGCAGCAGGTCCAGCGCGGCATACCGTTCTTCACGGTGCGTGGCGCCGCGCCAGAGTGGCAGCACGGTGTCGATGAGCGACTGCGCGTCGGCCAGCGGGTGTTCCCTCACCACGGCAGCCACCACGCGCCGCCGCAGCGGCGCGGCGACACCGTGGAAGGGCAGAGCCGACTTCATGTACGCCTGCATTGCTGGGGCCTGCGCCGGCACGGCGGCGGCGGCCAGCGCGCTGCGCAATGCGGCCACCAGACTATTCGCCGGCACCGTACCGGCCGCCACGGATTTACAGCCGGCGGTGCCGCAGCGCGGGCAGCTGCGCGCGCACCAGGGCGATATGGTCGCTGTCCAGGTCGGCCAGCACAAACCCTTCGCCTTCGGGCAGCACGTCGATGACCTCGCCCCACGGCCCGACCACCATCGTGTGGCCCCAGGTGCGGCGGCCATTCAGATGCGTGCCACCCTGCGCCGCAGCCAGCACATAACACTGATTTTCCACGGCACGCGCGCGCAGCAGAAGTTCCCAGTGCGCCTGTCCCGTGGTGTGGGTGAAGGCGGCGGGCACACACAGCACATCGCAAGGCGGCTTCATCAGCGCGCGGTACAGCTCGGGGAAGCGCAGGTCGTAGCAGATCGACAGGCCGACGCGCAGCCTTTCACCGTTCGGAAGGGGGCCGGCCTGCAGCGCCACCAGCTCGCTGCCGGCAGTGAGCGTGCGCCCTTCGTCGTAGCTCTCGCGCCCGTTGTCGAAGGCAAAGAGATGCACCTTGTCGTAATGCGCGGCCTCTGTGCCGTCGGGCGCAAACACACAGCAGCGGTTCAGCGCGAGCGTGGGCAACGCTGCCGCAGGCCCTGCAGAAAGAGGCAGCGTGCCACCCACCAGCCACAGGCCGTGTTCGCGCGCGGTGGTGGACAGAAAGTGCTGAATCGGCGACGCGGCCGTGCTGCCCGGTGCTTCGGCCAGTGCCAGCTTGTCGGTGTCGCGCCGGCCCATGACGCAGAAGTATTCGGGCAGCAGCACCAGTTGGGCGCCAGCCGCTGCGGCCTGGGCGACGAGCCGGGCCGCGGTGTCACGGTTGGCAGGCCAGTCGGGCGTGGACACCATCTGAACGGCAGCGATCTTCATGGCGCCCATGGTAAGGCGGCTCAAGGTGGGATATCCCCCTGCCGCAGTGGGCCATGCAAAGGGGAATACTCTCGCGCCACCAGGGCAGCCCCAGCTGAAGTTTCCGTGCTGAGAGAGCCACCCGGACCGACGAGAACGAGGGGTCTGACCATGCCAATCCACAGCGGCCGCGCCCATGCGACCTGCACACCTCTGGGCGGTCTGGGCGGCCTGGGCGCTTGATGCAGCCCACATCCGGCGCCATGGCTGAGCCGCCCTCCACGCCTGCTGCGTCCGTGGCCTGCGCGGCCCACAGCCGCTTCGTGCAACGCGTGCGCCGGCGCTACGCTGCAGAGCTGCCCTTGTTGCCGGCGGGCGTGCCCGGCGTTGAGACCATCACCGCGCTGGTGTTGCAGCTGCAAACCACGGGCCGTGACCTGCCCTGCGCCTTGCGTGTGGCCCGCCAGTTGGTGCTGGAACGCCTGGCTGTGCTGGACATCGAAGCAGCCGCGCCGCTGGACACCGTCACCGGCTGCATGACGCACCTGGCCGAGGCCACGCTGGAGCTGGCCCTGGTGCAGGCGCAGGTCGAGGCCGATGAACGCCACGGCGCGCCGTTGAACGCAGGGGGGCAGCGCGTGGACTTCTGGATCGTCGGCATGGGCAAGCTCGGCGCGCGCGAACTCAACGTGTCGTCGGACATCGACCTCATCTACGTCTATGAAGACGACGGCCAGACTGCTGGCGCCGCCGGTGGCGTGCGCGCGGTCAGCTTCCACGAATACTTCGCCTTCGTCGCCAAGCGGCTGTATGCCTTGATCGGCGACACCACCGACGACGGCTTCGTCTTTCGTGTGGACCTGGCGCTGCGGCCCAACGGCAACTCCGGCCCGCCGGTGGTGAGCCTGTCGATGCTGGAGGAATATCTGCAGGTGCAGGGCCGCGAATGGGAGCGCTTTGCCTGGCTCAAGAGCCGCGTGGTGGCGCCGCGCGCCGCCGTCACCAGCGGCCGCGCGCTGGCGCTGCGGGCGCTGGTGACGCCCTTTGTGTACCGGCGCTATCTGGACTACGGCGTGTTTGAAAGCCTGCGTCAACTGCACCGCAAGATTCGCGAAGAAGCGCAGCGCCGCGCTGCCGGCAGGCCCGAACGCGCCAACGACGTGAAGTTGTCTCGCGGCGGCATCCGCGAGATCGAATTCATCGTCCAGCTGATGCTGGTGGCGCGCGGCGGCCAGTTCCCGGAAATCCGCACCCGCAGCACCTTGCGCGGCCTGCAGCGCCTGGTGTCGCGTGGGCTGATGAAGGCCGACACGGCAGAGAAGTTGGGCGCGGGCTATGCCTTTTTGCGGCAGGTGGAACACCGCATCCAGTTTCTGGACGACCAGCAGACGCACCTGCTGCCCAGCAATGACGAAGACCTGCGCTGGATCGCACAAAGCCTTTCCTTGCCCGGCAAATCCGACGCCTGCGCGCTGCTGGGCCGGCTGTGCGAAGTGCGCGAACTGGTGGCAGCCGAATTTGACGCGCTGCTGAGCGAAGGGCGGCCCGCAGACGCGCCACCCAACAATCAGGGCAGCCCGAACGGCCCGAACGGCCCGGGTGGCAAGAACGGCTGCCGCACCTGCGGCCCGCCGCCTCAGCCCGTGGACAGCGACACCCTGCTCGACCGCCTGCCCGCTGCACTGGGCGACCATCTGCGCGTCTGGGCGCGGCATGCACGCGTGCAGCAGTTGCGCGATGAAAGCCGCCTGCGCCTGGGCCGCCTGATGCAGCGCACCGGCCAGGCCATTCAGGACGGCAGTTGCACCGAAGCCGCAGCGCTGCGTTTTGTCGATTGGGTAGAGCCGCTCTTGCGGCGCGAAAACTACCTCGCACTTTTGGTGGAGCGGCCCGAAGTGCACCGCCGGCTGCTGCGCGTTCTGGGCATGGCGCGCTGGCCGATGCAGTACCTGATGCGCCACCCAGGCGTGATCGATGAGCTGGCCGATGAACGCCTGCTGCAGCAGCGCTTCGACGCTGCAGCGTTTACCACCGAGCTTGATGAACGTGCAGCCGGCTGGCAACGCAGCGGGCAGGACGACGAAGAGCAACTGCTGGACACGCTGCGCCACGCCCACCACGCCGAAGTCTTCCGCACGCTGGTGCGCGATGTCGAAGGGCGCCTGAGCGTCGAACAAGTGGCGGATGACCTGAGCGCACTCGCCGACACGGTGCTGGCCGTCACGCTGCGCTGGGCCTGGGCGCGGCTGAAGACGCGCCACCGCGCCGTGCCCGGGCTGGCCGTCATCGCCTACGGCAAGCTGGGTGGCAAGGAGCTGGGTTACGGCAGCGACCTGGATGTGGTGTTTCTGTATGACGACGCGGAAGAACACGCCGCTGAACCAAGAGATTCACAAGACCAGGCACAGGAAATCTACGGCCTCTTCGTGCGCAAGCTCATCACCTGGCTGACGCTGCGCACCGGCGCCGGCGAGCTCTTCGACATCGACACGGCGCTGCGGCCCAACGGCAATTCAGGGCTGCTGGTCACATCGGTGGCGGCCTTTGAGCACTACCAGGTCGGGCGCGGCAGCAACACCGCCTGGACGTGGGAACACCAAGCCCTGACACGCGCACGTTTTGCTGCTGGGGTCCCCGCCGTGGCGGCGCACTTTGAAGCCACGCGCCGCACTGTCCTTACCGCCGTGCGCGACCATGCGGCACTGCGCGAAGAGGTGCGCGGCATGCGCGAGAAAGTGCGCCAGGCGCGGCCGGTTCCGGCGGGCTTGTTCGACGTCAAACACAGCCCCGGCGGCATGATGGACGTGGAATTTGCGGTGCAGTACCTGGTGCTGGCCCACGGTGCCACGCAGCCGACGATGCTGGACAACGCCGGCAACATCGCGCTGCTGCAGCGCGCCGAAGCGGCCGGCCTCTTGCCCACCGGCGTGGGGCAGGCTGCGGCCGATGCCTACCGTGGTTTGCGCCGTGCGCAGCACCAGGCGCGGCTGGACGAAAGGCCGACCCAGTTTGAACCCGCGTCCCTGGACACACCGCGCCAGGCGGTGCTGGTGTTGTGGCAGGCGGTGTTCGGTTGACCAACAGGCTGGAGCAAGGGCTGGGGTGGTGGTGGTGGTTGTGGCTAACTGCTGTATTAACTGGCGGATCGGTGCTGGGTTGGTGGCTGCCCTCGGCGGGGCTTGACTGGCAGCCGGACCTGGCCGCTGCCGAGCCTTGGCGCGCTTTCAGCGCTGCCTTTGTGCACTGGAGCCCGCTGCACCTGGGCGCCAACCTGCTGGCCGCTGCGGTCGTCGGCGCTTATGGCGCGGCCGCGCAACTGCCGCGGTCACAGGCCGTGGCCTGGGTCGCGGCGTGGCCGCTGACGCACGTGGGGCTGCTGCTGAAACCCGACCTGGCGCACTACGGTGGCCTGTCGGGCGTGCTGCACGCGGGGGTGGCCATCGCCTGCCTGTGGTTGATGTTGAAAGGCCGGGGTGCGCGGCGCGCCGTGGGCGCTGCGGTGGCGCTGGGCCTGCTCATCAAGCTTGGCAGCGAAAGCCCTTGGGGGCCGGCGCTGCAGCACCGGGAAGAATTCGACATCGCGGTGGCGCCCATCGCCCACGCCACCGGCGCGGCTGCCGGGCTGTTGTGCGGTGGGCTGGCGTTGCTGGCACACCGGTGGTTCGGGCGATGAACCGCGAACGCAAAACGTCGCTCGACGCTGCAGCCGTGCTGACCGTGCTGGCCTGCTGCGCGGTCTGGGGCCTGAGCCAGGTGGCGGCCAAGGTCACACTGACGGAGGTGCCGCCCCTGTTGCAGGCGGGTGTGCGGTCGCTCGGCGCAGCGCTGCTGCTGTTGCTGTGGTCGCGCTGGCGCGGGCTGCCGCTTTTTGGCGCTGACGGCACGGCGGGCGCCGGTGTGCTGGCGGGTGTGCTTTTTGCGGTGGAGTTCGGCTGCTTGTTCATCGGCCTGCAGTACACCTCGGCGTCACGCATGGTGGTGTTCCTGTACACCGCGCCTTTCGTGGTGGCGCTGGGCATGCCGCTGATCTCGAAGAGCGAAAGTCTGTCGCTGCTGCAGGGCGCTGGCCTGGCACTGGCTTTTGCTGGCGTGGTGTGGGCTTTTGCCGAAGGTTTTACGGGCTCTGCGGCGGCGCCGCTGCAGTGGCTGGGCGACACGCTCGGCATCATCGCCGCCGTGCTGTGGGGCCTGACGACGCTGCTGATGCGCGCCACCCGGCTGGCCACGGCGCTGCCCGAAAAGACGCTGCTGTACCAGTTGGTGCTGTCGGGCGTGGCGCTGCTGCTGGCGTCGGCGTTGTCGCCTGAAGTCTGGCCGCACCGGCTCAGCGGCGCGGTGGCGGGCAGCTTGCTGTTCCAGGTGGCGGTGGTGACCTTTGCCAGCTACCTGGCCTGGTTTTGGCTGGTGCGTCACTACCCGGCCACGCGCGTGGCCGCCTTCACGCTGCTGACGCCGGTGTTCGGGCTGCTGGCGGGCGTGCTGTTGCTGAACGAGCCGCTGACGCTGCGGCTGCTGGTGGCGCTGACGGCGGTGTGTGCGGGGATTGCAGGGGTCAACCACCGGCCACGGCGCGTCTAGACTTGACAGCTCCCGTCGATGAAAGCCAAGTCATGATCACCCTGTGCGGCGTCACGTTGTCCAACTACTACAACAAGGTCAAGCTCGTGCTGCTGGAAAAGGGCGTGCCCTTTGCCGAAGAGCGCGTGCCGACGATGTCCGACGACGAAGCGGTGCTGACCGCGTCGCCGCTGGCCAAGATTCCCTTCCTTCGCATCGACGACCAGACGCTGTGCGAAAGCCAGGTCATCGCTGATTATCTGGAAGCGCGCTTTCCAAACCCGCCGCTGCTGCCCGCCGACCCACTGGCCGCCGCCAAGGTTCGCGAGCTCATCGCCTTTGTCGATCTGCACCTGGAACTGGTGGTGCGCGACCTGTACGCGCAGGCTTTTTTTGGCGGCACCGTCAGCGACGGCACCAAGGAGCGCGTGCGCAAGCAACTGGCCAAGAACATCCCGGCCTTTCAACGGCTGGCGAAGTTCAGCCCCTATCTGGCCGGCGACAGCTTCACGCTGGCCGATTGCGCTGGCTGGGTCAGCCTGCCGCTGGTGGCCATGGCCACGAAGAATGTGCTGGGCGCCGACATGCTGGCTGACGCTGGTGTGGACTGGAAGGGCTACGCAAAGCTGGTGGGTGCAAGGCCGTCGGCGGTGAAGGTCAGCGAGGACCGCAAGGCCGACATGGGTCGGCCGCCGACGCAGGTGTGACAAGGCCAGGTCGGGTCTGACCCGGCCTGATCAGACCGGCCGCAAGCGCGCCTGCGCGGCCGCCACCGCCGCCACCATTTCCTTGCGGTAGCGGTTGAGTTCTTGCACGCTGGCGAAGCTGCGTTCCATCAGCAGAGACAGGTTGTGCAGGATGCGTTCAACGACCTTGTTTTCCCACACCGCATCAAACTGGATCTGCTTGTCCAGCCAGTGCTCCAGCCATTCCGGGTTGGGCATGCGGCTCTGGATGGTGTCGCGCGGGAACAGGGCCGCGTTGACGTGCAGGTTGGTCGGGTGCAGCGCCTGCGCGGTGCGGCGTGCGCTGGCCATCAGGACACCGATCTTGGCAAACGCGGCGCGCGCTTCGTCGCCAAACTTCGTCATTGCGCGCTTCATGTAGCGCAGGTACGCGCCGCCGTGGCGGGCTTCGTCGCGCGCCAGGGTTTCATAGATGGCCTTGATCACGGGTTCGCTGTGCCATTCCGCAGCGCGGCGGTACCAGTGGTTGAGGCGGATCTCGCCGCAGAAATGCATCATCAACGTTTCCAGCGCCGGTGCGGGGTCGAACTCAAAGCGCACCGCGTGCAGTTCTTCTTCAGTCGGCACCAGATCGGGCCTGAAGCGGCGCAGATATTCCATCAGCACCAACGAGTGTTTTTGTTCCTCGAAGAACCACACGCTCATGAAGGCGCTGAAGTCGCTGTCTTCACGGTTGTCGCGCAAGAACATCTCGGTGGCTGGAAGCGCCGCCCATTCGGTGATGGCGTTCATCTTGATCGTCTGCGCCTGCTCTTCGCTGAGCTGGGCGGCGTCAAAACTGGCCCACGGGATGTCGGTGTCCATGTTCCAACGGACGGCTTCGAGCTGCTTGAAGAGTTCTGGGTAGAGCATGGCTGGGCCCTCGTGTGTGGGGCAATTCTAGGGAGACTTCTGCCGACTGTGCGGGCTCAACCTTGCAGTCGCCGTTGCTGCAAGGCTGTAGGCAGGTCGGCCAGCGTGTTGAAGGACAGCACGCCCCGCACCGGTCGGCGGTGAAGCACCGGCGCGCTGCCGCCAGCCCACAGCGCCACATGGGTGGGCAGCTTGGAGCGCAGTTCGCCCAGGCCGTCGGCGATCTGGTTCGGGTTCATGCAACCGGTAAAGCTCAGCGCGACGATGTCACTGCGCAAGGCGGTGACCGCCAGCACAAGGTCCCACAACGGCGTCTGCACACCCAGCGACACGCAGCGGCAGCCTTCCAGCGCCAGCACCGCCTCGGCCATCAACAGGCCCAGGCCGTGGGGCTCGCCGGGAAAAGTGGACAGCAACACGCGTGGGCTGTCAGCGGCGGTGGGTTCGGGCACGCTGGCGATCGCGCTGCGCAGCACGATCTGCACCACCTCGGTGTAGAGGTGCTCTTCAAAGACCTGCAACTGACCGCGCAGCCAGGCGTCACCGACGGCGCCGTTCAGCGGCGCCACCACCTCATTGACAAACCGAGCCACCCCCACGCGCAACAGCAACCGGGTGAGCTCATGGCGCAGCCGCCGTGCGTCGTGGGTGCGGATGAGGTCGATGTGCGCCCGCAGCCCGTCCATGCCCAGCACCGTTTCAGCGCCGCGCACGGGTTGGTCCACGGTCTGCTCGCTCAGCGCCTGCAGGTCGTCCAGCGGCAGCGGCACGACGCGGCCCGGGCGGTGCCCGGCGTCGAGCAGGCGCTTGATGACGCGGAGTTTTTCGACGTCCGGGATCGTGTAGGCGCGCTCGCCAATGGCGTCGCGGCCGGGTGATGGGAAACCGTACCGTCGCTCCCAGACGCGCAAGGTGTCCTTGCTCAGGCCGGTGTCGCGTTCGACCGCAGCGATCGACAGCGTCAAGGCAAGTAGGCGGCTTCTGTCGTTCACGGTGTCTCTGAAAGGGGCATTCAGCAACTTCGGGCTGGGCGTGTTCTTGACGTTTTGCCCTGGACAAATGTCGGCACGGGCATCAAGACAAGTGCTGACTGAATCCGGCCAAGGCGGTACTGCGTATCACTGCACCGGACCAACTTGCCAACGCATCGGTCGCCATGATGCGCTTCCGAGTTTCTGGGACTCCCTGTCGTGGACATGGATTTGCTCCACCGCAATCTGGAAAGTAATATACCATTCAGTCGCAATATGACTAAGCAGTTCACAATCATCTCTTCGCTGCCTTGCCGCGGCCTGAGTTTCTTTACTTTCGAGGCCTCGTCACGCCGGAACTTCGGCGCATGCGAGGCGTCTGAACCCACAGGCCGGCACTGTTTTGGCAGTGCGGCGATGAAAGTTTTTCTGTTGTGCGGTCGGCCGGTTTCGCCGGCTGCAATCCCCGGGCGGTTCTCCTCCTCCTCCCTCCCTCCCTCGTTCGCCCGGGGGCGCCGCACAGCAGTCTTTACAGCCAGGGGTACCGCCAGCGGCGGTACCCCTTTTTCGCGCGATGAGGCCGCGCGATGAAGCGTGTGGCCGTCGTCGGATCCGGCATCTCGGGCCTTGCGGTGGCGCACGCGCTGGCCAGTGAGGCGCACGTCACGCTGTTTGAAGCGGGCGACTATTTCGGCGGCCACACGCACACGGTGAACGTCACACTGGACGGCGCCACCCACGGCGTGGATACCGGCTTTCTGGTCTTCAACGAGCGCACCTACCCGAACCTGATCCGCTTGTTTGCAGAATTGGGTGTGGAGACTGCACCGGCAGAAATGTCGTTCTCGGTGCAGGTGCCGGGCGGCGCCCATCAGCAGGGTCTGGAGTGGAGCGGCAACGACCTGAACGGCGTCTTCGCGCAGCGCCGCAACCTGCTGCGGCCCAGGTTCCTGCGCATGCTGGCTGACATCGTGCGCTTCAACCGCCTGGCCACCGGCCTGGCCGAGCGCGGTACAGACGCAAGTGCAGACGCAAGTGCAGACGCCGACCTGTCCGAACCGATCGGCGATTTTCTGGCCCGCCACCGCTTCGGTGCGCCCTTTCGTGAAGGTTATTTTCTGCCGATGATCGGCTGCATCTGGTCTTGTCCTACCGACCAGATGCTGCAGTTCCCCATCGCCACGATGATCCGTTTCTGCCACAACCACGGCCTGATCCAGATCAGCAACCGCCCGCAGTGGCACACCGTGCGCGGCGGCGCCAAACACTATGTGCAGCGCATGCTGCCGCGCATTGCAGACGCCCGCCTGCGCAGCCCCGTGCTGGGCGTGAAGCGCCTGCCGCCAGGCAGCGGCACGCACGGTGTGCTGGTGGCCACGGCGCTGGGCAGTGAACGTTTTGATGAAGTCGTGCTGGCCAGCCACAGCGACCAGAGCCTGGCACTGATCGACGACGCGTCAGTCACTGAACGCCGCGTGCTCGGTGCCATCCGCTACCACCCGAACCGCGCGCTGCTGCACACCGACACCGTCGTGCTGCCGCAGCGCCAGCGCGCCTGGGCGGCCTGGAACTACGCCCGCGCCAGCGATCTGGGGCGCGAACAAGCCGCCGTGTGCCTGCACTACCTAATCAACCGCCTGCAGCCCTTGCCCTGGCAGCAGCCGGTGATTGTTTCGCTCAACCCCGACCCCACACGGATGCCGCAGCCACAGAAGGTGCTGGGCGAATACAACTACAGCCACCCGGTGTTCGACCAGGCCGCCATCGCCGCGCAGCAGCAGCTGCCGCAGATCCAGGGCCAGTCGGGCCTGTGGTTCTGCGGCGCCTGGACACGTTACGGCTTCCATGAAGATGGGTTGATGTCGGCGCTGGCGGTGGTGGACGGCCTGCGCGAGCAATGGCGTCAGCAGTCCACGTTGAAGGCTGTCGCGTGAACCTGCCGCAGATCGGCACCGGCGTGGTCCGCCATCGCCGCCTGCGGCCGCAGGGCCATGCCTTCAAGTACCCCACCTACTTTCTGATGTTGCCGATGCGGTCGCTGCGCTCGGCGTCCGACACATCTACCCAATGCGCGCTGCCGCGCAACCGCTTCGGCCTGCTGAGCTTTCACGACCGCGACCACGGTGACGGCCGAGCCGACGCACTGGCCTGGATCGACGAACTGCTGGCCAGCGAAGGCATCCACGACGCGGCGGGCGAAATCTGGCTGCACACCTACCCGCGCGTGCTGGGCTATGCCTTCAAACCTGTCAGCTTCTGGCACTGCCAACGCAGCGACGGCACCCTGGCCGCCATGGTGGTGGAAGTCAACAACACCTTCGGCGAACGCCACTGCTACCTGCTGGCGGGGCCGACGCTGGCATACGGCCGCGAACTGCAGGCGCAGAAGGTTTTTCACGTCTCGCCCTTCTGCGCCGTGCAGGGCCGCTACCGCTTTCGTTTCATGCACACGCCCGCTCGCACGGTGGCGCGTGTGGACCATGACGACGACGCCGGGCCGGTGCTGCAGACCAGTGTGTCGGGCCAGCTGATGCCGCTGACTGCACGGGCCTTGCGGGCCGCCTTTTTCGGCATGCCGCTGATGACCTTTGGCGTGATCCTGCGCATTCATTGGCAGGCCATCCAGTTGTGGGCCAAGCGCGTACCACTCGTCAGCAAGCCTGCGCCGCCGCAGGCTTTCACTTCGCGCTGAGTGGCAGGTTCATCCCCATCCCCATCCCCATCCCCATCCCCAGCTCCATCGCCACCTCAGCCCATCCGCTTTTGAACACCCTGCCCACCTTCGACGCCATGACGACGACGTTCACCGCCACACCCCTGTCCCTGCCTCCGGCCGCACCCGCTGCGGCACGTGCCGTTTTCCGCCTGCTGCAGGGCTTGAGCGTCGGCACGCTGGACCTGCAGTTTCCCGACGGCTCGCAAGCCCGCTTCGGCCGGGGTGCAGAACCCCGCGCCGCCATGCGCCTGAACGACTGGAGCGCGTGCACGGCAGCGCTGAAGAGCGGCGACATCGGCTTTGCAGAAAGCTGGATCGCCGGTGGCTGGACAAGCCCTGACCTGGCTGCCCTGCTGAAGCTCTTCATCGCCAACCGCGACGCGATTGAAAAGGTCATCTACGGCACCTGGTGGGGCCGCTTCATCTACCGCGCCAGGCACCTGCTGAACCGCAATTCACGCCAGGGCAGCAAGAAGAACATCCACGCCCACTATGACCTCGGGAATGCTTTCTACAGGCAGTGGCTGGACGAGACGATGAACTATTCCAGCGCGCTCTTCGCTGGCGACAACACGCTGAGCATGCCGCAGGCGCAGGCCGCCAAGGTGCGGCGCGCGCTGCGCGAATGCGGCGTGCAGCCAGGCCATCGGCTGCTGGAGATTGGTTGCGGCTGGGGCGCGCTGGCGGAAACTGCGGCCGTTGAATTTGGCGCCCACGTCACCGGCGTCACGCTGTCCACCGAGCAGCTGGCCTACGCGCAAGACCGCGTGCAACGCGCTGGCGTTGCCAGCCAGACCGAGTTGCGCCTGCAGGACTACCGCGACATTGCCGACGAGCCCTTTGACGCCATCGCCTCCATCGAGATGTTTGAAGCCGTGGGCCGCGAATACTGGGACAGCTTCTTCGCCACGCTGCGCAACAAGCTCAAACCCGGCGGCCGTGCCTGCATCCAGAGCATCACCATTCGTGACGACCTGTTTGACCGTTATGTGCGCAGCACCGACTTCATCCAGCAGTACATCTTCCCCGGCGGTTTGTTGCCCAGCGTGTCGGAGTTCAAGGCCCAGGCCGCACGCGCCGGGCTGGAGGTGACGAACGTACTCGACTTCGGCCGCGACTACGCAGAGACGTTGCGCCGATGGCGCACGCAGTTCCTGAGTCGCGACGGCCAGGTTCGGCAGCTGGGCTTCGACACCCGCTTCATGCGCATCTGGGAGTTCTACCTGGCCTATTGCGAAGCGGCCTTCGACACGGGCAACACCAGCGTCGTGCAGTTCACGCTGCAGAAGAAGGCTTGACGGCTGTGCAGCGGCGGAAGGTGTTGGGGTTTGCGTTTGCTTTGGCGTCGTTCGGAGCGGCCGGCGTGGGTGCACAAGTGCCCACGCCACCCGCTCCGCCCAGCGAGGTCGCCACCGAAATCCCCGGCGCCAAGTTGCAAGGCGGCGGCACCCTGCGCTTCCTGGGCCTGCGGGTGTACGACGCGCGGCTGTGGGTGGGCGCCGCAGCACCTGGCGCGGACTGGGCCGCTGCACCACTGGCGCTGGAGCTGGACTACGCCCGCAACCTGGACGGTGTGAAGATCGCCGAACGTTCGCTGACCGAGATGCGCCGCCAGGGCGACATCGCTGCCGACGTGGCTGAGGGTTGGCTGGGTGCGATGAAGCAGCTCTTCCCCGACGTGAAGGCGGGCGACCGCATCACCGGCGTCAACGTGCCGGGCCTGGGCGTGCGCTTCTTCATCAACGGGCGCTTGAAGGGTGATCTGCGTGACACCACGTTTGCACGTTATTTCTTCGGCATCTGGCTGTCGTCCAAAACGTCGGAACCAGCGCTGCGCGACAGCCTGCTTGGCAAAGCGCCATGACCGACACCGCTGCGCCCGCGCCCTTGTGGCGCGGCGGCTGGTCGCAGGGCGTCCACTACGGCGCACTGGGCCTGCCGCTGGCCTTTGTGGCGCTGCCGCTGTACGTGGTGCTGCCCAACCACTACGCCACCGAGTTCGGCATTCCGCTGGCCACGCTGGGCGCGCTGCTGCTGGGCGCGCGGCTGTTTGACGCCGTCGCCGACCCGCTCATCGGGCGCTGCGTCGATGGCCTTTTCGCGCAGAGCGCCCGCCGGGTGCTGGGCGTGGCGGCGGTGGCGGCCTGCGTGCTGGCGCTGGGCTTTCGCGGACTCTTTTTTCCGCCGGTGCAGGGCGCACAGGCACTGCTGGTGTGGTGCGCCGCGTTGCTGGCCGTGACGTACTTGAGCTACAGCGTGCTGTCGGTGCTGCACCAGGCATGGGGTGCGCGGCTCGGGGGCGACGAAGGCCAGCGCGCGCGCATCGTGTCGTGGCGCGAAGGGCTGGCGCTGGTGGGCGTGCTGGTGGCGAGTGTGCTGCCTTCGGTGGCGGGTCTGTCGATCACGTCGGGGGTGTTCGCGGTTGCGCTTGCGCTGGCGGTTGCGCTGCTGTGGCGCGCGCCGCTGGCGCCGCGCAGCCGGACAGCTGGGGGGACAGCCCGTCTCACGGCGCCGCTCGCCATCCCTGCCTTCCGCCGCCTGCTGGCCGTCTACCTCGTCAACGGCGTGGCCAGTGCAGTGCCGGCAACCCTGGTGCTGTTTTTCATCCGCGACCGGCTCCAGGCCCAGGCTTTCGAGCCGCTGTTTCTGGCCAGCTACTTTGCGGCCGGCGCGCTGAGCATGCCGCTGTGGCTGCGGGCGGTCGCACGCCTGGGGCTGGCCCGCGCCTGGCTGGCGGGTATGGGGCTCGCGATCGCCACCTTCGCCTGGGCCGCGCTGCTGGGTGAGGGTGATGTGCTGGCCTACACCGCCGTCTGCATCGCCAGCGGGGTGGCGCTTGGCGCCGACCTGACATTGCCCGGCGCGCTGCTGGCCGGTGTCATCCAGCAGCAGGGCCACGGCCAGCGGCTGGAGGGCGCGTACTTCGGCTGGTGGAATTTCGCCACCAAGCTCAACCTCGCGCTGGCCGCCGGCATCGCGTTGCCGCTGCTGGCAATGTTTGGCTATGCCCCCGGCGGCCGCGATGCTGGCGCGCTGCAGGCGCTGACGTTGGCCTATTGCCTGCTGCCCTGCGTGCTGAAGCTCATTGCATCCGTATTGCTCTGGACCTTGTGGGTCAAGAAGGAGGATCGACCATGAATCGTCGCTTTGTCTTTGCAACCCTGCTTGTCGCCACGGCGTTGATGGTGGGCTGTGCATCCCCCGCGCCTGCCGACTACGCCGCTGAAAGACCGGTGCTGGACCTGAAGACCTACTTCAACGGTGAGTTCGTCGCCCACGGCCTCTTCACCGACCGCTCCGGCAAAGTCGCGCGCCGTTTTGCGGTGCAGATGACCGGCAGCTGGCAGGGCAGGAACGGCACGCTCGACGAACGCTTCACCTACAGCGACGGCACCACCGAACGCCGCGTCTGGCAGCTGACGGACGAAGGCGACGGCCGCTGGACCGGCCGCGCCGACGACGTGGTGGGCACTGCCGTCGGGCATTCGGCCGGCAACGCGCTGAACTGGCGCTACACGCTGAAGCTGCCGGTGGACGGCAAGGTCGTTGAAGTGCAGTTCGACGACTGGATGTACCTGATGGACGACCGCGTGATGCTGAACAAGGCGGTGATGAGCAAGTTCGGCATCCGCCTGGGCGAAGTCACGCTGTCGTTCTACAAGAAGTAGCCGATGGCGCTGAACCCCCGCATCAAGAGCTGGGCCGGTCGCACCGTGTGGCTGGTGGGCGCGTCCACCGGCATCGGCCGCGCCACCGCGTCGCGCCTGCACGGCCTGGGTGCGCGTGTGGTGGTCTCGGCACGCAGCCGCGAGGCACTGGACGCTTTTGTCGCCGAGCACCCGCGCAGCGACGCGCTGGCGCTGGACGCCACCGACCGTGCCGCCATGCGCGACGCCGCCGCGCACATCGTGCGTGTGCACGGCCGCATCGACCTGGCCATGTACTGTGCCGGCACCTACAGCGCCATGCGCGCCACGGACTTCGACTTCGAGGTGGCAGAACGCCACGTGCAGGTCAACTACGTCGGCGCGCTCGTGATGCTGGATGCGGTGCTGCCGCACCTGCTGACCCAAGCGCGCGCGGGAGAGAAGGGCTCGATGAACGGCCACATCAGCCTGGTGTCCAGCGTGGCTGGCTACCGCGGCCTGCCGCAATCGTTGGCCTATGGCCCGACCAAGGCCGCGCTGATCCACCTGGCCGAAACCCTGCACCTGGACCTGGAACCGCTGGGCGTGGGCGTGTCGGTCATCAACCCGGGATTTGTTGAAACGCCACTGACGGCGCAGAACGACTTTCGCATGCCGGCGCTGATCACGCCCGAACAGGCGGCGGTGGAAATCGTGCGCGGCTGGGAGAGGGGGGATTTTGAAATCCACTTTCCGAAGCGCTTCACGCTGTGGATGAAAGCGTTGCGGCACCTGGGCTACGGCGCTTATTTCGCGGCCGTTCGGCGGTCTACAGGGCTGTGATGGACGCGGCAAAGCGCACCCTGACCGACCCCGATGTGCAGCGCATCGTCGCGCTGTTTGAGCGGCTGTCGCTGCAAGATCTGCCGCGCCTGGCGGAGTTCTACAGCCTTGATGCGCGTTTCAAGGACCCGTTCAATGACGTGCAGGGCGTGGCCGCCATCCAGGGCATCTTCAAGCACATGTTTGTGTCGCTCGACGGGCCGCGCTTCATCATCCGCGACACCATCGTGGAAGGCGACCAGTGTTTCCTGAGCTGGGATTTCCGCTTCCGCATGAAGCGCTTCAACCGTGGGGAGCAGCTCATCCGCGGCAGCACACACCTCAAGCTGTCTCCGGACGGTCGCATCACCCTGCATCGCGACTACTGGGACGCGGCCGAAGAGCTGTACGAAAAGCTGCCGCTGCTGGGCGCGCTGATGCGCTGGCTGAAGCGCCGCGCGAATGGGTGAAACGGTTGAACAGGCCGAACCGCTGAAGCCGACCTAACGCTGACCTAACGCTGACCTAACGCTGACCTTCAGTGAGCGAGAAAGCCTGGAACAGGCCCGACTTGTCCACGAAGTAGGTCTCGGTGTATTTCACCGTGCCGCCCACCATCTTGGCCGGCGCCGGGAAGGGCGCGGCGCGCTTGACCATGGCGATGATCCACGGCGCCACTTCGTCAGCCGCAGGTTTGCGCACGACCTGGATGTTGACCACGTTGCCGGTGGCGTCGAGTTCGGTTTCGATCATCATCACGCCGTACAGCAGCGGCGGCAGCTTGCCGCGGTACACGCGCATCGGGAAACACGCATACAAGTGGCGCGCGGCGTCGATGCGGAATTCCTGCTCCACGTCCTGGCCCGACGGCACCGGCGTCTTGCATGTCGGTGTGGGCACCATGCTGAACTGGGCGCTGGCGCCCTGAGCGGCAAGGGCGGATGCGGCAAACAGCAGCCCTTGCAGGATGCGGCGGGTGGTGATCGGCGTCTTCACGGTGTGGGTCCTTGTGCGTCCGGCCCGTGCCAGGTTCTCCCTCCTGCACAAAGCGCAGCCGAGGTTACACGATGGTCGCGCCGGCACCATCCACTCGCGGGGGTAGTCACCGCACCATCCCGGCAGGAACTAACGCAGCAGCTCTGTCAGGCAACGGCTACCGCAGCCAGCCCTTGCGCCTGAAGTAGATGAAGGGCGCGGCCACCGACGCCACCATCACCGCCAGCGCATAGGGGTAGCCCAATGCCCAGTCCAGTTCTGGCATGGCCTTGAAGTTCATGCCGTAGATGCTGGCGATGAGCGTGGGCGGCAGCAGCGCCACGCTGGCCACCGAGAAGATCTTGATGATCTTGTTCTGGTTGATGTTGATGAAGCCCACGGTTGCGGCCATCAGGAAGTTGATCTTGTCGAAGAGAAAGGCGGTGTGGCTGTCCAGCGAATCGATGTCGCGCAAGATCTGCCGGGCTTCTTCAAACTGTTCGGCGTTGAGCATGCGGCTGCGCATCATGAAGCTCAGTGCCCGGCGCGTGTCCATCACGTTCCTGCGAATGCGGCCGTTCAAATCTTCCTCGCGGGCGATGGCCGTCAACGCAGCACCGGCGGCCTGGTCGTTGACATCCTGCGTCAGCACGCGCGCGCTGACCTTTTCCAGGCTGTCGTAAATACCCTCCAGAACATCAGCCGAATATTCGGCGTCGGCGTCGTACAGCTTCAGCAGCACGTCCTTGGCGTCCTCAATCAGCGCCGGAATTCGCCGCGCCCGCAGCCGCAGCAGGCGAAACACCGGCAGGTCTTCGTCGTGGATGGAAAACAGCACCTTGCGGTGCAGGATGAAGGCCACCCGCACGTTGCGCGCGGGCTTGGCTTCAGGGCCTTTGTGGTTGTCTTCGGCGGCAATCAGGAAGTCGGACCGGATATGCAGCTCACCATAGTCTTATTCGTAAAAACGCGCCGACTCTTCCAGGACGTCATCGACCGCGTCTTTGGGGATGCTGAGTGCAAAGCGCGATTCGACCCAGCTGGTCTCGTCCTCGCTCGGGTTTTCAAGATCCACCCACACGGGCTCGACGTGGGCCAGGGCTTCCAGACTTTCGATCTCTTCCTGGAACAGCCGGCCGTTGGCCAGTGTGAAGACATTGAGCATGCGGTCTCTCCGGAGGTCTGGCCGGCGCAGGGTGGTTCTGGGTGGCGTCGGCGGCGGGGGTGCTGCAAGGATGCTGCGCGGATGCTGCGAAACTGGTGCCGCCTCATCCCCGGTGTTGCGAGCGCCGTGGCGGCGCCTTCAGCAGCCCGGAGAGGACGGTCACCGAGCGGGGCTCGGGTCCATCTAATTTCTCAGTGTGGAGACGCGCAAATTATGCCTTGACCGCTGCGTATCCTCGGCCGGTTTGAGGCCTGCGACTGGCAGACTCCAGGGCATGAAGATCCCTTGGTGGCGCGGCGTGGCGCTGGCAGTCCTGCTGCTGGCTGCCGGCGTTCTGGCTGCGCTGACAGCCGTGCTGCAGGCCGAACCCACTGTCGCTGTTGCGCAGGACGTGAACCACGAAGACGTGGCGCGTGCGCTGTCGCTGTTGCGCACCCACGACCCGCGCAGCGCCAGCCCCGGGGTGGTGACTTCGGCATGGGTGCACGAACGCGACGTCGAAGTGCTGCTCAACCACGCCGCTCACCGCTGGTTCAGCGCTGCCAGCCGCGTGCGGCTGCAGCCCGGGCTGGCCACGCTGCAACTCAGCATGCTTGCGCCCGGCAACCCTTTTGGCGCCTGGTTCAGCAGTTGGTTCGGCCGCTGGTTGAATGTGGAACTGCAGGTGAAGGAAACTGCCCGACTGCCGGTGATCGACAGCTTTCGCATCGGGCGCCTGCCGCTGCCGCCTTGGCTGGCCGAACGCATGGGCCTGTACGCGGTCGACCGCGTCGGCTTGAACAAGGAATTGCTGTTGGTGGCTGAGGTCGTGCGCCGCGTGCGCTTCAGCCCGCAGCATTTGCTGGTGACGTATGCCTGGCAGGGCAACAGCATGAACCGGCTCCTGGACGGCCTGTTGACCGCCGATGAACTCAAGCGCCTGCGCGTCTACTCAGACCGCCTGGCGGAACTGGCGGCGCAACAGCCGCCGGGCATTGAAGTGCCGATGGTGCGCATGCTCGGGCCGATGTTTGCCCTGGCCCGTGAACGCAGCAGCGCCGGCCACGAACCGGCGAATGAAAACCGCGCCGTGCTGGTGGCGCTGACGCTGCACGCCAACGGCCGCGCGGTGGCGTCGGTGGCGCCTGCCGCGCGCGACTGGCCGCGCGCACGGGCGATGCGGTTGGTGCTGGCAGCGCGCGCCGATTTCCCGTTGCACTTCCTGGTCTCGGCTCTGCTCGCAGCCGAAGGCACGACACCGCTGACCAAGGCCATCGGCGTCTACAAGGAAGTGGCTGATTCGCGCGGCGGCAGCGGCTTCAGCTTCAACGACATGGCGGCCAACCGCGCAGGCACGCGCTTTGGTGAACGCGCGGTGCAGGACCCGCAACGCCTGCAGGATGATCTGGCAAAACTGGGGCAACAGGGACAGGGCTTGATGGACGATGACCTGCTGCCACGCACCGACGATCTGCCCGAATTCATGGCCGAGCCTGAATTCCTGCGCCGCTACGGCGGCGTGGGTGCACCGGCCTACAACGCGATGCTGGCCGACATCGACCGCCGCATCGCTGCGCTGCCGCTGCTGCGCTGACACTTCTGCGCTGACGTTTCTGCGTTGACGTTTTTGCGCTGACTCAGCCAGCGGCTTCGGTCGATGGCGGTGCAGCACGCCCGCCCGGGCCTGCGCCCGCCGTCATGTCGAAGCGGAACAGGCGGCATTCGATGGCGCCGTTGAACAGCGGCACGCGGCGCGATTCCTTCAGCCGCATCAGTGTCGGCAGCTTCATTTCGGGGCTCAACAGCCAAGCCGTCCAGCCGGCATATTGGCGCTTCCAGTGGCTGGCCAGTTGGCCGAAAAATTCTGCCGGTGTGCCGCCGCCTTCGAAGCTCTCGCGCGGGGCGCGGTCGCTGGCGCCGGAGCCCTGACCTTTTGCGTCCAGCCTTTCGCCATAGGGCGGGTTCATGACGATGGTGCCCCGGGCCACGGGTGGCAGGCGCTGCAGCGCATCGACGGTCTTGAAGTCGATGGCATCCAACACGCCTGCACGCTCGGCGTTGCGGGTGGCGAAGTCGGTCATGCGAAAGCTCACGTCGCCGGCAAAGAGCGGCACGGCCGGCGCATGGACGCGTGCTTTGGCGGCACGCTGCAGGTCCCGCCAGGCGGCGGCGAAGGGCTTGAAGGGCAGCATGCGTTCAAAAGCGAAGTGGCGCTGGCCGCCAGCCGCGATGCCGCAGGCGATCTGCGCGGCTTCGATGACGATGGTGCCGGCGCCGCAGCAGGGGTCCATCAACGGCCCGTCTTCCACGCGACCGTGCCAGCCGGCGGCGGCCAGCAGCGCGGCGGCCAGGGTTTCCTTCAGCGGCGCTTCACCGGTGTCTTCGCGCCAGCCGCGCTTGAAGAGCGGGTCACCCGAGGTGTCGATGTACAGCGTGGCGTGGTCGGGGCCGACGAAGAGCGCAATCGGCAGATCCGGCCGGTGCGTGTCAACGCTGGGCCGCGCGCCAGTGCTAGCGCGCAGGGTGTCGCAGACCGCGTCCTTGATGCGCAGCGCGGCAAAGTTCAGGCTGTGCAGGGGCGACGCAAAGCGGCCGCGGCCGGCGCTGACATCGACACGCAGCGTCTGTTCAGGCGTGATCCAGCGGCCCCAGTCCACCTGCATCGCCAGCGCGTAGAGGTCGTGCTCGTCGGCATACGGGCCGTCGATCAGCGGCCACAGCACGCGGGTGGCCAAGCGGCTCTCGAGGTTGAGCTGCATCGCCAGACATTCGTTGCCTTCGACCCAGACGCCACCGCGCGAGGCTTCGGCGGGCACGCCCGTGATGCGTTGCACCTCGTCCGCCAGGAGCGCTTCCACGCCGCCTGGGCAGGGCAGAAAAAGCGCGGTCATCTCAGTGCAGTCATATGTTCTTTCGCAAGCCCGCAGGCGCGATCTTCAGCGCCTCGCGGTACTTGGCCACCGTGCGCCGTGCGACCTGGATGCCCTGCTCTTCCAGCATCGAACTGAGCTGGTTGTCGGACAGCGGTTTCTTGATGTCTTCAGCGGTCACAAACTGCCGGATCAGCGCGCGCACCGCCGTGCTGGACGCGTTGCCGCCCGCGTCGGTGTTGAGCGACGAGCCGAAGAAATACTTGAGCTCAAAGGTGCCTTGCGGCGTGGCCATGTACTTGGCGGTGGTGACGCGCGAGATGGTGCTTTCGTGCAAACCCAGCTCATCGGCAATCTCGCGCAGCACCAGCGGCTTCATGGCGATGGCGCCGTGCGTGAAGAAGCCCTTTTGCCTTTCGACGATGGCCTTGCTGACGCGCAGGATGGTGTCGAAACGCTGCTGGATGTTCTTCACGAACCAGCGCGCTTCCTGCAGCCGCGACGACATGCCCGGATTGGCCGATGCCCCGCGCAGGCCACGCGCCGCCTGGGCGTAGATGTCGTTGATGCGCAGTTTGGGCATGACGTCGGGGTTGAGAGTGACGCTGATGCCGCGGCCGGTCTTGCGCACGACAACATCGGGCACGACGATGTTGGCCTCTGCTGCGGTGAACGGCCGCCCGGGCTTGGGTTCGCACGCGCGGATCAAGTCCTGCGCGCTGCGCACCAGCCCTTCATCGGCCCCCGTGAGCGCGGTCAGGCGCTTCATGTCGCGCTTGGCCAGCAATTCCAGGTACTGGTCGCAGATGCGCAGCGCCACCTGTCGCGCCGGGCAGCGCGGTGTGGCCTTGAGTTGCAGCGCAATGCATTCGCCCAGCGAACTGGCCCCCACACCCAAGGGCTCCAGGCTTTGCAGCCAGCGCAGGCCGCAGCGCAAACGCTCGTCCAAAGTTTCCCGGTCTTCGGCGCCTTCAAGGCCCAGCATCGCGGCCAGGCGCTCTGCAATGTCCTGCAGCGTGTCGGCCAGGTAGCCGTCACCGTCCAGCGATTCGATCAGCACTTCGATGGCTGCGTGGTCGTCGGCCGAGAGGCGCATGCCGACAAGCTGCGAGCGCAGGTGGTCCTGCAAAGACCCGGCGCTGGCGCGGCGGTTGTGGGCTTCGCCGTCGTCGCCTTCGCCAGTGCCCGCACTGTTTGACGAAGGTGTTTCGCGGATGCCGTCGAAGTCATCGGACTCGGTGCCGTTTTCCCAGTCCTCCCGCTCGGTGGTGCCGAACTCTTCGGCCCGCAATTCGGTGGCGGCCTCGCCCGCATCGGTGGGCGCGTCGGGGGCTTCGTTGTCGGCCACGCGGTCGGCCACACGGTCTGCAGCCTGGCGTTCAATGGGGGTTTCGAAAGGCGTGGCGGGTGCGTCTTCTTCTGCTTCCAGGAACGGGTTCTGGTCGAGCATCTGCCCGACTTCCTGGTGCAGCTCCAGCGTGGACAGTTGCAGCAGGCGGATCGACTGCTGCAGCTGCGGCGTCAGCGCGAGGTGCTGGGAAAGTCTTACCTGGAGGGATGGCTTCATCGCGGCCGGCCTCCCGCAGGGCCGCCCCAAGGGAAGGCCGAGCCCCCCCGGGGGGTGGCGAAGGCGCGAAGCGACAAGCCTGGGGGTCCCATGTCACATCTTGAAGTGTTCGCCGAGGTACACCTTGCGCACCTCGGCGTTGGCAACGATTTCTTGTGACGTGCCTTCAGCGAGCACACTGCCGTTGCTGATGATGTAGGCACGGTCGCAGATGCCCAGCGTCTCGCGCACGTTGTGGTCGGTGATGAGCACGCCGATGCCACGCGCCCGCAGGAAACCGATGATGCGTTGGATCTCGATGACGGCGATCGGGTCGACGCCGGCAAAGGGCTCATCCAGCAGGATGAACCGCGGCTGCGTGGCCAGCGCGCGCGCAATCTCGACGCGCCGCCTTTCACCGCCCGACAGCGCGGGGGCGGGCGAGTCGCGCAGCTTGTCGATCGACAGGTCCTGCAGCAGTTTGTCGAGCAGCTCGTTGATGACTGCGGTCTTGAAGGGGCGGCCTTCGGCGTCGAGCTGCAGTTCCAGCACGGCGCGGATGTTTTCCTGCACCGTGAGCTTGCGGAAGATCGATGCCTCTTGCGGCAGGTACGACAGCCCCAGGCGCGAGCGGCGGTGGATCGGCAGGCCTTCCACGGCTTTGCCGTCGATGCGGATCTGGCCTTCGTCGGCCCGCACCAGGCCGACGACCATGTAGAAAGTGGTGGTCTTGCCGGCGCCGTTGGGGCCGAGCAGGCCCACGACCTCACCCGCGCCGACTGCCAGATGAACGTCCTTCACCACCACGCGCGGGCCGTAGCTTTTGCGCAGGTGTTCGGCTTCCAACCGGCTTGCCACCGCGGGCACGGACGCGGGCCCCGCCTCCGCTGAAATCAACGCTTCTCCCCCAGGGCGCGGCTGGGTGTCAGCGGCGTGGTCAACGGCGCAGAGGCCGGGCCTTCAGCGCGCGGGCTCAGCACCGCGCGCACCCGCCCGGTCGGGTTGGCGGGCGTGGCCGCGCCGCCTTCGACCTTGAAGACCTCGGCCGTGTTGTCCCAGAGGATGCTGGCACCGGTGATCTCGTCGGCGACCGTGCCCGCACGCAGACGCCGCACGGCACCGTTGCCGATGAAGCGCAGCGTGTCGGCGCGGCCGTCGAATTCAATCCGGTCTGCGCTGCCTTCGACGCTTTCATCGACACCGTCGCGGCGCTGGCGCCAGGTGGCGGGCTTGGCTGCAGAGCCGAGCGCGCTGGCCGCGCGGTAGCCGTCGGCCAAGGTGCGCATTTCAAGCCTTTCGGCGCGCAGGATCATCGTGCCCTGTGAAACGACGACATTGCCGGTGTAGACCAGCAGTTGGCGCTGCAGGTCCAGCACGGCGTCGCGGTCCGCCTCCACCACCATGGGCTTGCTGCGGTCGGCCTTTTCGGCCCGACTGGGCATGCAAACGGCCACGCTGAACGCAAGCAACAGCATGGCAAGGCGCGGGGTCAGGCGCGGGGCCAGGCGCATGAGATAGGGGAAACGAGTCATTCAGCGGCACGAAATTTGCAGGGCAGTATAGCCACAACACCCGTGCCGCTGACTGATGGCGGCGTGAATTCAAGCCGCGTCGGCGCTGTGTTGCGCCACACCGCCCAGCCGGGCCCTGCGGGGCCAGGGCTGGCAGCGCTTCAGGCCTTGGTGCGCGACAGCTGGATCAGGAAGTCCGCCACCGCCACCGCACGCTCGTGGGTGCCTGCGAGCGTGGCCGAAGTGTAGAAGCGGCCGTTGATCCCGAGCGCCGGCACACCATCGATCTTGTACGCTTCTGCCAACTGCTTGGCGCGGTTGACCTTGGTGCTGACACCGAAGGACTTCATGGATTCAGCGAGCTTGGCGCCATCCATGCCGCTGGCCGTGGCGAAGGCAATGATCTCGGACTCGCTGCTGAGGCGCTTGTTTTGCTGGTGGATCGCGCTGAAGACCTTGCGGTGCATTGCCGGCAACTGGCCCATTTCTTCCAGGGCGTAGAAGAGTTTCTGGTGGATCTGGTACTGCGCCATGAAGGCCACGGGCACCTGGCGGAAGCTCACGTCGGCCGGCAGCTTCTTGACCCAGGGTTCCAGCGTGGGCTCAAAGGCGTAGCAGTGCGGGCAGCCGTACCAGAAGAATTCCACGACCTCGATCTTCTTGTCAGGGCCCGGCAACGTCACCGGAGCCGGCGTTGACAGCTTGACGTAGTGCGTTCCTTCCTTGGGCGCGCCTTGGGCCTGCGCCAGGCCAGTCACCGCAAGCCCAAGGCCTGCACCGGCCAGTTGGAGGGAGAAGTCGCGCCGTTGCATGGAAATCCTTACAAGTGGGGGATGAGTGCCAGGATGGCTTGCCGAGGTGGAGTGCACCCGGCGGTCCAAGTTCCGGTGAAGCCAATGCGGCCCGTTCAAGGCTTTTCGACACGCACGATCTGCGCCTCGATGCCTTGTTCCTGCAGTTTGACTTGCAGCGAGTCCGCCTCGGCACGTGCCGGGTAGGGGCCCAAACGCACACGGTAGACAGTCCGCCCGGCCTGTTCACGCTCGGTGATCCTGGCGCCCTGGCCGATCATCGCCAACCTGGCCCTTTGCTGCTCGGCGTCTTCATTGCGCGTGAAGGCCCCTGCCTGCACGAAATAGACAAACGGTTCAGCAGCCGTTGCGGTGGACCGCGGCTGTGGCAACGCGGCGGCCGGCGTTTCACCGGCAAGGAGGGCCGCCGGATCTTTGAACTGCGGTTTGGCGGGAGCAGGCGTTGACGGCAAGGCCGCAGGAGCAGCCTGCATGGTTGCCGCCGCAGCGGCATTGGCCGCAGTGGCGGCCATCGCCGCACTGGCGGCGCTGGCGGCGGCTGTTGCGCGCACGCCCGTCTTGCCGCCCAGCGCTGCGTTGGGGTCCCAGTTGCGGTTGCGTTGGGTCTCGGCGTTGTCCTGCTCGGCCGTGCGCTGCGGCACTTTGTTGACGAAGGGCATGGGCGCCTTCGTGATGTACAGCGCCACCCCCAACGCCAGCGCCAGGCCCACCAGCAGGCCGGCCACCAGGCCCATCGCAAAACCGCCACGCTGCAAGTTCATGGGCTCACTCATTCGCTCACTCATTCGCTCACTCATTGGCTCAGTTCGGCGGCAGCCGCCACTTCACGGTTCATCGATTCGGGGGCCGACACACCCAGCAGCGCCAGCGCATTGCACAGCACCTGCGCCGTGGCCGACAACAGCGCCATGCGGGCGCGTGCCAGGGCCGCATCATCGACCAGGAAACGCTCGCTGGCGTAGTAGGTGTGAAAGGCTGCGGCCAGCTCACGCAGGTAGAAGGCCACATCGTGCGGCGCCAGGTCGGCGGTGGCGCGGGTCAGCATCTCGGGGAAATCGGCCAGCTTGAGCATCAGTGCGTCCTCGCTCGGCGCGATCAGCAGCGACAGGTTCGCCGCCGCAAAGTCACGCAGCCCTGTATAGGCCGCCAGCACCGAGCAGATGCGTGCATGCGCGTACTGCACGTAGAACACCGGGTTTTCGTCGTTGGCCTTCAGCGCCAGGTCGACATCAAAGGTGAACTCGGTGTCGGCCTTGCGGCTGATGAGAAAGAAACGAACCGCGTCGCGGCTGGTCCAGTCGATGAGGTCGCGCACCGATACCGACGTGCCGGCGCGCTTGGACATCTTCACTTCCTGGCCGTCCTTCATGACCGCGATCATCTTGTACAGCACGTAGTCCGGGTAGCCCGCCGGGATGCCCAGGCTGAATGTTTCGGACAGGGCCCGCAGCCCCGCACGCACCCGCGCCACCGTGCCGTGGTGGTCGGTGCCCTGGACGTTGATGACCTTGCTGTAGCCGCGTTCAAACTTGGTCAGGTGGTAGGCCACGTCGGGCACGAAGTAGGTGTACACGCTGCCGTCCCGAACTGTCGAGTCGGCGCCTGCTGGCGCCGACTTGCGCATGAAGCGGTCCATGTCGTCACCGTAGTCGGTGGTGCGCAACCACAGCGCGCCGCCTTCTTCGAAGGTCTTGCCGGACGCGATCAGACGCCGGACGGTGTCTTCGACCCGGCCGCTGCTGTAGAGGCTGCTTTCCAGGAAGTAATGGTCGAAGTGGACGCCAAAGGCCTGCAGGTCCAGATCTTGTTCGTGGCGCAGGAAGGCCACCGCAAACAGGGTGATGTCCTGCAGATCGTTCATGTTGCCGCTGGCCGTGAACTCGCGGTCATCGGCGCGCACGGTCTTCTTCGCGCTGAAGTCGGCAGCGATGTCGGCGATGTACTCGCCGTTGTAGGCCTGCTCAGGCCAGCCCACATCACCGGGCTTGAGGCCCTGCAGCCGCCGCTGCACCGAGATGCCGAGGTTGGCGATCTGCACGCCGGCGTCGTTGTAATAGAACTCGCGCAGCACCTCGGCGCCCTGGCTTTGCAGCAGGTTGCAGATGCAGTCACCCAAGGCTGCGTTGCGGCCATGCCCCACATGCAGCGGACCCGTGGGGTTGGCGGAGACAAATTCCACCATCACCTTGTCGCCGCTGGCAGGCTGGCGGCCGAAAGCGTCGCGCCCGGCCAGCACTTCGGCCACCACCGCCTGCTTGGCAGCCGGCGCCAGTCGCAAGTTGATGAAACCAGGGCCCGCAATTTCCAGGGCCTTCACCCAGCGCTGCACGGCGGCCTGGCCCTGCAGCAACTGCACCAGCCGGTCGGCCAGGTCACGCGGGTTTTTCTTCAGCGGCCGTGCCAGCTGCATGGCACTGGTGATGGCCAGGTCGCCATGGCTGGCCTGCTTGGGGGACTCGAAAGTGGCCACTGGCACAGCCGCGCCGGCCTCCTGCGCCAGTTGCGCCAGCGCCACCTGCAGCGCCTGCCGCAATTCCTGCTTTGCTTGGATCATCGATCAATTCTACTTTTGAGCCTTTGCCAGGGCTGATAAGCGCGGGCTTCGCGCCTTTGATTCAGCCATCGGGTGAGCGGCGCTCAGGCGACCATGCGCGAGCCTCGCGTCTTCCTCATGCCACCACTGCCACCACTGCCACCCTCGCCACCCGTCCCTTCCAACTTTGCCCCGATGGGCCCAAGCCTGCCGTCGCGCATTGGCAAGTACCTGATCAAGTCCAAGATCGGTGAGGGCGCGACGAGCGAAGTCTTCCTGGCCCACGACCCCTTTCGCAACCAGGACGTGGCGATCAAGCGCGTGCGCGTCGGCGCGCTTGGCAATGCCCGTGACGCCCACTTTCAGCAGCGTTTCTTCGCCGCCGAAGCGGCGCTGGTGGGGCGGCTTCAGCACCCGAACGTGGTGCAGATCCTGGACGCGGTGGCTGACGCCGAGTCACCCTACCTGGTGATGGAACACGTCGCCGGCGTCACGCTGCGGCGGTACTGCCGCGCAGACAAGTTGCTGCCGCTGACGCAGACGATGGAAATCGGCTTCAAGTGCGCGATGGCGCTGGGCTACTGCTTCCGCCAGGGCCTGATCCACCGCGACGTGAAACCGGCCAACCTGCTGGTCACGCTGGTGGGCGACCAGATTGGCGACGTCAAGGTGACCGACTTCGGGAGTGTCTTCAATCTGAGTGCCGACAACACGCAGGTTTACCGTGTGGGCAGCCTGGCGTACATGTCGCCTGAGCAACTGGATGGCGACTTGCTGGACTGCCGCGCCGACATCTATTCGCTGGCCGCTGTGCTGTACCACCTGATCGCCGGGCGCCCGCCCTTTGACGCGATTGAGCAGCAGGCCATCATGCACCAGATCTTCAACGGCACCGCGCCGCCGCTGGCCACGCTGCGCGACGGCGTGCCCGAGGCGCTGCACGCGCTGATCGAGCGCAGCCTGGCGAAAGACCGCGACCTGCGCCCGGCCAGTTGGGACGAGTTTTCGCAGGCCTTGTCACAGTTGAGCGCACAAGCGCCGCATTTGCGCGGGCCGCTGCAGGAAGTGCTGGATTCCGAGCGTTTCACGCTGCTGCGGTCGCTGGAATTTTTTTCCGATTTCGGCGACGTGGAGTTATGGGAAGTGGTGCACCGCGCGTCGTGGCACCGCCATTCCTTTGGACAGGCGCTGTACCGCAAGGGCGAAGAAGGCAACAGCTTTCACATCGTCACCCAGGGTCAGGTGGAGGTGTACCGCGACGGCCGCAGCGTGGCGTCGCTGGGTGCTGGCAGTTCGGTCGGCGAGATGGCCTACCTGGCGCCCAACCCGGCGCTGCGCGTGCACACGGTGGACATCCTGGTGTCGCAGCCTGCCACCACGGTGTCGTTCACGCCCGACAGCCTGGAGCGGTTGTCGCTGTCCACGCGCTATCTCTTCGACAAGGCCTTCATCCGCGTGCTGGTGGCACGCCTGCATGCGGCGCAGGAAGCGGCCGCACTGCGCCGCATCGGCTGATCAGCAGCCGTCATCGGCCGCGCACCCCCGTGCGTTTACCGGTAGCCGCGTGTCGTCCGCTCTGATGCAATCGACAACGGCGCATTCGCCGACCGTTCAAGAACCCCTGTCAAAACCACCTGAGGAGCCCGCCCCCATGAAGAAATCCCTGATCACGATCGCGTTCGCCACGCTCGGCCTCTTTGCCGGCCACGCCTTTGCGGCCAACGCCGACTGCGAAACCAAGGCAGGCGAAAAGAAGCTGGCCGGCGCCGCCAAAACCAGCTTCGTCAAAAAGTGCGAGAAGGACGCTGGCGCTGCGCCCGCCGCTGCTGCCAGCCCCGCCTGCGAGAAGTCAGCCGCCGACAAGAAGCTGGCCGGCGCCGCCAAGACCAGCCACGTCAAGAAGTGCATGGCCGACGCTGGCGCGAAGAAGTAAGCGGTTCTTCCACCGGGTTAAAAAAGGGGCGCCCCGGCGCCCCTTTTTCATGGGCCAGATGATCTACAGCGACCCCGCACCCGACCAGTACTTCGGGTCGCCATAGCTGTGCTTGACGAAGTCGATCCACAGCCGCACCCGCAGCGGCAAGTGCTTGGCGTGCGGGAAGACGGCGTAGATGCCGTTGGGCGGCGCACAGAAGTCTTCCAGCACCGCCTGCAGGCGGCCGGCGGCCACGTCGTCCGCCACTTCCCAGGTGCTGCGCCATGCCATGCCCAGGCCGCTCAGGCACCAGTCGTGCAGCACCTGGCCGTCGCTGCAGTCCAGGCGACCGCCGGGGCGCAGGTGGATGGACTCGCCGTCGACGCGAAAGGCCCAGCCCCGCGTTTGGCTGGCGTCTGAACTGAGCGTCAGGCACTGGTGGCGCATCAGCTCGGCCGGTGTCGCCGGTGTGCCGGCGCGCTGCAGGTAGGCAGGTGCCGCCACGCACAGACGCCGGTTGTCGGCCAGGCGCACGCTGACCAGGCTGCTGTCGGGCAAGTCGCCCACGCGCACCGCGCAGTCAAAACCTTCGTTGACGATGTCCACCACCCGGTCGCTCAGGTTCAGCGACAAGCTCACGTCCGGGTGCTGCGCCAGGAAGGCCGGCACCAGCGGTGCGACGTGGCGGCGGCCGAAGCCGGCGGGCGCGGTGATGCGCAGGTGGCCGCTGGCTTTGACGCCGCCTTCGCTGACGCTGGCCTCGGCGTTGGCCAGGTCGGCCAACAGGCGCTGGCAATCTTCAAGGAACGCACTGCCTTCGTGCGTGAGCGTGATGCGGCGCGTGGTGCGCACCAGCAGCTTCACCCCCAGCCGCTGTTCCAACGCGTCAATGCGCCGGCCGATCACCGCCGGCGCCACGCCTTCGGCATGGGCAGCGGCCGTGAGACTGCCCTTGGTGGCCACGGCGGCGAATGACTCGATTTGCTTGAGCCGATCCATAGTAAAAGATTATCCACTCCAGACGCACGAATCAAACGCGTATCGCGCACTTAATGCCGCAGCCGACATCGAATAGATTCTCGGAATGAAAATTCGCGCAGTACTCTTTGACGCCTACGGCACGCTCTTTGATGTCCACAGCGTGGCCATGTTGGCCGAGCAGCTGTTCCCAGGGCACGGTGAGCGGCTGTCGCTGCTGTGGCGCGACAAGCAGATCGAATACACCCGACTGGTGTCGATGAGCGGTGCGCACGACAGCGCCGGCAGCAGCCAGTACAGGCCGTTCTGGGACATCACCCGCGCTGCGTTGCGTTACACCGCGCTGCGTCTGGGCCTGGACCTGCAACCCGCCACCGAAGAGCGGCTGATGAACCAGTACCGCCACTTGAGCGCCTTTGCAGAAAACCACGAAGTGCTGACCCAACTGAAGCAGCGCGGTGTCAGCACCGGCGTCCTCAGCAATGGCGACCCCGAGATGCTGGCGGTGGCCGTCAAGAGCGCCGGCTTTGCGGACTTGCTGCAGCACGTGCTCAGCGTGCACCCGACGCGCCGCTTCAAGACCGACCCCGCCGCTTACGCCGTCGGTACGGCCGCCCTCAAGCTGCCGGCGCGGGAGATCCTGTTCGTCAGCAGCAATGCCTGGGACGCCATCGGCGCCACCTGGTTCGGCTACACCACCCTGTGGATCAACCGCAGCGGCGCGCCGCCTGAACAGTTGGGCACCGAGCCCACGCACACCGGGCGCACCCTGCGCGATGTGCTGCACCACTTTCCTTCCCCGCCCTGAAAAGAACCGACACCATGCGAACCACCCTCCACAGCTTGCACGTCGACAGCGCCCTGCAGGGTTTCATCGACGACGAAGTGCTGCCCGGCACCGGCATCGCACCCGCCCACTTCTGGGCCGGCTTCGACGCCATCGTGCGCGACATGGCGCCGCGCAACGTTGCGCTGCTGGCCGAGCGCGACCGCCAGCAGACCGAGATGGACCACTGGCACCGCGCGCACCCGGGGCCGATTGCCGATATGCCGGCCTACCGAAGCTTCTTGCAGCACATCGGCTACCTGCAGCCCGTGCCCGCGCATGTGCAGGCCACCACGGCCAACGTCGATGCCGAGCTGGCCCTGCAAGCGGGGCCGCAGCTGGTGGTGCCGATCCTCAACGCGCGCTATGCACTCAACGCCGCCAATGCACGCTGGGGGTCGCTGTACGACGCGCTCTACGGCACCGACGTGCTGCCCGAAGACGGCGGTGCCACCCGCAGCGGCGCCTACAACCCGGTGCGCGGTGCCAAGGTCATCGCCTACGCCCGCGCGTTTCTGGACCAGGCCGTGCCGCTGGCCGGCACTGGGTCAGGCAGCGCGGCCAGCCACGTCGGCAGCGTGCACTACCGCATCGACGGCGGCCGGCTGCTGGTCACACTGGCCAGCGGCCACATCGTCGGCCTGGCCGACCCGTCGGCGCTGGTGGGTTTTCAAGGTGACGCCGCAGCGCCGCTGTCGGTGCTGCTGCGCCACCACGGCCTGCACATCGACATCCGCATCGACCGCACCGCAGCCATCGGCAAGGCCGACAGCGCGGGCGTCAGCGACGTGGTGCTGGAAGCCGCCTTGTCCACCATCCTCGACCTGGAAGATTCGGTGGCTGCGGTGGACGCGGCCGACAAGATCATCGGCTACCGCAACTGGCTCGGCATCCTGCAGGGCACGCTGACCGAAGAGGTGAAGAAGGGCGACCGCATCATCCAGCGCGGCCTGAACCCCGACCGCCGTTATCACGCGGCGCACGCTGCCGACGGGGGTGCCGATGTCGTGCTGCACGGCCGCAGCCTCATGTTCCTGCGCAACGTCGGCCACCTGATGACGAACCCGGCCATCCTGTGGGACGGCACGAAGGAAATTCCCGAAGGCATTCTCGACGCCGTGGTCACCACCACCATCGCGCTGCACGACCTGCAGCGCCAGGGCAGAACGTCCAACGTCAGTGGCATCGTCAACAGCCGCACCGGCAGCGTCTACATCGTCAAGCCCAAGATGCACGGCCCCGCCGAGGTGGCCTTTGCGGCCGAACTCTTCGGCCGCGTTGAACAGATGCTGGGCCTGCCGGACAGCACGGTGAAACTCGGCATCATGGACGAGGAGCGCCGCACCAGCGTCAACCTCAAGGCCTGCATCGCCGCCGCCGCCAGCCGCGTCGCCTTCATCAACACCGGCTTCCTGGACCGCACCGGCGACGAGATGCACACCGCCATGCTCGCCGGCCCGATGCGCCGCAAGGGCGACATGAAAAGCAGCGAGTGGATCGCCGCCTACGA
>JANMKK010000129.1:0-10394 GCA_031372005.1 Rubrivivax sp.
GGCACATAGAACAGCCAGCCCAGCAAGAAGCCGCTGCTGGTCTGGCGCAAGGCCGTGCCCAGGTTGTAGTCCTCGCTCTGGTGGTGCACCGCATGCGCCGCCCACATCACCGCCACGCGGTGGCTGGCGCGGTGCAGCCAGTAGTAGCAGAGGTCGTAGAACAGCAGCGCAAAGAGCCACACCCACAGCGCGTCGGCCGGCAGGCGCGTGATCGCAAGGTGCTCAAACACCAGCGTGTACAGGCCGATGCGCAGCAGCTTGCCGAAGACGCCGGTGACCTGGCTCATGACACCGCGGCCGCCGCTGCTGCGCGTGTCGCTCAACCGATCGGTGTTGCGGCCGCGCGCGCGGCCCACCGCATATTCCAGCGCGATGAGCAGCAGGAACACGGGTGTGGCCAGGACGATGATCTGCGCGCCGGTCATTGGCAGCTTGCCCTAAATCGCTCTCACGGCTTCAACCGCGCGGGTACTTCGCATTGGCCTTCTTCGCGAAGTCATTGGTGTAGACCGCGCTCAGGTCCAGCGTGGCCTTGGCAATGTCGGCGTCGATGCTGGCCAGCGCGCGGAAGGCCGTGTCCGCCCCCTTGTCGGGAAACAGGCCGTCGGCGCTGAGCGCGCCCTTGGCGGCCAGGAAGGCGTCGATGTAGACGGCGCGGTCACCCAGCAGAAAGGACTCGGGCACATTGGTGATGATGTCGCCAGGCCCCGCCGCCTGAATCCACTTGTTGGCGCGCACGACGGCGTTGGCCAGCGCTTGGGTGGTGAGCGGGTTCTTGTCGATGAAGCCTTGCGGCGCGTACAGGCAGGCCGCCGGCATCGGACCGCCGAAGACCTTCTCCGACTCGGCCACGATGCGGGTGTCCGAGATGATCTTCAAGTCACCACTGCGCTGCAGCAGCGTGATGACGGGGTCGAGGTTGCTCATGGCGTCGATCTGGCCCGAACGCATCGCGGCCACCGCACCGGGCCCCGCACCGACGCCAATGATCGACACGTCTGAAGGCTTCAACCCCGCCTTGGCGAGGAAGAAGTTGAGCATCACGTTGGTGGAAGAGCCCGGCGCGGTGACGCCGATCTACTTGCCCTTCAGGTCGGCTGGTGTCTTGTAGCCCGCCATGGTCTTGGGGTTCAGCCCCAGCACGATCTGCGGCGCGCGGCCCATCAGCACAAAGGCGCGCAGGCGCTGGCCCTTGTGCTGCATGTTGACGGTGTGTTCGAAGGCGCCGTTGACCACGTCGGCACTGCCTCCCACAACGGCTTGCAGCGCGCGTGCGCCGCCGGCGAAGTCGGCGATGGTCACGTCAAGGCCCTCGGCCTTGAAGTAGCCGCGCTGTTCGGCAATGGTCAGCGGCAGGTAGTACAGCAGGTTCTTGCCGCCGACGGCGATGGTGAGCTTGGGTTTTTCAAGCGCCTGGGCGTGCACGAAGCCCGGCGCGCTGATGAGCGCGGCACCGCTGGCCAGGATGAGGTGGCGTCTTTGCATGGCTGAGAGTTTGCATTGGATTGATGGACACTCTAGCGGAGCCGCACGCGGCGCGACATGGGGACGCGCCCCACGTTCGGGGCGCGGACCCGAGGAGAAGACATGAACACAAAAACCCTGCTCATCACCGGCGGCAGCCGCGGCATCGGCGCTGCCACCGCCCGCTTGGCAGCGCACCGTGGCTGGGACGTGGCCGTCAACTTCACGCGCGACGCCGCGGCCGCCGAAGCCGTGGCTGCGGACGTGCGGGCAGCCGGCCAGCGTGCGCTGGTGCTGCAGGGCGACGTCGGTCTCGAATCCGATGTGCTGGCGATGTTTGCGGCCATCGACCACGCATGGGGCCCGCTGCAGGGCCTGGTGAACAACGCCGGCGTGGTGGACGTGGCCGCGCGTGTGGACGCCATGAGCGCAGCGCGCATCGAACGCATGTTTGCGGTCAACGTCTTCGGCACGGTGTGGTGCGCGCGTGAAGCGGTGCGGCGCATGAGCACGCAGCACGGCGGCGCCGGCGGCGTGATCGTCAACCTGTCGTCGGCCGCGGCCAGGCTGGGCGCGCCGGGGCAGTACGTGGACTACGCGGCGGCCAAGGGCGCGGTGGACGCCTTCACGCTCGGCCTGGCACGCGAAGTAGCCACCGAGGGCATTCGTGTCAATGCGGTGCGGCCGGGCATCATTGAAACCGACATCCACGCCAGCGGCGGGCAACCCGGCCGCGCAGCGCGGATGGCGCCCATGGTGCCGATGCAGCGGGCCGGGTCGGCGGATGAAGTGGCGCAGGCCATCGTGTGGCTGCTGTCGGCGGACAGCAGCTACACGACGGGAACGGTGGTGGATGTGGCGGGCGGGCGCTGACCGCGCCAGCGCGCAACCGCCGCCGACCTTCAACTTTCAGCCTTCAGCCGGAAAAAGCCTTCACCACCTTCAGCAGTTCCACCAGCGCCCCTGTCTTTTTCAGCGAAGGCCCGACCACAAACTCAAGCTGATCAAACACCGTGCGCCAGCTCTTGGGCGCCGGGGCGCGGCGGTGCAGGTCCTCGTAGCGGGCGCGCAGCTTGTCCAGGTTGTCGGGCTGCGGCGCAGCCAGCAGGATTTCATAGGTGTCGAGTTCGATCTGGCCCGACTCGGTCCAGAAATCAGGGTCGCTGTCCGACTTGGCCAGCAGGCTGGCGCGCACACGCTGCAGCCGTTCGCGGTCTGGCGCCGCGGCCTTGGCGTCCAGCCGGCTGTGGCGCATCTGGCCCGCCAGCCGGTTCATGGCCGGGTAGAACCAGTCGGCATTGCCTTGCGCGTCGGCCAGCCTTTCGGCGGTGCCGTAGGCTTCGTCCATCACTGCCAGCCAGGCCGCTTCCTGCTTGGCGTCACCGGCCATGTGCTCCACAAGGGCCATGCGCTTGCAGGCCGACGCCACCAAACACCAGCGTTCGGCCGTTTCCTGCAGGCTGACCAGGGTCTTCAGCATCGCCCAGCCTTCGCGCACGGTCTTGCGCGCCGCGTCGCAGTCGGCCGCACTCTGTTTGCCAGCCTTGCTGCGCAGCCGGTCGTGCCCTTGCCGTGCCAACAGGTTGCCCAGTGTTTCGTTGACCTTGATCGACGCGCTGCTGTCCTTGGCGCTGAGCGCGATGCTGAACCACTTGATGGCGGGGTCAAAAGCGCCAGCGGCTTCGTAGGCCACACCGAAGGCCTCGGCCACGGCACCGATGGCGCCCCAGCGCTTGGCGTACTGGCCTTCAAGGAAGCCGATGCGCGACAGCTGCCCGGCTTCAGCGCGGTGCTCCCAGGCCGAGCCCACGGCCAGCGTCTCCAGCGCCAGCGCCAGCCCCAGCGGCGACGCGATGCCGCCGTAGGTGTCCTGCAGTGGCCGCGTGGGGCTCTGGGCGTCGCCGGTGCGGGCGCGCAGGCGCCAGTCGGGGTCGCCATAACACTGGTAGGCGGCCCAGGTGTTGCTGCCGCCGATGCGCCAGGCGACGTCACGCGCTTCGCCGACGGCGCTGCCGAAGCTGTCGCCGGCCAGCAGGCGCTCATAGAAGCGCAGCGCAAAGGCCTTGGCGGCTTCGTCTTCCACCGCCCAGCCGGCTGCCACCACGCAGCGCACGCCGATGCGGATGAGCTGCTCGGCCACGCCGGCGGCGAAGCTGGCGGCCTGGAAGTTGCGCGCCTTGGCCGCCGGCGTCAGCGCCGCCAGGTGGCAGCAGTTGACGAACACCAGTTCGGGCACCGTGCGCATGGCGGCAATTTCGCTGGGGCCCAGGAAGGCCTTGCCCGACAGCACGACACCGCCCTTGGCCGACGCTTCGCCATGGCCGGCCACGTGCAGGATGCGCCAGGGCCGCTCGAGCAGGGCGTTGATGATCGGGCGCGCGCGCTCCTTGTACAGCGCGCGCACGCGGGTGCTGTCGATGCCGCGCTGCAGCAGGTCGGCCACGGCCTTGGCTTCGCGCAGCGCCGCGTCCAGCGGGCCGTACTCGGGGCGGTCCACGAAGGGCTCACCAATGACCAGCACGGCGTCGTCGGCAATCGCGTCGGCGCGCGGCGCGCTGCCTTCATCCTTGAGCCGCATCTTGCGCAGCATGCGGCTGCGCAGCGACCAGGGTCGCGGATCGACAGCCTTGAGGTCGGCCGGTGTGTCCAGCAATTCCCAGGGGATGGCGGCCGAGCCCAGGTCCAGCTCCAGCAGCAACCGGGTGGTGCCGCCCAGATAGGGTTCGATGGCGGTGGGCACCAGCAGCTGGAACAGCGTGCGGCCGAGCTGGTCGTCGGTGTTGGTGTCGGTGGAAGCGGTCTTGACCAGCTCTTCAACCAGCGCAATCTGCGTGCTCTGCTCACGCAGGTCGTTGCGGGCGCGGCGGCTGTCGAGCGCAAATTCCACCATGCCGCCGGGCTTGCTTTCGACGCGGATGAAGTCGTAGTCGGCGCCGCGGTAGCTGGCATCCAGCGGGCGGCGCAGTGCGCCCGTGCCACTCTTCACCGATTCATCGACCCGGTAGTGGGTGGGCGCAGCAGCCTGCATGGCCTTCAGTTCACGCCAGGCCTCGCTGGCGCGGTCGAGGTACAGCTCCACCAGCACCAGGCGCGCCACCGGCGGCCAGGGCAGGGTGTTGCCGCGCTGGTTGGATTCAAGCACACGCTGGTTGGCGTCGGCCACGCCCTGCGAGATGGCGCGCGCCGCTGCCCCTGGTGTGATGCCGAAGCCGCCACTGCCCATCAGCGTGGCCGCTATTTCCACCGCTGTGCTGGCAGCGCCACGCGCCTGGTCTTCGGCCACGCGCTGCAGCCAGCTCAGAACGGCCTGGCGCACCGAAGAAGCCAGCGCCGTTTCTCGCAGCTTGCCCTCTTCACCCAGGCCCACCACCACCACGGCGGGCGGTTGCCCCAGGCCCGACGGCACGGTGGGGTCGCGCAGCGTGTTGAGGAAGACCTGGTGCGTGCCCGTGGCCTCGGGGTAGAAGTTGGCGTTGAGCGACAACGCCGTGCTCATCGTGCGGCCAATCAGGGCATCCACGACCTGTTCGGTGCCAGTGAGCGCCAGCGACTTGTAGTGCCCCACCAGCAGCGTCGAACGGATGAAGCTGAGGTTGCCGTTGACCACCGTCACGGCCAGGCATGCAGCCGTCGCCACGGCCGGGTCACCGGAGGGCATGGGCATGTCGGCCGTCAACAACTGGTCTTCAGCACCTGCGGGTTCAGGCGGCCGCCTGGAGCGGGAAGGCCGGCTCAGCACGTGGTCCACCGTCGGTGCCGCCACCACGCCGCGGGTGGCTGCCAAGCGCGGCAGGCGTTCAGTCTCGCCTTGCAGCAGCAACTCTTCAAAGGCCGCAAAGGCTGACTTGGCACTTGGCAGGCTGCCGTGTTCGCTGTCCAGCGTCCAGGCCGGCACCCCCGGCAGCAGCGCCATTTGCAGCGGCACCCGGCCGTCGCCACCATCGACCGCGTTGCGATAGACAAAACCGTCGTCGTCGTTGATCTCGAAGCCGTCGGGCGTGAACTTGGCGCGGCCCACCACCATCAGCACCTTGCGCGCGGCAAAATCAGTCTGCAGCGTGCGGCGCTGGTCGTCCAGGCGTTCGCGCAGCTTGCGCGCCTGGTCCAGCACGGCCTGGGTCGGAATGCCCCAGCGGTAGACGCCCAGCGAATCGTCGGCGCCTTCGCTCTGCAACCAGTTGCGGTGCCACCAACTGCGTTCGCGCAGTTTCTGCATGTCTTCGTCGGCCAGGCGGCGCCAGGTTTCGCGTTTGTCCAGCGCCAGCGTGCTGTCGGTGAGGCCGGCCTGCAGCTGCATGAAGCCGGGCATCTCGGCCATCATCTGGCGCGCGTCCTGGTCGTGGAAGGGCGAGCCGATGACCGTCAGCGTGGTGCTGAAGGTGTCGTCGCCAGTCAGCGCCTGCATCGGCGCCCACGAGCCGCCATTCGGCGTGCCCAGCATCAAGAGCCGCGCCGCACTGTGCGCCATCAGGCGCTGCCAGACGGCGGGGCGCTCCAGTTGCATCGTGCGCGCCACCACACCGCCCATGGAGTGGGCGATCAGCCGCACCGGCTGGCCCGAGGATTCGCGCGCCTTGAGCTGCCTTTCGACTTCGTCGGCCAGGCGGCAGGCTTCTTCTTCGATCGGGCGGCGCCAGTCGAAGTCGAAAGCGACCACGTCATGGCTTTTCTTCAAGTGATCGATCAGCGCGCCGTAGACGAGGCCGATCGGCCCGTCCGGCAGCACCCCGTCGGCGCCGGCAGGCTGGTAGCGCAACTGGTCGAAGCCACCCAGCAGGCGCAGGCCGAGCCAGATGCGCCTGCCGCCCGCTTCAAGGTTGCTGCCCAGCAGGCCGGGCAGCACGATCAGGCCCGGGCGGTGGCCCGCCGGCGCCGGGGGACCACCGACGCTGGCGCCGCGCAGGCTGCGCGCGCTGCGCACGCCGTCTGAAGTCTCACCCGCCCACGACAGCTGGCCGATGGGCCGGTAGCCGTTGGGGCTGGCCATGGTCAGGCCTTCGACCACGGCGTCCACGGTCAGGGGGTTGCGGAAGTAGCCGAAGTGCGTGGCCTTGCCGCTCTGGTCGAGCAGGAAGCTGGCGCCGTTTTCGCGTGGCGAGCCGCCGTACATCGAGCGCGTGTGGACGACGATGTCGTTGTCGGTCCAGTAGAAGGCGTCCGACAGCAACGTCTTCAGCCAGCTGCCGATGCTGTCGCCCTGCAGGTCGCCGGCGACCACGCGCAGGTCGCCGGGGATCTTGGCTTCAGGGCGGTTGAGCCAGCGCACCAGCGCGCTGTCCGGCATCATGGCTTCCAGGCCCGGGATGGTGGCCGGGTCGGTGCGCCGCTCTGCCACGGCGTTGAGGAAGTCCACCACCTCGCTGGCGACCAGCGCGCCGGATGTTCTCAAGACCCACGTCAGCACCGACAGATAGGCGTCGAGCCGGCGTGACGCCAGCAGCGTGCCGCGCGCCGGGCAGGCGACGCGCACCACCCGTTCAATGTGCAGGCCTTTGTCAACGACAGCCTTCTGCAGCGCCTGCATCTCATGCCGCTGCTTGGCGTGGGCTTCGCCGGCAAAGGGCTCCAGGTCTTGCGCCGACAAGGCCTGCTGGCCCGCCAGGCGTGCCAGCACCTCGGCCACCAGGCCACCGCGCGAATGGGTCAGCAAGTGCAGCCGTGCGCCCTGCGGCATGGCCTGCACCAACGTCAGCGCATTGGCAAAGGGGCTCGCACCGAGTGTCGGATGGTCCAGCGCATAGACCCGCTGGCCGTAGGCATCGAAGAGCTTCTTGACGCTGTCCGGGTGTTCATCCCACAGCTTGCCGAAGGTGCTGACGGTGTCCACAAAGGTGCCGTGGATCAGCACCAGGATGGCGCCGCCATCGGCAGCGGCCGGCACGCTCTTGTGCAGCCGGTCGGCTTGCGGCTTGAGGGCACTGAGCGCGCCGGTGTCGGGCAAGGCATAGACGCCGGCTGCCACGCGCCCATCCACCTTGGCGACCAGGCCGGTGGCGGCCAAGTCGGCCACTGCGCCACTGAATTTGCCGAAACACAGCACATCGATACCGGCCAGGATCAGCTTGCCCACCAGGCCGCGCGACCGTCTGGGCGCGGCGTCGGCCAGGCCCTGCCAACCGAGGTCGGCATCGACATCGACTTCGTCCGGTGGCGGTGCGGGCGTGGCGCCGCGTGAGCGTTTGCGCTGGCCATGGCCATGGCCCAGCAGCAAGTCGCGCGCGGTTTCGGGGTGCAGCGTCAGTGACGGGCCGCCGGCCAGGTGCAGCACGACGACATCTTCGTCGGGGATGGCCACCACGCGCAGACGCTCGCCGGCAGACCGCGTGGCCCCTACCCGGACCGATGCCTTGATGCGCGGCCCGCCTTCGGCGACCGGTGCTGCGACGCCGCGGCTCGCGCCCGCGCCTTGAAGCTGCCCGCTGACGAGGAAGGTGATCGGCGTCTTGTCAGTGGCCATGTTGCTGTGCTCCGGGCGCGGTTCGGGTGGAGGGCCGAGCATCCCCGCAAAGGGCCGGCCGATCAAGCCGGTATGTGCACTGAACGTGCACCGACTTAGGGAGGTGCGCTGCGCCCTGCGGTGGCGGCGGTCCAGCCTTCGTCCTTCATTTCAGCCAGCGCCTGAGCCGCACGGATCTCGGCATGCGTGATGCGCCTCAGCTCCACCGGCGCCACACCCGCCAGCACGCCGAGCCTGGCTGCGGCGGCGTAGCTCAGGTCGATGATGCGGCCGTCAGCGAAGGGGCCGCGGTCGTTGATGCGGACGACGATCTCGCGCCCGTTGGCGGGGTTGCGCACGCGGGCGTAGCTGGGAATCGGCATCGTCTTGTGCGCGGCCGTCATGGCGTGCATGTCGTGGGGTTCGCCGCTGGCCGTGGGGCGGCCGTGGAACTTGCGGCCGTACCAGCTGGCGAGCCCGCTTTGCTGCAGCGGCACGTCGCCGGTCAGCGGTTCATAGCGGCGGCCCAGCACTTCATAGGGCTTGTTGGGGCCGCCGACGCGGATGGGCTCGACACGCGGTTCGGCGTCGGGGCGTTGCGCCAGGTCGGGGGGCGGCGTGGTCGGGGGGCCGTCGCGGACCACCGGGGCGCGGGTGGCGCAACCTGCGCTCAACATCAAAGTCAGCGTCACCATCAGCGCGGCAATGGCGCGCTTCAATTGGCGGTGCGCGCCTGCTGCGCGTGCGTGAGTTCAACCCTTTCGCGGCGCAGCGGCTTGCCGGCTTCGTCGTTGTCCTCGATCTCGATCACCACCGGCATCCCGAGCTTGGGCGCATACCAGACCGTGCGCGTGAACTGCAGCTTGCTCACCGGGCCGCTGACGGGGGTGTCGATGGCCTGGCCGGTGGACTTGATGGGCATGACGTCGAAGTCGCCGGCTGCGGTTTCCATCTGCCGCAGGCTGCCGACCTGGCTGCTGCCGCGCCAGTCGATCTGGCCGCGCTGTTTGTCGGCGCGCACGTAGCTTTCCTTGAAGGCCAGGACGCGGCTTTCGCCAACCTGGGGGCGCGCCCACCAGGTTTCCTGCGCGGGTTCGAAGGTGGCTTCGGGGCTGTCGGCGCTGTTCTGGCCGCCTCGCTGACCGTCTTTCTGACTCTTGATGCGACCCTGCGCGTCCAGCTGCAGCTAGCCGCCGTTGGCTTGCATCTGGCCGTCGGCGCGCACCTCGTCGATCAGCACGGTGTAGCTCAGCAGCAGTTCGTCCTTGCGCGTGTCCGTCACCTGGTAGGTCAGGATGTCGCCTTCGGCGTGGCCGTAGCTGCTGATGCGGGCTTGGTAGACCGGCCTTTCGCCACGGCCGGGTGCTTGTGCGGTGCGGCCGTCGGTGCTGCGGCGGTCGGCGTCGGGGGTGGCTGCTGCGGTGGATGCTGTGGTGGCAGTCGTGGTGGCTGCTGTGGTGGCAGTCGTGGTTGCGGTCGTGGTTGCGGTCGTCACCGCGCCGGGGGCAGCCACAGCCGCCGAGGCTGCGCCGGCCGACGGCATCGGTGCTTCGAGCAGCGCCGCATCGGCCAGGTATTCGCGCCCGAAGGTGTCGCCGGCCAGCCAGGGCTGGGCCAGGCCGCCGCTGCTGTCGGCCACCGCCAGCCGCACCGCGCGCAGCGCTTCGGGGACACTGATGCGCGGAGTGGTCAGCGCGTCGACGACCACACGGGCAAAGCGCGATGCGGCCAGTTCACGCAAATCCCGGGGCGGCGAGTTGGGCGGCGAGTTCGGTGGTGTGTTGGGCGGCGTATTCGGCGGCTGGCTGGGCAGCGGCGTCACGGCGGGCGGGTCTTGCAGCGCCCCTGGCGCGTGGCCCAGCAGCGCCATGGTGCCGGGGGGCACACGCGGGCGCGCCAGGCCCAGCGGTGTCAGCCGCGCCAGTGCCGGGTTGCGGTAAGCGGCGTCCACCAGCAGCAGGCGCGGGCTGTCGGCGCCGCCGGCCAATGCATCGACCAGCTCTTGCAGCGGCACGCCCACCGCCCGCAGCACGGTGGCCACGGCCGGCGCGGCCAGCGCGTCGTTGAGCGTCATGTCGGCCGGCAGCAGCAGGTTGCGCGCATCCACCTGCGCCGCCAGGCCGGTGAAGTAGATCAGGCCGATGCCGTCGGCACGCAGGCGGTCGCGGAAGTCCTTGAGGCTGGCGCGCAGATCGGATGCGCTGGGGTCCAGGCGCAGCAGCACTTCAAAGCCGCCCCAGCGCAACGCGGCGGCCACCGCCTCACTGTCGCGCCGGGCCGATTCCAGCACGGGCCTTGCGCCCAGGCTGCCAATGCCCAGCACCAGCGCCAGGCGCTGTCGTTTCGGGCTCGACGCGGGCGCATCCGCCGCGGCCGTTGGTTGGGCGTGAAGCGGCGCCGGCAGCGTGCCCAAGGACAGGCACAGCGCAAACAAGGCGGACAGGGCCACACGCAGACGCGTCGATGACAAAGGCATTCACAACTCCAGGCCGCG
>JANMKK010000141.1:0-1976 GCA_031372005.1 Rubrivivax sp.
GTTCGCTGTTCTGGAAGACGAAGCTGGTGCTCAGGTGGATGGGCACGGCGCGCGCGCCCGTGGCGGGGTCGGGCGCGGCGCCGGCGTGCAGCGCCAGGGTGTCGAAGCCGGGGTCGGATGCACCTGCCATGGCGGTCTCGAGAACGGTGGATGACAAATCATTGTGGGCTATATTGGTTGCGTCATTTGCGCTCATGGTGGGCTGCGTTGCCAGTCCGCCGTGCGCAATTTCCTCACGCTGCTGAAAGCCCGCCATGAAAGTCACCGACATCCTGCGCGTCAAGGGCAGCACGCTCTACACCGTGGCCCCCAACCAGCCGCTGACGGATGCGGTGAAGACGATGGCCGAACTCGACATCGGCTCACTGCCCGTCATGGAGCATGGCGACCTGGTGGGCATGCTGACCTTCCGTGAAGTGATCCAGGCCGTGGTGGCCGATGGTGGCATCGGCAGCCGCCAGGTGCGGTCGGTGATGGACGACGCACCGCTGACCTGCACGCCAGAAACCGAAATCGACGAAGTGCGCCGCATGATGCTGCTGCGCCATGCGCGCTACATGCCGGTGCTGGACAAGCGCACGCTGATGGGCGTGATCTCGTTTTACGACGTGGCCAAGTCGGTGGTGGACGCGCAGGACTTTGAAAACCGCATGCTCAAGGCCTACATCCGCGACTGGCCGGCTGAAGGCACGCCGGTGTCCGGCGCCTGACGGGCGGTCCTGCGCTCGGCAGGGGCGGCCCTGGCGACGCCGTGCAGTTGCTGCAGTGGCCGCCGTGGCCGCCGTGGCTGCAGAGGTTGCAGAGGTTGCAGAGGTTGCAGAGGTTGCACGCGCAGCGCCTCCAGTTCATTCAGCCGCTGCTGAAGAGACCGACGAGGTGCGCTCGCTGCTCAACCGCGCTGTGCAGCCCCGGCTGGAACCCGGCCCCGAATAGAATCAACGGCTCCATCCCCACCTGGCCCGCGCATGCCTGGAAGCACTTTCGGCGAGCTCTTCCGCGTCACCAACTTTGGCGAAAGCCACGGCCCGGCAATCGGTTGTGTGATCGACGGTTGCCCCCCCGGCATGGCCTTGGGCGTGGCCGACATTCAGCACGACCTGGACCGCCGCCGCCCTGGCACCAGCCGCCACGTCACGCAGCGCAACGAGCCCGACGCGGTGGAGATCCTGTCCGGCGTCTATGAAGGCCTGACCACCGGCACGCCGATATGCCTGCTGATCAAGAACACCGACCAGCGCAGCAAGGACTACGGCAACATCCTCGACACCTTCAGGCCCGGCCACGCCGACTACAGCTACTGGCGCAAATACGGCCTGCGCGACCCGCGCGGCGGCGGCCGGTCATCGGCGCGGCTGACGGCGCCGATGGTGGCCGCTGGTGCAGTCGCCAAGAAGTGGCTGCTGCAAAAACACGGCACCACCTTCATCGGCTGGATGAGCGCGCTGGGGGACATCGAGATTCCCTTCCTGGACGAAGCGCAGATTTCGCTCAACCCGTTTTTTGCGCCTAACGCCGGAATGGTGGCGCAGTTGGAAGCGCACATGGACGCCCTGCGCAAAGAGGGCGACAGCTGTGGCGCGCGCATCGAAGTGCGCGCGCGCAGCGTGCCGGTGGGCCTGGGTGGCCCGCTCTTCGACAAGCTCGACGCCGACATCGCCTACGCCATGATGGGCATCAACGCCGTCAAGGGCGTTGAGATCGGCAGCGGTTTCGGCGTCGTGGCGCAGCGCGGCAGCGAACATGGCGACGCGCTCACGCCGGCCGGTTTTGCCAGCAACCACAGCGGCGGTGTGCTCGGCGGCATCAGCACCGGGCAAGACCTGGTGGTGCGCATCGCCATCAAGCCCACCAGCTCGATCCGCACGCCCAGGCCCAGCATCGACCGCGCGGGCGCGCCGACGGTGGTGGAAACGCTGGGCCGGCACGACCCCTGCGTGGGCATCCGCGCCACGCCGATTGCCGAAGCCATGCTGGCG
>JANMKK010000199.1:0-4243 GCA_031372005.1 Rubrivivax sp.
TGCTGGCGGCGGAAGTCTTCCAGCGTGCGCGCGGCGGCGTCCCAGTCTTTCAGGCCCATGAGCGCGGCGGCCGAATCGACCATCGCGCTGGCGCGGACGGCCGATTGCGCCGGCAACGCCGCCACCGCCGACACACGCGCAAAGTGGCCGACCGCATCACGCGCGTTGCCGGCCGTGCGCGCGATCTCGCCCTGTTTGTAGATGGCGGCGGCCTGGCGTTCGACGAGTTCGTTGCGGCCCGGCGCGCGCGCATCCGTCAAAGCCAGCACTTCGCCATACGCGGCCTCGGCTTCTGCGTACGCGGCGCGTTCGAAGCCGTGGTGCGCGACCACGGTCCAGGCCACGCGGCGCCGTTCAGGTGCGGGCGGCGGCGTCAGCGCCAGCGACTGCCGCGCCACCGCAACGGCCTTTTCACCGTCGCCCAGCGCAAAAAGCTTTTCGCTCGCGTTGGTCAGCACCGCACCGGCGCGGGGGTCGCCGCTGAAGGTCTTGGCAAAGCGCAGGGCGCTGTCCACCGTCTGGCGTTGCAGGCGCACCTTGTTGGTGGCGTCCTTTTCCATCGCCGCGTAGGCCAGCAGCGCGGAGTAGCCGGCGTCTGCGCTGCGGGCGGATGCAGCGTCCAGGCGGTTGGGGTAGGCGACACGTTCAAACTCTTCGGCCGCCACCGCATACCGCCGGTCCTCAAAGAGCAGCTCGGCCATCAGAAAGCGGTTCTGCGCCGCGTCGGCATCGGTGGGGAATGCGCTCAGCAGCGCCTGGTACCAGCGCACGGCTTGCTGCACATCGGCGGGCTGCTTGTTCTTTTGCGCCAGCGCGTGGTGGTGGCGCGCCAGGTCGGTCAAGTGGGTCTTGACCAGCGGCTGCGCACCAGCCCAGCCGCTGGGGTTGGCGCGGCGGAAATCGCTGTCGGTGCCGTAGCGCACGACGTGGTCTTTTTTCGCTTCCAGCGCCAGGTTGTCGAAGCCGGCGCCGGCATAGATCTCGATCACGCGCGCTTGCAACAGCGGCGCCTGCGCGTGCAGCGGCTGGCGGCGCACGAAGGTGGCATAGGTGTCGGCCGCGTCCTTGATGCGGTCCTGCTTGATGTAGAGCTCACCGAGCTGCTGGTAGACGCGAAACTGGTAGCCGTCGCGCGCGGGGCTGTCGATGTAGCGCGGGATCGATTCCGCGCCCTGCAGCGTGGCCAGGCTGATGCTCATGACGCGGAAGGTGTCGTCCACCAGTTCGCGGTCGGCGCGGGTCAGTGCGCGCAGGTCTTCGAGCCTGGCCTCGTCGCGCACCGACGGGCTCAAGGCGCCCAGCTTCAGGTCCAGCACGCAGAAGAAGGACTTCAAGCCATCCTCAAAACGCGCCAGCTTGTAGAGCGACCAGCCCTGCATGTAGAGCGCGCGCTCGGTGAAGGGGGTGCGGGTCTGGCTGCTTCTGCCGCCGTCAAGCAAGGTCGCGTAGGCCGCTTCGGCTTGCTGGTAGTCGCGCAGTGCAAACAGCATCTCGCCACGGCGGAAGTGCGCTTCGCCGGCATGCACGGTGCCGGGGTGCTGCGCCACCAACAGGGTCAGCGTCTTCAGCGCTGTTTCCAGGTCACCGCCCTGCTCTTGCGCACGCGCCAACTGGTACAGCACGCGGTCATTGCGTGCGTCATTCGGGTAGGCCTTGAGAAAGTCCTGGTAACGCGCGATAGCCGCTTTGTAGTCGGGCAGGTCACCCCCGGCCTCGGCCGACCGGCGGTCGGCGTTGTCCATCTCCAGGTCGCCCAGGCGGCGCATGGCCTCGGGCCGCTGCGGTGCGTGGGGCGCGGCTTCCAGAAACTGGCGGTAGGCGGCAATGGTCTGCGCTTCGGCCACGATCAACGCGTTTTCAGGCTTGTCGGGCGCGATGGCCACGACGCGGTCGCGCAGCGTCGCCAGCGTGGGATCGTTGTCGCCGGGCAGGCGCTTGTTGCTGGAGCAGGCGGCGAGGCTGGCCGCCAATGCGATGGCCGACCACTTGAGTGCGCGTTGCAGAGCGCTCACTGTTGCGCTCCCGCTGCGGGTGTAGCGCCCGGTGCGGCAGCGAGCGCGGCCTTGTCGCTGCGCTGCGCGAGTTGCGCGCGGTCGAGGATTTGCGCGATGGCCAGGCGCGCCTGCGCAGCGTACAGATCCAGCCGCTGTTTCTGGCCTTCCAGCTCGGCCACGGCGATGTCCTGCAACTGGGTTTGCGCCTGCGCGTTCAAGGCCAGCACACGCGGCTGCAACGCTTGCAACCGCGCGCCCAGTTCTGCAATGCGCGCCGCAAAACGTTCATGGCGCGCGGGCTCTTCCTGCTGCGCTTGCAAGAGCGCGGCGTCGCGCGTGCGGGCTGCCGCCAGGCCCTGGTCGGTGTCGCGCAGGGCCTTGCGGGCCTGCCAGCTGCGGTCACTGAACTGCTGCGTCAGCTGCCAGGTCCATGCACCCTGGGCGCGGCGCAAGCGTTCTTCGGTGCCCGCCAGTTCAGCGGCTTCGGGCGTGCCCTGAGCCTTGGCCAAGGTGCCTTGGGCCTGCGCAATGCGCTCGGCCAGGCCGCGTTCGCGCGGGTTGGCGAAGGCGGCGACATCGGTGTCCGCTTCAGCCCGCGCCAACACGGCAGCGACATCGTCGCGCCGCTGCTGCAGCTTTGGCAGATCGACCGCGCCGGCCTGCGCGCGCACCTGCGGCAGACGGGTCGCGAAGGCGTTGCGGCGGTTGTCGAGCATGTCGGTGAAGGTGCCGAGGTTGGCTTGCCAGCCGGCCAGATTGCCGTCCACAAACTGCAGGTCGCGCAGATGTTTGAAGGTCTCTTGAAACGGGTTGTCGGCCAACAGCGGCGCCAGGTGCGCGGTGTGCGGCATGTCGGGCAGCTTGTCGATGCGGGCGAAGGCGCCCAGGCCGCCGCCGGCCTTTTCCAGATCGAGGCTGGGGTTCTGCTGCATCAGGCTGGCGACCAGCTTGCCGGCGCGGATGGCGGCGATGGACTCGTCCAGACCGCGCTTCTCGCGGTCAAAGACAACGACTGCCGATTGGTAGCGTTCCAGCGCCAGGCTGTAGGCGCCAATTTCGCCCATCGCATAGGGCACCGCGATGTGTGCTTCCAGCACGGCCGCGTCGGTGATGTTGCGCGTGGCCAGTTCGGTCCAGGGCACCAGGGCCAGTTGCGGGTCATTCAATTCCGACGCCGCCCAGCCATAGCCTAGCAGCGCCTTGTTGGCCTGGGCGCTCGTCAGGCGCACTCGTTGCAGCGCGGCGCGGGCCTCGCGCGGTTTCTTGTCCTGCAGCGCGGCAAAACCCAGCGCCACGTTGGCGCGGTCGCGCAGGCTGCGGACCTCTTCGTTCGGGCCAGGAGCCTGGCCAACTTCATTCAGCAGCAGCTTGCCGCGCACGAGGTTCTCGTCGCCACCCAAGCGGATCAGCGACACGCCAAGGTTGAAGCGTGCGTACAGGCCCGCCGTGGGGCTGCCCTTGATGGTGTCGAGCACGGCAGCCGCGCCGGCGTAGTCCTGTCGCGCCATCAGCAACTGCGCTTGCAGCAACTGGCGGTCTTCTTGCAACGTGCCGGCCAGTGGCGCAGACACGCGGTCCAGCGCGTCCTGCGCCTGCGCCAACAGACCACGTTGATGGCGGATGCGGGCCAGGAAAAACCAGGCCCGGTCGCGCACGGCCGCCGGTGCTTGCGGGTCAATCAACTTGGCAAAGATTTCCGCAGCCTGTTCATGCAGACCGTACGACAGCATCATGCCGCCGCGAAGCACTTCGGCTTCGTCTTCATGCGGGGCCACGCGGCCGAAATGCTGCGACACCATCAGGCCCGTGATGGCGCCGAACCAGTGGTCCTGGTAGAAGTGAAAGAGCGTGTCGCCGTAGTGCGGCGCGCGGATGACGGCGGGGGCGGGCGCGGGGGCAGGCGCGCTCTGCGCCCCCGCTGTGCCCATCCACAGCGCAGCCACCAACGCCGCAACCACGCGACCAAGCAGACGCCGCGGATCCGGCTTCGCCGGGCCGCTGGGGTCGCCCCCCTGGGGGGCAGCGCCGAAGGCGCTCCGGGGGGGTCTCATCACCAAACTTTGACCTCGAATTCGGGTTGGAGCTTGGCCAGAACGTCCTTGATGCGCAGTTCGATGTAACGCGGCTCGGTGCCCTTTTCAAACTTGAGCGTGGTGCCGCGCTTGTAGTCGCGTTCGTGCGGGCCGCGGCCTGTGAAGAAGGCGTCGATGGCGTGGGTGCCGGCACGCAGGTTGCCCACAAACACGCGC
>JANMKK010000200.1:0-2542 GCA_031372005.1 Rubrivivax sp.
ACGAACTCAAAGCCGCCACCGCGCGGCAAGGGCTCCACGCGCAGGAAGACTTCGCCGAACTGCCCTGCGCCGCCGCTCTGTTTCTTGTGCCGGTGGTGGCCCTCGGCTTTGGCGGTGATGGTCTCGCGGTAGGCGATGCGCGGCGGACGTGTGTTGACCTCGAACTTGTAGACATCGCGCAGCCGGTCCAGCAGCACGCGCAGGTGCAGCTCGCCCAGGCCGTAAACCACGGTTTCATTGGTGCTGGCCACATGCTCGACCTTCAAGCAGGGGTCTTCGTCGATCAGCTTGGTGAGAATTTCCCACATGCGCTGCTCGTCGCCATGGCGCTTGGGCTCGATGGCCAGGCCGTGCACAGGCTTCGGAAAATCCAGCGGCAGCAGGTGGATGTGCTCGTCGTCGGCGCTGTCGTGCAGCACGGCGTCGAAGTGGATCTCTTCCACCTTCGCCACTGCCACGATGTCACCCGGCAGCGCGCGCGGCACCTCCACATGGTCCTTGCCTTGCAGCATGAAGAGGTGCGCCACCTTGAAGGGTTTGCGGCTGTGGCCGACGTAAAGCAGGCTTCCCTGCGCCAGCGTGCCCTGGTGCACGCGCATGACGCCCAGGCGGCCCACGAAAGGGTCGACGGTGACCTTGAAGACATGCGCCAGCACATGGCGCGCCGGGTCGGGCTCGGCGTGCATGGGCACGGCGTCCGGCCCTTCGCCGTTCAGGAAGTCGGGCGCGTTCGCCTCCAGCGGGTTGGGCAGCAGACGGACGATGATGTCCAGCAGCTCGGCCACACCAGCGCCGGTCTTGGCTGACACAAAGCACACCGGAATCAGATGCCCTTCGCGCAGCGCCTGCTCCAGCGGCGCGTGCAGTTCGGTGGCGGGCACGTCGCCGTCGTTCAGGTAGCGGTCGACGAAGTCGCCGTCCACTTCCACCACCTGTTCCACCAGCGCGCGGTGCGCGGCGTCGACGCTGCCAAAGTCGCTGTGGCCCTGGCGGTTGAAGAAGCAGTCGACCACTGTCGTGCCGCCGCCGTCCTTGGGAGTGCTTGGCAAATTGAGCGGCAGACATTCGCGGCCGAAAGTGGCCTGGATGTCGGCCAGCAACGCGGCCAGGTTCACGCCTGCAGCGTCTATCTTGTTGACGACGATCAGCCGGCCGAGGTGCCGGCTGGCGGCATAGCCCATCATGCGGCGCGCCATCGGCTCGATGCCGACGGCGGCGTTGATCACCACGGCTGCTGTCTCCACCGCTTCCAATGCCGGCAGGCTCTGGCCCAGAAAGTCGGCCGCGCCGGGGGTGTCGATGAAGTGCACGCGGGTGCCTTCGTGCAGCAGGTGCATGACGGCCGCGTTCAGCGAATGCTGCATGCGGCGTTCCAGCGGGTCGTGGTCGCTGACCGTGGTGCCGCGTTCCAGCGTGCCGGCGGTCTGCAGGGTGCCGGACTTCAGCAGCAGCGCCTCGGCAAGACTCGTCTTGCCCGCCCCGGCCGGCCCCACCAGGGCCAGGGTGCGAATGGTCGACAGGGGGTTGGCAGCGGCAGCAGCGTGGGTCACTGGGCTGCCAGGGGCTAGGCTTGACATGGGGGGTCTCCTTCAGCGCCGGGCCAGCGTATGCCAAGGGCGCTGCGGCCACAAGAGCGGCGGCCCTGAGCGGGGGCATGAGCGGGGGCACGAGCGGGGGGCACGAGCGGTGCGTTGCGGTGCCGGCTCTGCGTGCTACCGTCCCCCGCCGTGCCCATGACCCCGCCACCAGAGCCCGCCGTCAACGCACCGCGCCATGTCTTGCCGGTGCTGGTGCTGGCGCAACTGCTGGGCACCTCGCCCTGGTTCGCAGTCAACGCGGTGATGCCCGACCTGCAGCGTGAATTCGGCTGGAGCGTGGCGGCTGTCGGCACGCTGACTGGCGCGCTGCAGATCGGTTTCATCGTCGGCACCCTGCTCTTCGCGCTGCTGGCGGTGGCCGACCGCTGGCCGGCGCGGCGGGTCTTCCTGGTCTGTGCGTTGGCCGCCTGCGTTTGCTCGCTCTGGGCCATGCTGCGGGCAGCGCACTTCAACGAACTGCTGGCCTGGCGCGTGCTGACCGGTTTTTTCCTCGCCGGCATCTACCCGGTGGGCATGAAGCTGGCGGCGCAGTGGTTCCCGCGCGGACTGGGCGCCGCACTGGGTTGGCTGGTGGGCGCGCTGGTGCTGGGCAGTGCCAGCCCGCACGCGCTGCGTGCGCTGGGTGCGGCGCTGCCGTGGCAGAGCGTCTTCATCGGCGTCGCCGGCGCGGCGGCGCTGGCCGGTGTGCTCGTCACCGCCTGCTTGCCCAAGCCTCCCGTGCAGGCCGGCCTGGCGGTGCTGCGCGTGTCGGCGCTGGCCAGTGTGTGGCGCGACGGCCGGGTGCGTGCGTCGGTGCTGGGCTACTTCGGCCACATGGTCGAGCTCTACACGGTGTGGGTGCTGATGCCGCTGATCCTGGCAACGCGGCTGCTCAGTGCCACGGCGGTGTCAGGGTGGGCTTTTGCAGCCCTGGGCGCGGGCGCGCTGGGGTGCGTGCTCGGTGG
>JANMKK010000214.1:0-2251 GCA_031372005.1 Rubrivivax sp.
TCAGCCAGGAGGGCAGCGACGTGTGGATCGGTGGTGACGTGGTGGTGTGCGTCGAAGGCATGGTTGCTTTGTGAGCGTCGTACTCGACCATCTGGTGGTGGCCGCTGCGTCGCTGGAGCAGGGCGTGGCCTGGTGCGAGTCCACGCTGGGCGTGACGCCCGGGCCCGGTGGCAAGCACCCGCTGATGGGCACGCACAACCGGCTGATGAAGATCAGCACGGCCGCCTACCCGGACTGCTTCCTGGAGATCATCGCCATTGATCCTGCAGCGCCGCCGCCAGGGCGCGCGCGCTGGTTCGGACTGGATGACGCTGCGCTGCAGCGCAGCCTGGCCGAAACACCGCGCCTGCTGCACGCGGTGGCCCGGTCCACCATGCTCGACATGCACCGCTGGGGCCTCATCACCGTCGGCCACAAACCCGGTGAGCCACTGGCTGCCAGCCGCGACACACCCGACGGCCTGCTGCAATGGGACATCCTGGTGCGTGAAGACGGCCAGCTGAATTGCGGCGGCGCGCTGCCCACGCTGATGCAGTGGAAGGGCACACACCCGGCGGCACGCATGGCTGAATCGGGCCTGGCCTTGAAGTCACTGACGCTGCAGGGCGTGCCGCTGCGCGCCCGTGATGTGCTGCGTCTGCGCGCTGTGCAAGTGCTGCCCGAACCCGGCCCCGCACTCATCGCCATGCTGACCACGCCGCGCGGCGACGTGGCCTTGAGGAGCCATGAAACATGACCGAAGAACTCTTCCGCGAAGACGCCACGCTGCTGCACTGCGAAGCCACGGTGATGTCGGTGGATGACAGCGGCATCGTGCTCGACCGCACCGTGTTCTACCCGCTCGGCGGCGGCCAGGCCGGTGACACCGGTTCGCTCACGGCCGCCAACGGCGCGGTGCTGCCAGTGGCCGACACGCGCAAGCACAAGGATCAGCCCGGCGCCATCGTCCATGTGCCTGCAGCCGGCGCCGACGTGTCCGCGCTTGCGTTCGCGTTCGCGCCCGGCATGAAGGTCGTCGCGACGGTCGACGCCGCGCGGCGCATGGCGCACCGCCGCTTCCACACGGCCACCCATTTGCTGTGCGCGCTCATTCCCCACCCGGTAGACGGCTGCTCGATCACGGCCGGCTACGCGCGGCTGGACTTCCACATGAACGAGCCGCTGGACAAGGAGCAGATCAGCACCGGCATCGCGCGCCTGGTGGCCGAAGCGCATGCGGTAAGCCACCGCTGGATCAGCGAAGCAGAACTTGACGCCAACCCGGGCCTGGTGCGCAGCATGAGCGTGCAGCCGCCGCGCGGATTGGGCCGCATCCGCGTGCTGGAGATCGAAGGCGTGGACCTGCAGCCCTGTGGCGGCACGCACGTGGCCAACACGGCCGAGGTCGGCGACGTGGTGGTGACGAAGATCGAGAAGAAGTCGGCCATGACACGCCGCGTGGTGCTGGGCTTTGCGGCGCCTGCACCGTAGCCGCCAGACCCCGCCGGACCCGCTATATGCCGCGTTGGCGGTTGGCTTTGAACTGCGCCCGAAAGGCCTCGAAGCGCCCCTCGTCCAGCGCCTGCCGCACGTCGCGCATCAGGTTCAGGTAGTAGTGCAGGTTATGGATGCTGGCCAGCATCGGGCCCAGCATTTCGCCGCAGCGGTCCAGGTGGTGCAGGTACGCGCGGCTGAAGCCCTGGCCGCAGGTGTGGCAGCTGCAGGTCTCATCCAGCGGCCGCCTGTCTTCACGGTGGCGCGCGTTGCGAATCTTCAGGTCACCGAAGCGCGTGAAGAGGTGGCCGTTGCGCGCGTTGCGCGTGGGCATCACGCAGTCGAACATATCCACACCCTGCGCCACGCCCTCCACCAGGTCTTCGGGCGTGCCCACGCCCATGAGGTAGCGCGGTTTGTGCGCCGGCAGGCGGTGCGGCGTGTGGGCCATGATGCGCAGCATCTCGTCCTTCGGCTCGCCGACGCTGACGCCGCCCACGGCATACCCCGGCAGGTCCAGCGCCACCAGCGCGTCCAGCGAGGCTTCGCGCAAGGACTCGAACATGCCGCCCTGCACGATGCCGAAAAGCGCGTTCGGGTTCTCCAGCCGCATGAATTCGTCGCGGCTGCGCACCGCCCAGCGCAGGCTGAGTTCCATCGACTCTCTGGCTTCGGCTTCGGTGGTCAGCACGCCCTTGCTCTCATACGGCGTGCATTCGTCAAACTGCATCACGATGTCGGCGTTGAGCACGGTCTGGATCTGCATGCTCACTTCGGG
>JANMKK010000227.1:0-12027 GCA_031372005.1 Rubrivivax sp.
CCACTACCCGTCGCGCCCCAACACGGCGGCGCTGGCTGACTTTTCGCTGCACATCAAGGCCGGCGAAACGGTGGCGCTGGTGGGGCCCAGCGGTGCGGGCAAGAGCACCGTCTTCCAACTGCTGCTGCGCTTTTACGACACCCAGAGTGGCAGCGTGCACATCGACGGCGTGCCCGTGCGCGAAGCCAGCCTGGCTGCGATGCGCCAGCGCGTCGGCATCGTGCCGCAGGACAGCACGGTGTTTTCGACGAGTGCCCTGGAAAACATCCGCTACGGCCGCCCGGAGGCCAGTGATGCGGAAGTGATTGCCGCCGCGCGTGCGGCCTACGCGCACGAATTCATCAGCGCCCTGCCCGAGGGTTACGCCACTTACCTGGGCGAACGCGGCGTGCGCTTGTCGGGCGGCCAGCGCCAGCGCATTTCCATTGCGCGCGCGATGCTGAAGAACCCGCCGCTCTTGTTGCTGGACGAAGCCACCAGCGCGCTCGACGCCGAAAGTGAACGCGTGGTGCAAGCCGCGCTGGAAGCCGCCATGGCAGACCGCACCACGCTCGTCATCGCCCACCGCCTGGCCACGGTGCTGAAGGCCGACCGCATCGTGGTGATGGACGGCGGGCGCATCGTCGATATCGGCACGCACCATGAACTGGTGGCGCGCGGAGGCCTCTATGCGCGGCTGGCGTCGATGCAGTTTGACTTGCAGCCGGGCCTGCATGAGTTGCGCGCATAATTCATGCGCATGATTTCTGGAGGTCTTGAATGCTCACTGCTGCAAAACCGCCCAAGCGAGCCGTGAACCTGAGCCTCAACGCAAAGGTCCTGGACACCGCCCGTGAGCTCGGCATGAACCTGTCGTCCACCGTTGACGCGCTCTTGGCTGAAGAGGTGAAAAAGCGCTACTGGGAGCGCTGGAACGCCGAGAACAAGGAAGCCATCGAGCATTACAACGCGCGCATCGAACGCGAAGGCTTGCCCCTGGCGCGCTACCGCACCTTCATGCAGGGCCGCTGATGGCCCGCTTTGACGTTTACGCCAACCCGGTGGCGGCAGAGCGCAAACACACGCCCTATTTCCTGGACGTGCAAAACGATTACATCGACCACATCGCCACCCGCGTGGTCGTGCCCTTGCGCCGCGAAGCCGCCTTCGGGCCGCGGCCACGCAACCTGAACCCGCTCGTGCAGGTTCATGCAGACGCGGTGGTGATGGACACCGCAGCCATCGGCGCGGTGCCGGTCAGCGCGTTGCGCAAGGCCGTGGCAAACCTCCGCGACGCGCGCGCCGCCGTGCACGAAGCGCTCGACACCCTCTTCGGAGCCTATTGAGTTGAACCGCCCCACCCGCCCCACCCGCCACCCCTACGAAGACCTGATGCGCCACGTGCACGAGCACGGCGTGGCCAAGGCCGACCGCACCGGCACCGGCACCAAAAGCGTCTTCGGCCACCAGATGCGCTTCGATCTGCGCGAAGGTTTCCCGCTGGTCACGACAAAGAAGGTGCACCTCAAGAGCATCATTCTTGAACTGCTGTGGTTCCTGCGCGGTGACGGCAACGCAAGGTGGCTGCAGGAGCGTGGCGTCACGATCTGGGACGAATGGGCCCAGCCCGACGGCGACCTGGGCCCTGTGTACGGGGTGCAGTGGCGCAGCTGGCCCACGCCCGAAGGCGGCCACATCGACCAGATTGCGCAAGTGGTGCAGCAGATCAAGGACAACCCCGACAGCCGCCGCCTGATCGTCAGCGCCTGGAACGTGGCCGCGCTGCCGCAGATGGCATTGATGCCGTGCCATGCCTTCTTTCAGTTCTATGTCGCGCCCGGTGACTCGCCTTCGGCTCGGGGCCGACTGTCCTGCCAGCTCTACCAGCGCAGCGCCGACATCTTCCTGGGCGTGCCTTTCAACATCGCCAGCTACGCGCTGCTGACGCACATGGTGGCGCAGCAGTGCGGGCTCCAGGTGGGCGACTTCATTTGGACGGGCGGCGACTGCCACCTCTACAACAACCACGCCGTGCAGGTGGCGCTGCAGCTATCGCGCGAACCACGACCCTACCCCACGCTGCAGATCAAGCGGCAGCCGGCAACGATCTTCGACTACGCCTTTGAAGACTTTGAAGTCCAGGGCTACGACCCGCATCCGGCCATCAAGGCGCCGGTGGCCGTGTAGCGCCCCGTCAACACCGCGTCAACACCTTGCCACAGGCCCCGGGAGGGGCCGCACCGGACTCAGCGCAGGGGGTTGTGCCAGGCGTGCGCGGAACCGATGGCGTGCGGTCTTGTTGGCGACGTGGCTGGCCGCATGCGGTGGCGGCAGCAGCGAAGTCACGCCAGCGGCCGACACCACCATGACCGCCACCTTCGTGGACATCGGCTCGGCGACGAACCAGCCGCCTGCGGTCAGCCTTGCCGCACCGGCCACCGCCAACATCGGCAGTCGCCGTCACGCGCAGTGGCATCGTGGGCTTCTCGGCGCCGTCGTTTGAAGCGGCGGGGCCGACAATGCACAACCATGACTGCTGCACCGCCTGAACTGATCCTCATCGCCGCCGTGGCGCGCAACGGCGCCATCGGCAAGGACAACGGACTTCTGTTCCAGGACCCCGCCGACCAGCGTCACTTCAAGCGCGCCACGATGGGCTGTCCGGTGGTCATGGGCCGCAAGACCTGGGAATCACTGCCACCGCGCTTTCGGCCGCTGCCGGGGCGGCGTAACGTAGTCGTCAGCCGCAATGCCCGCATCGTGGCTGACGGGGCCCAGACAGCCTCAAGCCTGGTTGCCGCACTGTCGCTGCTGGTGGGCGAAGCGCGCGTCTTCGTCATCGGCGGCGCAGAGCTGTACTCCCTGGCCCTGCCCCAAGCCGACACGCTGATGCTGACTGAAGTGCATGCCGACCTGGCCGGCGACACCTTCTTCCCGGCCTGGCCGCGCAGCAGCTTTGACGAAGTTTCACGCCAGGCTGCCGTCAGCGCAGCCGGCGTGGGATTCGACTTCGTCACCTACCGTCGGCGCCAGGGCAACCCCAAGCCTCAGACCGCCACCGGCAGCGCCCCAAAGCGCCAGCTCGACACCGACCAGCCCAGCATGCCGCCGGTCTCGTGATAGACCGTGGTGGCGGCTTCGTCTTCGGCCGCGCCCACCGCCACCATCAGCGGCAACAAGTGGTCTTCACTCGGGTGCGCGATGCGCGCGGCAGGGGCTTGTTCCCACGCCACCAGGCGTTGGCTGCGCGCGACCGGCGGCTGGTGTTCCAGTGTGTCGTGCAGCCAGCGGTCGAAGGCCTCGGACGGTGCAGCGGCTTGCGGCCCGCGCAGGCGCAGGTTGTGGAAGCTCAGGCCGCTGCCCAGGATCAGCACGCCTTCGTCGCGCAGCGGCTGCAGCGCGCGGCCCACGGCCAGGTGTTCGGCGGCGTCGTAGGGCAGCTTCAGCGACAGCTGCAGCACGGGGACTTGCGCGTCGGGGTACATCACCACCAGCGGCGAATAGGTGCCGTGGTCATAGCCGCGCTCGGCGTCCAGCGCGGCTTCGATGCCGGCCGCCTGCAGCAGGGTGGCAATACGGTCCGCCACCGCAGGTGCGCCCGCTGCCGGGTACTGCACGCTGTAGGTGTGCGCCGGGAAGCCCGAGTAGTCGTAAATCATCTTCGGGCGCGCAGTGGCCATCGCCGTGAAGCGCGGCGCTTCCCAATGCCCGGACACCGACAGCACCGCCTTCGGCAACCGGCCGATCTCGCGGGTGATGCCCTGCAGCGACGCGGTCAGGGTCTCCATCGACGCCCGCATCTCCTGCATCCACGGCCACGGCCCGCCGCCGTGCGAGATGAAGTAAGTCGGCAGACGGCCGACGCTGGCTGGCTGGGTGTGTGTGGTGTTCATGGATGCAGTGTGCGCGCCCCGGGAAACGCAACCGTTCAGCGGATTTGTAGCCGGCGTTCGGCGTCCGTCGGCGACACCGCGCTCAGTTCACCGGTGCCGGGTTGAACAGCATCCAGCGCGCTGTGCAGCTTTCAGTGTTCGGCCCAGGTTTGCTTGCGCCCCCTGACGACAGCCACTCGGGCAGCAACTGCTCGCAACACCACGTCGTCCGCCGTTGGAAAGCGCCGATGGCCTGCGTAACCAAACCGCTGCGCCCCACCGACGCACCCGCCCGCCCGGCCGGGCTTGTTCCAGAGCTTGCCGATGTTGTTGACGTTTCCGCCCATCAAGGCCGGTGCGATCTCTTTCGCGTGCGCAAACTGCCCCGGCCCGCCGGCGCGTTGGGTGATGGCGTGGACCGCTCCGGCGCGCCGGGCGAGGCACAATCAGGTGACGCAGTGGCGTCTCGCGCAGCCAGATGCATTTCCAGCTTGCTCACCAAGCAAGTTATCGAATCAGGTAGAAATTTCAGAACAATGCGGCTCGCCACCTGGAACGTCAACTCGCTGGCCGTGCGCCTGCCGCAGCTGCTGGACTGGCTGTCTGCGAATCCTGTCGATGTCATCGTGCTGCAGGAAACCAAACTCACCGATGACAAGTTTCCGCACGCAGCAATCGAAGCTGCGGGCTTTGCGGTGCAGTGGTTCGGCCAGAAGACCTACAACGGCGTGGCGCTGCTCAGCCGCCTGCACCTGGGTGCGGCCCAAGCGGTGGTGAAAAACATCCCCGGACTGGATGATGCGCAGGCCCGCGTCATCGCGGGCACGGTGGCCGGCCTTCGTGTGATCGGCGCCTACATCCCCAACGGCCAGTCACCCGACAGTGACAAGTTCATCTACAAACTGGGCTGGCTCGATGCGCTGCGTGAATACGTGCGGGCCGAGCTGATTCAACATCCGCAGCTAGTGCTGATGGGCGACTACAACATCGCGCCCGAAGACCGCGACGTGCATGACCCCGTGGCCTGGGCCGGGCAGGTGCTGTGCACGCCGCAGGAGCGCGCGCACTTCCAGGGCTTGCTGGGCCTTGGCATGGTGGACGCCTTCAGGCTCTTCGACCAGCCGCCCAAACCCTGGACCTGGTGGGATTACCGCAACCTGGCATTCCGCAAGAACCAGGGGCTGCGCATCGACCACATCCTGGTCAGCGAGGCGCTCCGCCAGCAGGTGACGGCATGTCTCATCGACAAGCTGCCGCGCAAGAACGAAAGGCCCAGCGACCATGCGCCGGTGGTGGTGGAAATCACCACGGCCTGAAGGTCTGCCCGCCTTCCCGACCTGCCCGACCTGCCCGACCTGCCCGTTCAGTCCGGCAGCCCCAGTTCCTGGATCTTGCGCGTGATGGTGTTGCGCCCGATGCCCAGGCGCTGCGCCGCTTCAATGCGGCGGCCGCGCGTGAGATCCAGCGCGGTCTGGATCAGGCCCGCTTCAAACTGCTGCGACAGCGTCTCCCACACATTGGATTCGTTAGCCTCCAGGCGCCGACGTGCGTCGCGGCGCAAATCCAGCAGCCACCCTGGCGGCGGTGCTGCCGGGGCGCCGGCATCGCTGCCAGCGGCGCCGGGCGCGGGGGCTGCGTCGGATGCGGACGCATTTGCAGTTGCAGCCGTGGCGGCTGCTGACACGGCAGGCCCGTAGCTCTGCGCCGCCGGGCTGGCTTGCAGCAACTCGGCCGGCAGATCCTTGGCTTCGACCACTTGCGCTGGCGCCATCACCGTCAGCCAGTGGCACAGGTTTTCAAGCTGGCGCACATTGCCCGGAAAGTCGAAGCCGGCCAGTTGCGCCAACGCGTCGTCAGTGATGCGCTTGGAGTCCACACCCAATTCACGCGCACTCTTGCCCAGGAACAGGCGCGTCAGCATGGGAATGTCTTCGCGCCTTTCACGCAGCGGCGGCAGGCGCAGGCGGATGACGTTCAGCCGGTGGTACAGGTCTTCGCGGAACACGCCTTCGCGAACGCGCTGTTCCAGGTTCTGGTGGGTGGCGGCGATGACGCGAACATTGCTTTTCAGCGGCTGGTGGCCGCCGACGCGGTAGAACTGGCCGTCGCTCAGCACACGCAGCAAACGGGTCTGCAGGTCGAAGGGCATGTCGCCGATTTCGTCCAGGAAGAGTGTGCCGCCATCGGCTTGTTCAAAGCGGCCGCGGCGCGTGGTCTGCGCCCCTGTGAAGGCGCCGCGCTCGTGGCCGAAGAGTTCGCTTTCCAGCAAGTCTTTGGGTATCGCCGCCGTGTTGATGGCAACGAAAGGCCCCTTGTTTCCCATGTCACCCCGCGGGCTGTGCTTGTGCAGCGCGCGTGCCACCAGTTCTTTGCCGGTGCCGCTCTCGCCCGTGATCATCACCGTGACGTTGCTTTGGCTCAAGCGCCCGATGGCACGGAAGACGTCCTGCATCGCACCTGCCTGCCCCAACATCTCGGGTGCGTGTGCGGGCATGGTTTCGGCCACTTCTTCGCGCAGGCTTTCCTGCACCGCGCGGCGGATGAGTTCTACCGCGGCGTTCACGTCAAAGGGCTTGGGCAGGTATTCGAAGGCGCCGCCCTGAAAGGCCGACACGGCGCTGTCCAGGTCCGAATACGCCGTCATGATGATCACCGGCAGGCCCGGGTGGCGTTGCTTGACTTGGGCCAGCAGTTCGATGCCACTGCCGCCGGGCATGCGAATATCGCTGACCAGCACCTGGGGCGCGTCGTCTTCCAGCGCCTTGATCACATCGCGCGGACTGGAGAAAGAGCGCACGCTGAACTGCTCGCGGGCCAGCGCCTTTTCAAGCACAAAGCGGATGGATTGGTCGTCATCAACGACCCAGATGGGTTTCATGCGTGAGCTTCGCGCCCGGTGAAGGGCCGTCAGGGCAATGGAATGAATATCTTGAACACCGTCCGCCCCGGGACGCTGTCGCATTCGATCGTGCCGTGATGTTGCTGCACGAAGGTTTGCGCCAGTGTCAGCCCGAGCCCGGAGCCACCTTCGCGACCGCTCACCATGGGGTGAAAGATGCGGTCGCGGATGTCTTCAGGCACGCCTGGGCCGTTGTCCTCGATATGCAATTCCAGTGCCAGACGGAAGCGTTGGCGGCCAAAGGTGGCCTGGCGCGCCACGCGGGTGCGCAGCACCAGTTTGGCGTCGGCGGCCGCGATGCGGTCGGTCAGCACCTGCGTTGCGTTGTGGGCGATGTTGAGCACGGCCTGAATCAACTGTTCCCGGTCGCCCCGGAATTCAGGAATGCTGGTGTCGTAGTCGCGCGCCACTTCCAGGCCGCGCGGGAATTCCGCGAGGATGAGCGAGCGCACCCGTTCGCAGACTTCGTGGATGTTGACGTCGGCCACCACATGCGGGCGGCGGTGCGGGGCCAGCAGGCGGTCCACCAAGGCCTGCAGGCGGTCGGCTTCCTGGATGATGACGCGGGTGTATTCGGTGAGCTCTTTTGACTTGAGCTCCATCGCCAGCAACTGCGCCGCGCCTCGAATGCCACCCAGCGGGTTCTTGATTTCGTGCGCCAGGTTGCGCACCAACTCCTTGTTGCTTTGCGCCAGCGTGTGCGCGCGCTCTTCGCGGTCGAGCCGGGTCTGCTGTTCGATTTCGATCATCTCCACCAGCACGCGGTCGGGCCATTCAGTCTGGCTGACGATGACGTGAACGGGCAGTTCCGCATGGGCCGGGCCGCGGCGCAGCAGCGCGTCGAAGCGGCTGGTGGCGACCTGGTTGCCGGACACGGCCAGCAGCGTGTCGCGCAGCGGTGCGGCGTCGGGCAGCCAGTCGAAGACGGTGCTGCGCTGCAGCGCCCTGCGTGACGCGCCCAGCGTGTTCTCAAGCGCGGAATTGGCCTGCAGGCATTGGCCCTGGGGGTTGATCAGCGCCACCATCGTGGCGAGTTGGTCAAAGGCCTCGAAGCCCGCGTGCGCGGTCGGCCCGCTGGCGGCGCCCAACGTCACAGCGAGCTTCACGACGCCAGCTTGGCGATTTCGCGCTTGATGGCGGCGATGTCGGCTTCCTTGCGCTGGATGGCGGCCTTCATGTCGGCCGCCCGTTCTGCGTACTTGGCGTAGTTGCGCTCGTCGCCACGGCGCTCGGGTTCGCCGTTGTTGAATTCGGCCTGCATCGCAACCAGGCGGTCTTCCTCGCGCTTGAGCTCATCGGCAAGGATGCGCCGCGCGTCACTGTCGCGCGCCTTCTGCGCGGCGGGGTCCACGCGGGAGTCCCCGGGGCGGCTGGCGGCTGCCGCCGTGGTGGTGGGCCTCGGCCTGGGCGACTGCACGATGGTGATGAGCGCGCCTTCGATGGTGCGGCAGCCCTTGTCGCGCGCCTCCTGCGCACCGAGCGCGTCGGTGTAGAGCACCGGCGGGCCGGGGCAACGGTAGACGGGCTTGTCTTGGGCCTGCGCGGTGCGAATCGGCAGCAGCGGCAGCAGCACAACCAGCGTCACAACGGCAAGGCAGCAACTCGGGGTTCGAAGCATGGTGCGCATTGTGGCGCAGCGGCAAAGTGTGTTCAGCGCAAGCTCAGGTCAACAAAAAAGGCAGCCCCTCAACGGGGCTGCCTCGGTGGTGAAGCGCAGACCTTGTGATCTGCTTACAGCGAGTAGTACATGTCGAATTCCACCGGGTGCGTGGCCATGCGGAAGCGCGTCACCTCCTGCATCTTCAGGTCGATGTAGGCGTCGATGTAGGCGTCGGTGAAGACACCGCCCTTGGTCAGGAAAGAACGGCCTTTGTCAAGATACTCCAGAGCCTGCTCCAGGCTGGCGCAGACGGTGGGGATCTTGGCGTCCTCTTCGGGCGGCAGGTGGTACAGATCCTTGGTGGCGGCTTCGCCCGGGTGGATCTTGTTTTCCACGCCGTCCAGGCCGGCCATCAGCAGCGCCGAGAAACCCAGGTACGGGTTCATCAAGGGGTCCGGGAAACGGGCCTCGACCCGGCGGCCCTTGGGGTTGGCCACGTAGGGGATGCGAATGCTTGCTGAACGATTTTTGGCCGAATAGGCCAGCTTCACCGGCGCTTCAAACCCGGGCACCAGGCGCTTGTAGCTGTTGGTGCCGGGGTTGGTGATGGCGTTGAGCGCACGGGCGTGCTTGATGATGCCGCCGATGTAGTACAGGGCGAACTCGCTCAAACCTGCATAGCCGTCACCCGCAAACAGGTTCTTGCCGTCTTTCCAGACGCTCTGGTGCACGTGCATGCCGCTGCCGTTGTCGCCGACGATGGGCTTGGGCATGAAGGTCGCCGTCTTGCCGTAGGCATGGGCCACGTTGTGGATCACGTACTTCTGCAGCTGGATCCAGTCGGCGCGCTGAATCAGCGTGCTGAACTTGGTGCCAATTTCCATCTGCCCGGCGTTGGCCACTTCGTGGTGGTGCACTTCTACGGGGATGCCCAGCGATTCAAGAATCAGGCACATCTCGGAGCGCATGTCCTGGAAGCTGTCGACCGGCGGCACCGGGAAGTAGCCGCCCTTGACGGCCGGGCGGTGGCCCATGTTGCCGCCTTCAAATTCCTTGCCGGTGTTCCAGGCGGCTTCTTCGGATTCGATCTTGACGAAGCAGCCCGACATGTCGTTCTTCCAGCGCACGCCGTCGAAGACGAAGAATTCGGGTTCTGGGCCGAAGTAGGCGGTGTCGCCGAGGCCGGTGCTCTTCATGTAGGCCTCGGCGCGTTTGGCCAGCGAACGCGGGTCGCGTTCGTAGGGCTTGCCGTCGGCGGGGTCCAGCACGTCGCAGGTCAGCAGCACCGTGGGCTCTTCGAAGAACGGGTCGATGTTGGCGGTGTTCGGGTCGGGCATCAGCAGCATGTCGGATGCTTCGATGCCTTTCCACCCAGCGATCGACGAACCGTCGAAGGCGTGGCCGGAGATGAACTTGTCTTCGTCGAAGTGGGAAACAGGCACGGTCACGTGCTGTTCCTTGCCGCGGGTGTCGGTGAAGCGGAAGTCAACGAACTTGATTTCGTTGTCCTTCACCATCTTCATCACGTCGGCAACGGTTTTTGCCATGCAGATCTCTCCTAGCGGGCTTGTTTGTTGGGGGTTTGCGGCAAGGGGTGTCCCCTGGCTCGATTGAATTTAGCAGAAAGCATGCCGGCAACCGGCTGCGCGGACCCCGGGCATTCCAAGCGGTCTGGCGCAGGACTGCTGCAAGTTTCGCTTGCGCTCGGTGCACTGTTGCGCACCAGATGAGGGCCCTGTTAGGCGAATCAACGCACCAACTCAGGGCCCAATTTCGCACCAAACTGTTCCAGACCCTGCCGCAGTGCCGCGTACGCGGCCACGCTGTCGCCCGCGCCCTTGACCCCGAGTTCGATGTGCCTGCCCCACTGCGGATGATCCACGCTGGGCAGACTGAAGACCTTGACGCCGGCAAAGCGCGCTTCGATGTCTTCCATCAGCGGCGTCAGGCTGGCTTCCATGGCGCCGAAGACGATGACCGACCGTTCCACGTCGCGCTGCGTGCGGTGCAGATGGGCATAGCGCTGATCCAGCACCCATTCGATCATCGGCCAAGCCATCACCGGGAAACCGGGCACGAAGTGAACATCCCGCACCGAGAAGCCGGCGATCTTGTTGAAGGGGTTGGGGATGATGGATGCACCCAGCGGGAACACGCCCATGTTCAGGCGGTGCTGGTTGTCGGCACGGTCGGGCTCAAAGGGCAAGCCCTGCTCCGCCGCGACGTCGCGCATGCGCTCCAGGATCAATTGGCGGGCCTCGGGGTGCAATGCCAGCTCCACGCCCAATGCCGCAGCCGCGCACTGCCGCGTGTGGTCGTCGGGTGTGGCGCCGATGCCGCCGCAGCTGAAGACCAGGTCGCCGCTGGTGAACGCGTGCTGCAGGTCGGCCGTGATGCGCGGCCGGTCGTCACCTGCATAACGCGCCCACTGCAGTGACAGGCCGCGCGCGGACAGCAGCTCAATGACCTTGGGCAGGTGCTTGTCGGCGCGTTTGCCCGACAGGATTTCGTCGCCGATGATGACAAGGCCGATATTCATGGCGTAGCGCTGTTGCTTCAGATTTCACTCAAGAGGTGCGTGTGCTGCGCGTCCCGCAGCAGCTGCAGTTCCGCCAGGCAGAAGTGCGTGAACCAGCAGGCCGCAAAGACGAAGATCACCGTGTACATCCACACCGCCACCAGCACCAAGAGCGGCGCCAGCAACAGCGCCGCGCTGCCCACGGCCCACAGCAGTGACGGCAAGGCGCCCAGGTAACCGCACAGCACGCCGATCGTCAGCAGCGCCCAGCGCCGGCTGCGAAGCACCGTGCGGCGCTCGGCCGCGCTGGCATGGTGCGCAAGAACGTCGAAAGCAAATACGCGGCAGGTCAGCCAGCCCCAGATCAACGGCGGCAGCACCACCACCAGCGGCGGCACCAGCCACAGCGGGATGCTCAGCACCAGCGCGATCAGCGCGGCAAAAGTGCAGGCGATGGACCACAGCACGCCCTGCCACCAGCCCGCACCTTGCCGCGCCTGCAGGTCGGGGTAGCGCCGCTTGGCGACCAGCTTCACCACCACCGGGGTGGCACATGCAGCCACCAGCAGCAGCGTCAATACCAGCACCACCGGCACCGTCAGCGCCACCACCACCATCGGTGCCACCATGGCGCGCAGCTGCGGCGCGCCGACTGAATTCAGCCAGCGGAACACCGCGTCACTGAGTGACCAGGCGTTCAGCCCCGCGCGCACGGCGTCCAGCGCCGGTTCCCAGAAGGCCCAGCCCGTCAACCCGACCAGGAAACCCGCCACCACCAAAGGCAACAGCGACCACAGCAACACGCGCGGGTGCAGGCAAGTGATGCAAGCACGCCAGAACGATTCCAGGACACCTTGCATGGTCGGCCAGGGCTTCAGCGCATGTTGCCGGTGTGGCCCAGCGAATAGCGTCCCGGCTGCGGCCACACGGTCAGGCCGTGCGGTTCCTTGCCCACCTTGACCTGCTGCACGTCGCCACTGGCGGTGTCGAAGCGATAGACCACGTCGTCGTAGCGCGCGGCCAGCCACAGGTACTTGCCGTCGGCACTGACGTTGCCCATGTCGGGGCTGCCGCCGCCCGGCACCGGCCAGCGGGCCACGATCTTTTCGGTCGCGAAGTCGATCACCACCACGCCGCCGTTGCCCAACCGCGACCCGTG
>JANMKK010000245.1:0-2459 GCA_031372005.1 Rubrivivax sp.
CGGTTGCCGCGCGGTTGCCGCACGGTTGCCGCACGGTTGCGGATATTCCGCCCTTTTTTTCCAGAAGCTGCCAAGTGTCGCGCCCGCAGCGCGGGTGGGCAAGGGTGGCATCATGAGAGCCTTTGCCGGCCCCGGCCGGACTTGCATTCAAGGACTCTGATGAAGCTCACATCCCTGCTCGCGGTGCTGGCCTGCGCTACCGTCTTCGCGACGGCCGCTCAGCATGCCGTGGCCCAGCCAGCGGCCACCAAACCGGGCGCCAAACCGGCTGCCAAGCCCGCCGCCGCAGTGCCAGTTGGCGCCGACGGGAAGACGTTGTCGCTCAGCGGCGGCAGTGGTGCTGCGGCCGTGCGCGGCCCGTTGCTGACGCGCGAAGAACTGCGCACCTGCCTCAAACAGGAAGAATCCATCCGCACCCGCCTGGCCGCGCAGGACACGGGCCGTGCCCCTCTCGACCAGGAAAAGCAGGGCATCACCGCCGACCAGCAGACGCTGCGTGCAGAGCGTGCACCGCTGGACGAACTGAAGGCCAGGGCCGAACAGTTCAGCACACGTTCAAAAGACTTCGCGGCCCGCGTGCAAAGCTGGACCGACAGGGTCGAAGCACACAACGCCGCCAAGCCCGGCAGCAGCAGCTTCGACCGCAACCGCGAAGCGCTGGACAAAGAGCGCGAGGTGATTTCCAAAGAGCGCACCGACCTTGAAGCAGAACGCCTGCGGCTGACGGCGTCCAACGAAGAACTCGTGCGCGCCTTCAACGCCAAGGCGCAGGCGCTGGACGCCCGCGTGCAGGCCTGGAACGTGCGCAACAGCGCCTGGAACGACATCACCACGGCGCTGGACACCGAACGCAAGGGCTGGGTCACGGCCTGCGCCGACCGCCGCTACCGCGAAGACGACGAAACCGCCATCCGGCAGGGCAAGTGATGGCTGGGCCCACGATGATCGCGGCGGCCCCGGTGAATGACGCCAATGACGGCAAAGACCCGCAAGACCTCAACCCTCTTCTGCTGCCGTGGACCGCGCCCTACGGCCTGCCACCCTTCGACGCGCTGAAGCCCGAACATTTCGAGCCCGCCTTGCGCGAGGCGATGGCAGAACACCTGAGCGAACTGCATGCCATCGCCAACCACGGCGCAGCGCCCGACTTCAACAACCCCGTGGCCGCTTTCGACCGCGCCGGCCGGCGGCTGGACCAGCTGGCCGCCGTGTTCTACGGCCTCACCGCGTCAGCCACCAGCCAGGGCTTGCAGGCGGTGCAGCGCGCGATGGCTGGGCCGATGGCCGCGCACCACAGCGCCATCTACACCCACCTGGCGCTGTTTGCCCGCGTCGAAGCGTTGTACGCAGGCCGCGCGGCGTTGGGCTTGAACGGCGAACAGTTGCGCCTGCTCGAACGCATGCAGCTTGACTTTGTGCGCGCCGGTTCGCAGCTGCCTGAAGCGCAGCGCCTGCGCCATGCGCAGGTGATGGAAGAGCTGGCGCGTCTGACGACCCGGTTTGCGCAGAACGTGCTGCACGATGAATCCACCTGGCAGCTCGTGCTGGCCACCGAGGCCGACCTTCTGGGCCTGCCACCTTTCGTGCGCGCCACCGCGGCGCAGGCCGCTGCAGAGCGCGGCCTGCAGGGCCATCTCATCACCTTGTCGCGTTCGCTGGTGGTGCCGTTCCTGACCTTCTCAGAACGCGCCGATTTGCGGGAAGCCGCCTGGCGCGCCTGGACCGGCCGTGGCGAAAACGCCGGCGAGCATGACAACCGCAGCGTGGCGCGCGACATCCTGCGCCTGCGCCACGAACAGGCCACGCTGATGGGCCGCAGCTGCTTTGCAGACCACGCGCTTGCCGACACCATGGCCGGTTCGCGCAGCGCCGTGCAACAGTTGCTGGGCACCGTCTGGCCGCGTGCGTTGAAGGCGGTGCAGTTGGAACAGCAAGCCCTGCTGGAACTGAGGGACCGGCATCAAGCCCCGTCCAGCGGCACCCAGGACCCGGGCCCGATCGAACCCTGGGACTGGCGCTTTTTGGCCGAGCAGGTGCGCCGTGAGCGCTACGCCATTGACGACGCCGAGATCAAGCCCTACTTCTCGCTGGACCGCGTGGCCGCCGCCGCCTTCGACTGCGCTGGCCGGCTCTTTGGCTTGCAATTCAAGCCGCGCCTCGATTTGCCGGTCTACCACCACGACGTGCGCGCGTTTGAAGTCAGCAATGCCCAGGGCGAAACCATCGGCCTCTTTCTGCAGGACAACTTTGCGCGGTTGAACAAGCGCAGTGGTGCCTGGATGAGCGCGCTGCGCTGGCAGGCGCGCAACGTGGCGGCGGGCCAGCCGGCGCAGTTGCCGGTGATCGTCAACAACAACAACTTCGCCCGCGGCGCGGCGGGTGAACCGACGCTCTTGTCGCTGGACGACGCGCGCACGCTGTTCCACGAATTTGGCCACGGCCTGCACGGCTTGTTGTCG
>JANMKK010000043.1:0-22498 GCA_031372005.1 Rubrivivax sp.
CTGCAGCCGCAAAAGCGACACCGACACAAGCTTATCCTTCGCGCTGGCCGAGAGCTTGCACCGATTGTGAACCCAGCCTTCGCCGATTGCGAAGCCTTGGCCTTCAAGCTGCGACAGCACGCGCTGCCAGTTGTGCTTTCACGCGCGCGTCCCGCTGCGGCGTGTGCTGCGTGTGCCGGCAGCAGCGACAGCCATGGGCAGGCTTCGGGGTTGCCTTGGCAGTAGGGCACGAGCGTCAAGAAGCCGCTCGTGCGCCTGGACTTCGGTGCTGACCTGCGCGGCGCAGTCACGGTCAGCGCGCTGCTCGCGGACGCCACGCTGGTCATCGACAGCAGGGTGGCGGCGCAGAGCAGCGCGGCGCAGATCGGTGCGTCTACCCGGCTGGCACGCAAAGCCGGGTTGACCGTGCTGAACCGGCTGCGTATCGGCCGAAAACCCTTCGGCCGCCAACCCTTCGGCGGTTAACCCTACAACCGCTGAACCGTTCAGCCCAAAGCCCCGATCACGTCGGCCGGCGCCTGCACCAGTTCGATCAGCACGCCTTCACCCCCCAGCGGAAATTCTTCATTGCCTCTGGGATGGATGAAGCAGATGTCGTGCCCTGCAGCGCCCTTGCGGATGCCACCGGGTGCAAAGCGCACGCCACTCTCAGTCATCCACTGCACCGCAGCGGGCAGGTCGTCCACCCACAGGCCGACGTGGTTCAGCGGCGTGGTGTGGACGGCCGGTTTCTTGTCGGGGTCCAGCGGCTGCATCAAGTCCACCTCCACGGCATGCGGGCCGTGACCGATCGTGCAGATGTCTTCATCGACGTTTTCGCGTTCGCTGACGAAGGTGCTCTTCACCGTCAGGCCCAGCATGTCGACCCACAGCGACTTCAGGCGCTGCTTGTCGGGGCCGCCGATCGCGACTTGCTGGATGCCCAGGACGCGGAAGGGCTTGATGGTCAAGTCTGGTCCTTCGCCCGGCGCCTTTGCTGCCAGGCCAGGATCTCGCCGATCACGCCTTTGCGGAAGGCCAGCACGCAAACGACGAAGATGACGCCGATGATCACCGTCACCCACGAGCCCACGCGGTCGGCCAGGAAGTTTTGCAACCCGATGATCGTGAGTGCACCCACCACCGGCCCGGCGAAGGTGGCCATGCCGCCCAGCAGCGTCATCAACACGACTTCGCCCGACAGCGACCAGTGCACGTCGGACAGCGACGCAAAGCCCAGCACGAGTGTCTTCAGCGAGCCCGCCAGGCCGGCCAGTGCGGTGGACAGCACAAAGGCCAGCAGCTTGTAGCGGTCGACGTCGTAGCCCAGCGAGATGGCGCGTGGTTCATTCTCTCGGATGGCCTTCAGCACCTGCCCATACGGCGAATGCACGATGCGGACGATGCCCAGGAACACGGCCACAAAGACCGCCACCACCACGTAGTACAGCGCCAGGTCATTCCCCAGCGGCAAGACGCCGAACAGCACACCCCGCGGCACGCCCTGCAGGCCGTCTTCACCGCCAGTGAACGGTGCTTGCAGGCAGACGAAATAGATCATCTGCGCCATCGCCAGCGTGACCATCGCGAAGTAGATGCCCTGGCGGCGGATGGCAATCAGCCCCACCAGCAGGCCCAGCCCAGCGCCCACCAGCAGGCCCGCCAACAGGCCCAGTTCTGGTGGCCAGCCGGCGCTCTTCACCAGCCAGCCGGTGGCGTAGGCGGCCGAGCCCATGAAGGCGGCGTGGCCGAAGGACAGCAAACCGGTGAAGCCCAGCAGCAGGTTGAAGGCGCAGGCAAAGATGGCGTAACAAAGCGCCGTCATGACAAAGACGGGGTAAATGCCGATGAACGGCGCCACCAGCAGCAGCGCCAGGCCCGCGCCCCACCCAATGCGGGCCCAGCGGTCGGCGTTGCTCAAGGCTGCCGCGCTCATCTCATTTCTCCTTGCCGAAGAGGCCGGCGGGCCGCAGCATCAGCACGATGGCCATGATGACGAAGACGACGATGCTCGACGCCTCGGGGTAGAACACTTTGGTCAGGCCTTCGACCAGGCCCAGCACCACGCCGGTGAGGATCGACCCCAGGATCGACCCCATGCCGCCAATCACCACCACCGCAAAGACGATGATGATGAGGTTGCTGCCCATCAGCGGCGTGATCTGGATCACCGGCGCCGCCAGCACACCGGCAAAGGCCGCCAGCGCCGCACCGCCGGCGTAGGTCAGCGTCACCATCACCGGCACGTTGATGCCGAAGGCCTGCACCAGTTGCGGGTTTTCAGTGCCGGCCCGCAGCGTCGCGCCCAGGCGTGTTTTCTCGATCAGGAACCAGGTGGAAAGGCACACGGTGAGCGACGCCACCACCACCCAGGCCCGGTAGTTGGGCAGCACCATGAAGCCGAGGTTGGTGGCGCCTTGCAGCATGTCGGGCTCCGGGTACTGCTGGCCCGTGTCGCAGATGCGTTCGCGGAACAGGCCTTCAAAAATCAGGGCCAGGCCAAAGGTCAGCAAGAGGCCATAGATGGGGTCGATTCGGTACAGGGGCTTGAGCAGCGTGCGTTCCAGCAGCGCGCCCAGCGCCCCCACTGCCAACGGCGCCAGCACCAGCGCCGCCCAGTAATTCAGCCCGAAATATTCAAGGCTTGCCCAGGCCACATAAGCGCCCACCATGTACAGCGCGCCATGCGCGAAATTGACGATCCCCAGCAAGCCGAAAATCACCGCCAGGCCCAGGCTGAGCATGGCGTAGAAAGAGCCATTCACCAGGCCCAACATGAGCTGGCCGGCGAAGGCCTGCATCGGGATGCCGAAGATTTCCATCGCGGTTCAGCTGGCGATCAAGACCGGGATTGCCATCACTTCCAGAGCGCGCACTTGGATTCGGCCCTGGTCGTCCAGGCGGTTTCGCCCTTGAAGGTCTCGACCACCTTGTAATAGTCCCAGGGTTCGGTGGATTCGCTGGGCGCCTTCACCTGCATCAGGTACATGTCGTGCACCATGCGGCCGTCTTCACGGATGTAGCCGCCCTTGGCAAACATGTCGTTGATCTTGGTCTTGCGCATGTGCGCCAGCACCTTGTCGGCGTCGTCGCTGCCCACCGCCTTCACGGCGGCCAGGTACTGCATGGTGGCCGAGTAGTCAGCGGCCTGGATCGACGACGGCATGCGCTTCTGCTTTTCAAAGAAGCGGCGGCTCCAGGCGCGGGCGTCAGCGTCGCGGTTCCAGTACCAGCTGTCCGTCAGGTACATGCCCTGCGTGGCCTTCAGGCCCAGCGAATGGATGTCGTTGATGAACATCAGCAAACCGGCCAGCTTCATCGTCTTCGTGATGCCGAACTCATTCGCCGCCTTGATGGCGTTGATGGTGTCGCCACCCGCATTCGCCAGGCCGAGGATCTGCGCCTTGCTGGACTGCGCCTGCAACAGGAAGGACGAAAAGTCGCTGGCGCTCAAGGGGTGCTTGACCGACCCGACGATGGTGCCGCCCGCCGCCTTGACGACGGCCGAGGTGTCGTTCTGCAACTGCGCGCCAAAGGCGTAGTCGGCGGTCAGGAAGTACCAGCTCTTGCCGCCTGCCTTGACCACCGCGTTGCCGGTGCCCTTGGCCAGCGCCACGGTGTCGTAGGCGTAGTGCACGGTGTAGGGCGTGCACTGTTCGTTGGTCAGCGCCGACGTGGCCGCGCCGATGGCGATGAAGGGTTTCTTCTTTTCCAGCGCGATCTTGGCCATGGCCAGGTTGGTGCCGGAACTGGTGCCGCCGATCAGCATGTCCAGGCCCTGGGTGTCGAACCATTCACGCGCCTTGGCAGCGGCAATGTCGGGCTTGTTCTGGTGGTCGGCCACGACGAGCTCGATCTTCTTGCCGTTGATGGCGCCGCCCATGTCGGCAATGGCCATGCGGATGGCGTCGGCGCCGGCTGGGCCGTCGATGTCGGCGTAGAGGCTGGCCATGTCCGTGATCAGCCCGATGCGGATGACGTCACCCGAAATCTGGGCGTGGGCGGGGACAGCAGCGCCGAGCATGGCGGCGCAGGCCAAGGTGCAGGCGGCAGCGGTCTTCTTGAGTTTCATGAGGGGTGTCTCCATCGGGTATGTGGAATGCGTGCAGGGGAATGAAAGTTTGAAATGGGCGGACCTGTTTCAGACGCCCAGGTACTCGTGCAGCCGCTCGGTGTTGGCAGGCAGCTGCGCCTGTGTAAATTCCTGCAGGATGCGGCCGTGCTCCATGACGAAGAAGCGGTCGGCCAGGGGGGCGGCGAAACGGAAGTTCTGCTCCACCATCACCACCGTGTAGCCTTGTTTGCGCAGCGCCAGCACCATTGCGCCAAGCTTCTGCACGATCACCGGGGCCAGGCCTTCGGAGATCTCGTCCAGCAGCAAGAGACGCGCGCCGGTGCGCAGGATGCGCGCCACCGCCAGCATCTGCTGTTCACCGCCCGACAGCCGGGTGCCCTGGCTGTTGGCACGTTCCTTGAGGTTCGGAAACATGGTGTGGATTTGTTCCACGCTCATGCCGCCTTCATTCAGCGGCGGCGGCAGCATCAGGTTTTCATGCGCCGACAGGCTCGAGAAGATGCCGCGCTCTTCGGGGCAGTAGCCAATGCCCAGGCGCGCGATGCGGTGCGTGGCCATGGCCACCACCTCGGTGCCGTGGACGCGGATCGACCCCTTGCGGCTGCCGGTCAAGCCCATGATGGCGCGCAGCGTGCTGGTGCGCCCGGCGCCGTTGCGGCCCAGGAGCGTCACGACCTCGCCTTCCTGGACGTCGAAGTTGACGCCGTGCAGCACGTGCGATTCGCCGTACCAGGCGTGCAGGTCGCGCACTTCGAGCATCGCGGCCATCTCAGTGCGCACCCTTCAACTCGGCGTCCGCACTGCCCATGTAGGCCTCGATCACGGCCGGGTTCTTCGACACCTCAGCGTAAGGCCCTTCGGCCAGCGTAGCGCCTCGCTGCAGCACGGTGATGGTGTCGGCGATGCTGGCCACCACGCTCATGTTGTGTTCCACCATCAGCACAGTCCGGTTGGCCGCCACCTTCTTGATGAGCTGGCGGATGCGGTCCACATCTTCCAGGCCCATGCCCTGCGTGGGTTCGTCCAGCAGCATCAGTTCGGGCTCCATCGCCAGCGTGGTGGCAATCTCCAGCGCCCGCTTGCGGCCGTAGCTCAGTTCCACCGCCGGGATCAAGGCGTAGCTGGCCAGATCCACCGCCGCCAACAGTTCATGCGCCCGCGCGTCCAGCGTGTGCAAGCTGCTTTCAGCACGCCAGAAGTGGAAGGACGTGCCGAGCTTGCGCTGCAGCGCCACGCGCACGTTTTCCAGCACGCTCAGGTGGGGGAAGACAGCGGAAATCTGGAATGACCGGATGATGCCGCGCCGCGCGATGTGGGCCGGTGCCTCGCCAGTGATGTCCGTGCCGTTGAAGAGAATCGTCCCCGCCGTCGGCGAGAGGAACTTCGTCAGCAGGTTGAAGCAGGTGGTCTTGCCCGCGCCATTGGGACCGATCAGCGCGTGGATGCTGCCGCGGCGAACGCGCAGGTCCACGCGATCAACTGCCACGAAGCCCTTGAACTCCTTGGTGAGGCCACGTGTTTCCAGAATGATGTCGGAGGGGATCATGTTTCGCGGGCTCAGGCCTGCAAACCGGCGCAGCGCCAACCCGCGACTGTAGTGCCCTGAGCTGTCCTGACCATGACAGCGTCGGGGTAAGCGCCCTTGGTGACTACCCGGATGCGATCCATCAGGCAAAGCTCAGGATCGGCTGGTCCACGGCCAGGCTCTCGCCCGGCTTCGCCAGCACCTCGCCCACGGTGCCGTCCTGCGTGGCGGTGAGGATGTTCTCCATCTTCATCGCCTCAATCACCGCCAGCCGCTCGCCCGCCAGCACCTTCTGCCCGGGTAACACGCTGACCTGCGCCAACAGCCCCGGCATCGGCGACAGCAGAAATTTGCTCAAGTCCGGTGGCGCCTTGTGCGGCATCAGCCTGTACAGCTCTGCCGCGCGCGGAAGCAACACCAGCGTGTCGATCTGGCTGCCGTTGTGCGACACGCGGATGCCCAACGGGTTTTTCACGCCGCTGCCTTCTACCTGCGCCGTGAAGGGCTTGCCGTTGCAGGTGCCCACCATCAGCACCTCGCCGAGCTTCGTGGTGCTCTGGATGGCGAAGTGGCGCTCAGCGATGATCACGTCGGACTTGCCCGACACCGGATGGAATTCGTCGATGTGCACGGCGTGGTGTTCCTGCGCACCGGCCGCACCCAGCACCACCACCACCAGGTCGGGCAGCGCCTTCACGCCGTGGCCCGGCAACTGGCCGCTGATGCCTGCCGAGCGTTCGCGCGCCTTGCGGCGCACGAATGCGGCCAAGGCCACCAGGAATAGCGGGTCGTCATGCGGCACGTCGGCGGCGCTAAAGCCCTTGCCGAAGTGTTCGGCGATAAAGCCGGTATTGAAATCACCAGCCGCAAATTTCGGGTGCGCCAGCAGCGCGGCCTGGAACGGAATGTTGCTGCTGATGCCGCGGATGACAAAGCTGTTGAGCGCGTCGCGCATCCTGGCAATCGCGTCGGCGCGGTCGCGGCCATGCACGATGAGCTTGGCGATCATCGAGTCGTAGTGCATCGGGATTTCGCCACCTTCGACGACACCGGTGTCCACGCGGACGCCACCATTTGGCGGCACGGGTGCGGCGGCTTCCATCGTCAGTGACGGCGGTGCATAACGCACCAAGCGCCCGGTGGATGGCAGGAAGTTGCGGAATGGGTCTTCGGCGTTGATGCGGCATTCCATCGCCCAACCCTGACGCGGAATCTGGTCTTGCGTGAAGGGCAACGGCTCACCCGCCGCGACGCGGATCATCAGTTCCACCAGGTCCAGCCCCGTGATGCACTCCGTCACCGGGTGTTCCACTTGCAGCCGCGTGTTCATCTCCAGGAAGAAGAAGCTCTGGTCCTTGCCGACCACAAATTCCACCGTGCCCGCGCTCTGATAATTGACCGCCCTGGCCAATGCCACGGCCTGTTCGCCCATGGCCTTGCGGGTGGTGTCGCTGATGAAGGGCGAAGGCGCCTCTTCAATCACCTTCTGGTGCCGTCGCTGGATGCTGCATTCGCGTTCGTGCAGATAAACCACGTGGCCTTGAGAGTCGCCCAGCACCTGGATTTCGATGTGGCGCGGGCTTTCGACAAACTTCTCGATGAAGACACGGTCGTCGCCGAAGCTGTTCTTGGCTTCGTTGCGGCAGCTGCTGAAGCCTTCAAATGCCTCCTTGTCGTTGAAGGCCACGCGCAGGCCCTTTCCACCCCCACCGGCGCTGGCCTTGATCATGACGGGGTAGCCGATGTCCTTGGCAATCTGCACCGCCTGCTCGGGCGAGCCGATGGCCTCGTTCCAACCCGGGATGGTGTTCACTTTCGCAGCGTTCGCCAGCTTCTTCGACGCGATCTTGTCGCCCATGGCGGCAATGCTGGCGTGCTTGGGGCCGATGAAGACGATGCCTGCTTCTTCCACGCGGCGCGCGAAGTCTTCGTTTTCGCTCAGGAAGCCATAGCCGGGGTGCACGGCCTCGGCACCCGTGGACTTGCACGCCGCGATGATCTTGTCGGCGGCCAGATAGCTCTCGCGTGATGGGGCCGGGCCCAGCAACACGGATTCATCCGCCAGTTCAACATGGCGCGCATCCTTGTCGGCTTCGGAGTACACGGCCACGGTGGCAATGCCCATCTTGCGCGCCGTCTTGATGACGCGGCAGGCGATTTCCCCGCGGTTGGCGATCAGGATTTTCTTGAACATGATGGCGCCTTCAGAGGGGAATGTTGCCGTGCTTGCGCCACGGGTTGCCAAGCTTCTTGTCCTTCAACATTGCCAATGACCGGCAGATGCGCTTGCGCGTTTCATGCGGCTGGATCACGTCGTCGATGAAGCCGCGTGCGCCGGCCACAAAAGGGTTGGCGAAGCGGGCCTTGTACTCGGCCTCGCGCGCCGCCAGCTTGGCTGGGTCGCTCTTGTCTTCGCGGAAGATGATCTCCACCGCGCCCTTCGCCCCCATCACCGCAATCTCGGCATGCGGCCAGGCAAAGTTGACGTCACCGCGCAAGTGTTTGGACGCCATCACGTCGTAGGCGCCGCCGTAGGCCTTGCGCGTGATCACCGTCACCTTGGGCACCGTGCACTCGGCATAGGCGTACAGCAGCTTGGCGCCGTGCTTGATGATGCCGCCGTATTCCTGCGCCGTGCCGGGCATGAAGCCGGGCACGTCGACGAAGGTGATGACGGGGATGCTGAAGGCGTCGCAGAAGCGCACGAAGCGTGCGGCCTTGATGCTGCTCTTGATGTCCAGGCAACCGGCCAGCACCTGCGGGTTGTTGGCCACGATGCCCACCGTGCGCCCGGCCATGCGCGCCATGCCGATGACGATGTTCCTGGCGTGCTCGGGCTGCAATTCAAAGAAGTCGCCGTCGTCCACCGTCTTCAGGATCAGTTCCTTGATGTCGTAAGGCTTGCTGGAGTTTTCCGGGACCAGCGTGTCCAGGCTCATGTCCAACCGTTCCGGCGGGTCACCACTCGGGCGCACCGGCACGCCGTCGCGGTTGTTCAGCGGCAGGTAGTTGAAGAAGCGGCGCAGCATCAGCAGCGCTTCGACATCGTTCTCGAAGGCCAGGTCGGCGACACCGCTCTTCGTCGTGTGGGCGCTGGCACCGCCCAGCTCTTCGGCCGTCACTTCTTCGTGCGTCACCGTCTTCACCACCTCGGGGCCGGTGACGAACATGTAGCTGCTGTCTTTCACCATGAAGATGAAGTCGGTCATGGCCGGCGAATACACCGCGCCGCCGGCACACGGCCCCATGATCATGCTGATCTGCGGGATGACGCCACTGGCCATGACGTTGCGCTGGAAAACTTCGGCATAACCGCCCAGTGAAGCGACCCCTTCCTGGATGCGTGCGCCACCGCTGTCGCTCAAGCCAATGACCGGCGCGCCCACCTTCATGGCCTGGTCCATCACCTTGCAGATCTTCTCGGCGTGGGCTTCGCTGAGCGCCCCGCCAAAGACGGTGAAGTCCTGGCTATAGACGAAGACCAGGCGGCCGTTGATCATGCCGTAGCCGGTGACCACGCCGTCGCCGGGCACCTTGTTGTCCTGCATGCCGAAGTCGGTGCACCGGTGCTCCACAAACATGTCCCATTCTTCGTAGGTGCCTTCGTCCAGCAGCAGCTCCAGCCGCTCACGCGCCGTGAGCTTGCCCTGGGCGTGTTGGGCGGCGATGCGCTTGACGCCGCCACCCTGGCGGGCTGCGGCGCGTTTGTGTTCAAGGCGTTCAATGATGTCCTGCATGGGGCTTTCCTTCTCGTTCAATCCATCAAGTCCAGCAGCTGGCGGGCGGCCACCGAAGCGGGCACATGGCCGCTCCGCACCTGCTCTGCCAGCGCCGGCAAGGCTTGCTGCACGGCCGGGTGCTGCTGGAAGCGCTGGCGCAGGCCGGCTTCGATGCGTTCCCACATCCAGGCCTGGTCCTGCGCGTGGCGGCGCTCGTCGAAGGCGCCGGTCTGGCGTTGGGCAACTCGGAAGTCATCCACCGCTTTCCAGAACTCGGGCAGGCCGGTGCCCTTCAGCGCACTCAACTGCAAGACCTGCGTGCTGCTGTGGCTGTGAGGCCCCACAAAGTGCATGGCGCTGCCGATCTGCACGCGGGCCCGGGTGGCAGCGGCTTCGTCCAGGTCGGCCTTGTTGATAACCACCAAATCGGCCAGCTCCATCACACCCTTCTTGATGGCCTGCAAGTCGTCACCCGCATTGGGCAGTTGCAGCAGCACGAACATGTCGGTCATCTGCGAGACCGCTGTTTCGCTCTGGCCCACGCCCACGGTTTCGACGATGACGATGTCGTGCCCCGCCGCTTCACACACCAGCAGCGCTTCACGCGTCTTCTCAGTCACGCCACCCAGCGTGCCGCTGGCGGGGCTGGGCCGGATGTAGGCCTGCTCGTGCATGCTCAGCCGCTCCATGCGCGTCTTGTCGCCGAGGATGCTGCCGCCGCTGACGCTGCTGCTGGGGTCTACCGCCAGCACGGCCACGCGGTGGCCCAGCCCGATGAGGTAAAGGCCCAGCGCTTCGATGAAAGTGCTCTTGCCCACACCCGGCACGCCGCTCAAGCCCAGGCGAAAAGACTTGCCGGTGGCGGGCAGCAGCTTGTTGAGCAACTGGTCAGCACGCACGCGGTGGTCGGCGCGGGTGGATTCCAGCAGCGTGATGGCCTTGGCCATCGCACGCCGCTGCGCTGCGCTGGGCGCACCGAGCACGGCGTCGGCAAGCGCCTGGTCTTCTGCGGTCATGCGTCGATCATGCAGCGGCCATTCGGTGGTCATGCGGCGGGTTGCCACAAGCCCAGGCGCTGCAAACCAGGCAGATGCTGCGGTGCACGCCAGGCGGGCGGCGCTTCACAAGTCGCCCACAGTTCTTCACCGCCCTTGATGCGGCCGTCGCGCACGCGGAAGACCGACTGCGCCAGGAAGCTGCCCGGCGGGTGGTCCACGCGCACTGCGGACATGACACGTCCGTCTTGCAGTGCGGCCAGTTGCAGCAGGTGGACCCGCCAGCCTTCGGGGTATTGAGCATTGGCGCGGATGAACACGTCGGCGCCCACCAGACGTTCGCCAGTGGCCGGCCAGTCGATGGCAGCGTCCTCGTGCACCAGCGCCCGCGCTGCCGCCCAGTCGCGGGCCTGAAAGTGCCGCCACAAAGCGCGCACCACGTCCAGCGGGTTGGCAGCTGGCACACGGCGGTACTCGATGTCGAAGTCGCTGCGGCTGACTTCCACCAGACCATGGCGTTGATAGAAGCGGTTGGCGTCGCTGCCCTGCAGCGCGGCAAGCTCAAGCGCATGCTGGCGCAAGTCGGCCAGCGCACAGGCCCAGTCCATCACCCAGGCCCCAATACCGTGGCCTTGTGCGGCGGGTTCGATGTAGAGGTGGTCCATGCGCAGCACACCGGGCTTGGCCCGCAGCGTGACGCAGCCCACGCGCAGCCCGCCTTGCACGATGTGGTGCATGTGCTCGGACGCGAAGATGCTGGCGAAGCGTTCACGCGCGCGCTGCGGGTCGAAACGGCCCAGCGCTTCAAGGCTCGGCTGCATGGCGCGGATGCGCAGCGCCAGCAGCGCCTCGAAGTCGGCCGCTGCCACGGGTTGCAGCGACAGGCCTGCATCGGATGCCGACACCACGTTCAGGCAGCCGGCGCGCTGATCTGGGCCTTGATCCGTTCGAGCACATCCTTGGCACTCACCGGTATCGGCGTGCCCGGACCGTAGATGCCCTTCACGCCGGCCGCGTACAGAAACTCGTAGTCCTGCTGCGGAATCACGCCACCGACGAAGACGATGATGTCGTGGGCGCCCTGCGCCTTCAGCGCGGCGATGATCGCCGGCACCAGCGTCTTGTGGCCGGCGGCCAGCGTGCTGACGCCCACCGCGTGCACATCGTTTTCAATCGCCTGGCGCGCGCACTCTTCAGGCGTCTGGAAGAGCGGGCCGATGTCGACGTCGTAACCCAGGTCGGCGAAGGCCGTGGCCACCACCTTGGCGCCGCGGTCGTGGCCGTCCTGGCCCAGCTTGGCAATCATCACGCGCGGGCGGCGGCCCTGCTGCACGCCGAAGTCGGCGATCTCGGCTTTGAGCTTGTCCCAACCTTCGGCGGAATCGTCGTTGTTCATGTACTCGGCAGCGTACACACCGGTCACCTTCATGATGTCGGCGCGGTGGCGTCCGAAGACTTTTTCCAGTGCGTCGCTCACCTCGCCCACCGTGGCCCGCGCACGCATGGCGTCGATGCTCAGGGCCAGCAGGTTGCCGCCATCGCCGCCTTTGCCAGCTTGCGCGGCGGCAGTCAGCGCGGCCAGCGTGGCCAGCACCCGGGCGCCGTCGCGCGTGGCGCGAATCTGCTGCAGCCGAGCCACCTGCCCAACGCGCACCTTGACGTTGTCCACGTCGCGGGTCTCGATGGCGTCGGGCTTGGCCAGCTTGTACTTGTTGACGCCGACGATCACGTCCTTGCCGGCGTCGATGCGGGCCTGCTTCTCGGCCGCGCTGGCCTCGATCTTGAGCTTGGCCCAGCCGCTGTCCACGGCCTTCGTCATGCCGCCCATGGCATCGACTTCTTCAATGATGGCCCAGGCCTTGTCGGCCATCTCTTGGGTCAGGCTCTCCATCATGTAGCTGCCAGCCCACGGGTCCACCACGCTCGTGATGTGAGTCTCTTCCTGCACGATGAGTTGCGTGTTGCGCGCAATGCGGGCGCTGAATTCGGTGGGCAGCGCGATGGCTTCGTCAAAGCTGTTGGTGTGCAGGCTTTGCGTGCCACCAAACACGGCAGCCATGGCTTCAACGGTGGTGCGCACGATGTTGTTGTAGGGGTCCTGCTCGGTCAGGCTCCAGCCGCTGGTCTGGCAGTGGGTGCGCAGCATCAGGCTCTTCGGCTGCTGTGCGTTGAAGCCTTTCATGATGCGCGTCCACAAGAGCCGCGCGGCGCGCATCTTGGCGATCTCCAGATAGAAATTCATGCCGATGGCCCAGAAGAAGCTCAGGCGGCCGGCAAAGGCGTCAACGTCCAGACCCTTGTTGATGGCCACCTGCACGTATTCCTTGCCGTCGGCCAGCGTCAGCGCCAGTTCCAGCGCCTGGTTGGCGCCGGCTTCCTGCATGTGATATCCGCTGATGCTGATCGAATTGAACTTCGGCATGCAGCGCGCGGTGTAGTCGATGATGTCGGCCACGATGCGCATGCTGGGCTCTGGCGGGTAGATGTAGGTGTTGCGAACCATGAACTCCTTGAGGATGTCGTTCTGGATCGTGCCGCTCAAGCGCGCTTGCGAAACCCCCTGCTCTTCGGCCGCCACCACGTAGCCGGCCAGCACCGGCAGCACGGCGCCGTTCATCGTCATGCTGACGCTGACGGTGTCCAGCGGGATGCCGTCGAAGAGGATCTTCATGTCCTCGACGCTGTCGATGGCCACACCCGCCTTGCCCACGTCACCGCTGACACGCGGGTGGTCGCTGTCGTAGCCGCGGTGCGTGGCCAGGTCGAAGGCCACACTGACACCTTGCGCGCCACCGGCCAGCGCCTGGCGGTAGAAGGCGTTGCTGTCCTCGGCGGTCGAGAAACCCGCGTACTGACGAATGGTCCACGGCCGCACCGCGTACATGGTGGCTTGCGGGCCGCGCAAGAAGGGCTCAAAACCGGGCAGCGTGTGCGTGTGCGGCAGCGCTGCTGTGTCGGCTGCGGTGTACAGCGGCTTGACACGGATGCCTTCTGGCGTGGTCCAGTCCAGCGCCGCCACATCGCCACCGGGTGCGGACTTGGCAGCAGCCTGCTGCCACTGGTCGAGCGTGGCGGTCTTGAACGGCTCTGCGCCGGTGCGGCTGGTCATGGTGATGGTCCCTGGAATCGCGGGTCACGGGATGGTGCCTTTTGCAAGCGCGCTCTGATCGGGCTTGCTGCCCCGTCGGCATTATGCATAATTATAAATTCAAAAGTCTTCTCCATGCTGACAGAAAAGCGCCCTTGGAACACGCCCTTGGCCACTGACACCAGCCACAAGCCGCTGGCCCGCCGCGCCCTCTACCAGGACGTGGCCGAGCGCCTGCGCCAGCAGATTTTTGCGCGTGAACTTGAGCCCGGCAGCTGGGTGGACGAGATGAAGCTGTCCAGCGAATACGGCATCAGCCGCACGCCGCTGCGCGAAGCGCTGAAGGTGCTGGCCGCCGAAGGCCTGGTGACGATGAAGTTGCGCCGCGGCGCTTACGTCACCGAGATGTCGCGCGACGATGTGGCGCAGGTCTATCACCTGCTGGCTTTGCTGGAAAGTGACGCCGCCGGCCAGGTGGCCGCCCACGCCACCGCCGTGCAGCGCACTGAGCTGGCTGGCCTGCACGCGCAGCTGGAAAAGCAGGCGCGCCACCGCGACAGTTTCTTCGCGGTCAACGAGCAGTTCCACATGACACTGCTGCAGCAGGCGGGCAACCGCTGGGCGCTGCAGATGGTGGCCGACCTGCGCAAGGTGATGAAGCTCAACCGCCACCATTCGCTGTTCAAGCGCGGCCGACTGGCGGAATCGCTGGCCGAACACCGGGCGCTGATGGCGGCCATCGAAGCGCGCGACGCGGCGGCTGCGTCTCGGCTGATGCGGGCGCACTTTGCCAGCGGGCTGGAAGCTGCGGCTTGAGCGGCTGAAGCCCCAGGTCAGGGTGGTTGCCGCGCCGCCCATCATGGCCAGAGCAGCTCAGCCAGCGCCGCGAAGCTTTCCGCCTCCTGCCAGCCCGGCAGGGCGACCTGCGCCTTGAGGTTGCTGTAGCGGTGCAGCAGCAGCAGCCGCAGCAGCGCCAGCCGCTGCCTGGCATCGAGCACAACGCCATAGCCGTTCAGGAAGGCCCGGCAGCGGTTGGCGTGGCCCGAGGCCAGGAACGCCATCGGACCGAGCCAGTCGTATTCGCGCGGGCCGACCAGGCCGTCACCAAAGTCGAACATGCCGCACAGGCGGCCATGGCGGGCCAGCAGGTTCATCGGCGTGTACTCGCCGGTGAGGATGACGGTCGGGCCGTCGTGAACTTCGCCCTGCACGAAGGCATCCAGTTGCTGCAGCAGATGCGGCGGCAGGCCGGTGCGTTGCTGGCGGCTGCGGCAGCGCGCGCGCTGCGCGGCCAGGAAGTCGGCCCACACCGGCGCGTGGCGGGCCATGTCGGCCACGGGAAAGGCGTGCACCTCGGCCGCCAGCGCGCCCAGCGTGGACAGCAGCGCGCACTTGGCGGGCTCGCTCAACGCCGGCCAGACGGCATTGAGGGGCTCGCCCGACAGCTGCGACATCAGCAGCCAGGGCCAGCCTTCACGTTCGCCGGTTTTCAACAGCGTCGGCGTGGGCACCTGCAAGCGCCCGCCCACGCGCAAGAGCATGGCGCACTCGAATTCAAAGTGGTCGCGCAGGAAAGGTGGGTACAGCTTCAGCGCCAGCGTGCGGCCCAGCAGTGCGACCAGCACGGTGCCGGTGGCCATCTGCACCACCGGCTCTGCGGAGTGCGCTGCCGCCAACGACTCGACCACGCCACGCCAGGCGGGCAGATCGTCGTGCAGCGTATCGAAGTCGGCCGCACTGATGGTGGGCGGCAAGGCGGGTTCGGGCATGGCCGCGCAGGATAGTGCCCGCCCGCAAGTCCGCCACAAAGCAGACACGGTTGTGTACAGGTGTAGCAGCGCTTGCTTGTGCAGGCCGGAGCAGGCGATGCTCGGGAATGTCTTGCACCTGGAGCGCGCCTTGAAACAGAACCACGCTGGCCCCGCGCCGATGGATCGGCCTGCACCTTGGCGCAGGCTGTCGATGGGGCTGCTTCTGGCCGCCGCCTGCGGCAGCGGCGTGAGCGTGGCGCAGACGGTGATCAGCCCGATCGGAGCGATCAACCCCGGCACGCCGTCCACCAAACGCCCGGCCACCGCCATGGAAGCGGCGCGCTTCCTGACGCAGGCTACCTTCGGCCCGACTGGCAGCGACACCGACCCGGTGATGAAGTACGGCTACATCGGCTGGCTCGACGGCCAATTTGCGCTGCCCGCCACATCGCACCGCGCGTATTGGGAAGCGGCCGACGCCGCCATCAAGCTCGTCACACCCACGGCCAGCGCCAACCAGGAACAGGTCTGGGAAAGCTTCTGGCAGCAGGCCTTGAACGGCCCCGACCAGATGCGCCAGCGCGCCGTGTTTGCGCTGTCGCAAATCTTCGTCATCTCGGCGCTGGACGGTGCGGTGGGCAATGAACCGCGCGCCATGGCCGCCTGGCTGGACATGCTGGGCGACAAGGGCCTGACCACCTACCGTGAACTGCTGGAAGCCGTGGCGCTGCACCCGCTGATGGGGCGCTACCTGTCGCACCTGCGCAACCAGAAGGCCGACCTCGTCACCGGCCGGGTGCCCGACCAGAACTTTGCGCGTGAATCGATGCAACTGTTCTCGATTGGCCTGGTGCGCCTGAACCCCGACGGCACGCCGCTGCTCGTCAACGGCCGCACGGTGGAAACGTATGGCCCCGACGACGTGGGCGGCCTGGCGCGGGTCTTCACCGGCTTCAGCTGGGCCTGCCCGGCGGCGCCCGCCAACAACTGTTTTTTGAACGGCAGCTCCGGCGGCGTGTCCGACCCCGACCGCGCTTTCAAGCCGATGGTGGCGTACCCGCAGTACCACAGCACCGAGGGGAAGAGCTTTCTCGGCGTGACCATTTCCCCGCAAGCCGTCGCCGACCCGGTGGGTGACCTGCGCATCGCACTGGACACGCTGGCCAACCACCCCAATGTCGCGCCGTTCATATCACGCCAGCTCATCCAGCGCCTGGTGTCCAGCAACCCGAGCCCGGCCTACGTGCTGGCGGTGGCTGCGGTCTTCAACGACAACGGCGCCGGTGTGCGCGGCGACATGAAGTCTGTCCTCAAGGCCATCTACACACACCCCGATGCGCGGCTCCTGAACAACAACACCACCGGCAAGCTGCGCGAACCCGTGTTGCGGCTGTCGGCCTACCTGCGCGCCTTCCAGCACACGTCCGACACCGGCCGCTGGCGCGTGGGCAATACCGACAACCCGGCTGCGTCGCTGGGGCAGACGCCGTTGCGCGCGCCTTCGGTATTCAACTTCTACCGCCCAGCTTATGTGGCACCGGGCAGCACCACGGCGGCGGCCGGCATGGTGGCGCCCGAGATGCAGCTGCTCAACGAAACCAGCGTCTCGGGCTGGGTCAACTTCATGCGCGACAACCTCACGTCCGGCGTCGGCGCCTTCAACGGCACCGTCAATGCCGTGGTGCTGAACCGCCGCGACCTGCAGCGCGACTGGCAGTTGGAGATGGGCCTGGCGGCGCAGCCCGAAGCGCTGGCCGACCGCGTGCTGCAGAAGCTGCTGTATGGCCAGGCCAGCACGGCGCTGCGCACCGAGCTCATCAACAACATCAATTCGGTCGTGGTGCCGCCGCTCAACGCCACCGGCAGCAACCAGGCGGCTGTGAATGCGGCGCTGCGCAACCGCGTCAACGCGGCTTTGCTGCTGACATTGGCAGCGCCCGAATTCCTGGCCCAGAAGTAACCGCAAGGCCCACCATGCACCACTTCAAGAATCAATCCCGCCGCCTGTTTCTGCGCCAGGCCAGTGCGATGTCGGCGCTGCTCGGCAGCGCAGCCACGCCGCTGGCGCTGAACCTGGCCGCACTGGGCTCGGCCGCCGCGCAGACCCAAAGCGACTACCGCGCGCTGGTCTGCCTGTTCTTCTTTGGCGGCAACGACAGCTTCAACATGGTGCTGCCCACGGACGCAGCGTCCTGGTCGGCCTACCAGACCACGCGCAACCAGGCCCCCGACCCGATTGCTCTGCGCGCTGTGGGCACGCTGGCCGACGGCACGGCGGCTGTCGCCTCACCGGCGCGGCTGGGCGGTGTGCTGCCGATCACACCCCTCAACACGCAGGGCCGAAGCTATGCGCTGCACCCACTGCTGGCCAGCCTGCAGACGCTCTTCAACAGCGACCGACGCTTGGCCGTGCTGCCCAACATCGGGCCGCTGATCCTGCCCACCACCAAGGCCCAGTACGCCACCGCCACCTATCCGCGTCCATCACGGCTGTTTTCGCACAACGACCAGCAGAACACCTGGCAAGCCCTGGGCCCCGAAGGCACCACGCTGGGCTGGGGCGGGCGCATGGGGGACATGGTCGCGGCGCAGAACGCGCGCCCTGCCTTCACCGCCATTTCCGCCACCGGCAATGCGGTCTGGCTGGCGGGTGACCAGGTGCGGCAGTACCAGGTCAACACCACGGGCGCGATTCCCTTGGGCGTGGACACGGCGGGCCGTGTCTTCGGTTCTGCCACCATCGGCGCCAGCCTGCAGCGCCTGGCCACCAGCGTGCGCAATGGCCACCCTTTTGACGCCGATCTGGCTGCCGTGGCGCGCCGCGCGATCGACGCTGAACAAATCCTGCGCACGGCGCTGCGCGCGCCCAGCGACCCAGCCTTTGGCACCGCACCGGCCACGGGCAACTATGTCGCCAACAACGACCCCAAACTGCGCTACGACAACCCACTGACCGGCGCGCAAGCCCCCAACGCGCTGGCGCAGCAGATGCAGATCGTGGCGCGGCTGATCGACGCCGGTTTGCGCGGCACCAGCGGCACGCGGCGGCAGGTGTTCTTCGTCAGCGTCGGCGGCTTCGACACGCATGACCTGCAGAACCGCAACCAGGCCGACCTGATGGCCCGCGTGGCGCAAGCGCTGCAGTACTTCGACACCACGCTCGGTGGTCTGGGTGCGCGCAACAACGTCACCACCTTCAGCGCCAGCGACTTCGGCCGCACCTTCACCAGCAATGGCGACGGCACCGACCACGGCTGGGGCAGCCACCACTTCGTGATGGGCGGGGCGGTGCGCGGCGGCGACCTGTATGGCCGCTTCCCCACCTTGTCGGTCAAGAACACCAACAACAACAATTTCGACGGCAGTCCCGACCAGCTGGGCAACGGCTCGCTGCTGCCCACCACGTCGGTGGACCAACTGGGCGCCACGCTGGGCCGCTGGATGGGGCTGTCCGACGCGCAGACCCTGGACATCTTCCCCAACCTGGCGAACTTCGATGCCAGCGCGCGCAACCTCGGCTTCCTGGATGCTTGAGACGATGCACGGCATGCACCGGCGCCAATGGAATGCCTATGCGGCAGGCTGCATGGCGGCGGGGCTGCTGTGCGCCTGCACCAGTGTGGCGCCGCCAAGTGGCACGGGCCCGGCCCCAAGGGCCGACCAGCGTGCTGCCGCGCCGGCTGCGCTGGATGTCGAGCGGCAGTGGCTGCAGTCGTGGTTCAAGGACACGCCAGTGCGCATCGCGCAGCGCAGCGACGGTGCTGTCACGGTCGATGTGCCGCTGGAATTCTGCTTCGACGCAGGACGCAGCCGCGTCAAGCCGGCACTGGCTGCCGTGCTGGACAAGGTGGCCGAGAGCATGCGCCGCGTGCCGGCGATGCGGCTGCCGCTGCTGGCAGCGCCCGACGGTGCAGCTGGCAATGCAACCGCCAGTGCGCAACTGACCGCCCAACGCGGTCAGCAGATGCACAGGCACCTGGTCAACCGCGGCGTTGCGGCAGCGCGCCTTGGCACCCCCGGCAGCAGCAGCATTGCCGCCGTCCAATTGCGCCTGGAAGCCGCGTCGCCGGCCTGAACGAAGCCGTTTGCACTTGCACCCGAAGCGCGGCGCAAACAAACAAAGCGTTGCCGCTGTTCACAGCCTTCGGGCTGCCCGCGCTCATACGATGCCCGAGGCCGCTACCGCAGCCTCTGCAGCCCGACCGCGCCAAGGAAACCCGATGTCTTTTGTGATGATTGCCGCTGGCTCGAACAGCGGGTCGCGACTGCGGACGCTTTCGCTGACTGCGCTGCTGCTGGGTGCTGCGCTGGCCGCATGCGTGCTGCTGGCAACGGGCTTCGGCCTGGGCCACTGGGTGACACGCTGGGACGCGGCGGCAGCGCCGCCGCCAGCAGCACCGTCGATGCCTTTTGCCGTCGAGCAACTGGGCGCGCTGTCTGCGCGACTGTTCAAACTCGAAAGCCAGGCGAGGCAACTGGCCGAGCGCCTGGGCCCCGCGCGTGTGGCAGAGCCCGCTGCAGTGAAGGAGCCTGTGACAGGTGCAACCGTTTCTGCAAACCAGTCCGGTCGCGGCGGGCCGCTGTTGCCACCGCTGCCGGAGCTTGAAGCGCACGACTTGATCGGCACCCTGCAAGTTCGGCTGGCCGATCTGGATCAGCAGATCAGCCGCACATCCGATGCCGCCGCGCTGCAGAACCTGGTGCAGATGCGGCTGCCCACCCGAGCGCCCATCGACGGCGCCGAAGTGGTGTCGCACTTCGGCAACCGCGACGACCCGCTCACCGGCCGCCGCGCCTTCCACGGCGGCATCGACTTCAAGGCCAGGCCGGGCACGGACATCCAGGCTGCGGCAGGTGGCGTGGTCACTTGGTCGGGATTCAAGGCCGACTTCGGCCGTGTCGTCGAGATCGACCATGGCAATGGCCTGGTCACCCGCTACGCCCACGCCTCAGAGCTGCACGTGAAGGTGGGCGATGTCGTCACGCCAGGCGACCGCATTGCGGCCGTGGGCAACAGCGGGCGGTCCACCGGCCCGCACCTGCACTTCGAGGTGCTGAAGCGCGGCGAGGCGACGGACCCGCGCCACTACTTGGCGGAACGAGCCGGTCAGCGAGCGGGACATTGAACGACGCCGCAGCATGTTGATGTGGCGCTGGCGTCTGGCACCGACCGACCTGGCCCGCAGCCGCCTTGTGCTGGCGCCGGTTTCACCGCGCCGCAGGTGGGCCGGCGCTGGCGCTGCACTGCTGGCGGCGTCGGCGGCCGGTGCGGCCACCAGCCACGCCTGGTGGCACCACCACACCGGCGCATGGCAACCCCAAGCCGCGCTGCCGAACAGCACCGCGAGCGACCCGCGGCCGCTGGAACACGACTTGACGACCACGCGGCTGCAGCTGCGCGTGGCCCAGGCGCGCAGCCAGGAGCTGGAACGCCAGATCGACACCCTCAACCAGCGCCTGCATGCCTGCCAGGAAGAAGTGACCTTCTTCCGCAAGGCCGTCAACGGCAAGCGCTGAGCGGACGAACGCGGAACATGTTTGCCAGACGTGACAAGAACGCAAACAAGCGCCCGTCCATCCAGGCCCACAAGCTCACGAGCCTGATCGCCGAAGACGTGCACATCACGGGCGACCTCTATTTCGCCAGCGGCATCCGCATCGACGGCCGCGTCAGCGGCAACCTGATCGGCCGCGCCGTGCAAGGCCAGCCGCTGGCGCTCTTGGTGCTGTCGGAAAAAGGCTGCATCGAAGGCACGGTGAGTTGCGGCGACGCCGTCATCAACGGCACGGTCATCGGCGACATGGACATCGACCACTGCCTGCATCTGCAGTCGCAATCCAGCGTCAGTGGATCGATCCGCTACCGCCACCTGCAAATGGACATCGGAGCCAGCGTGCGCGGGCAGCTGTTCAAGGCCGAAGACGACGCGCTGGACGCAGATGCTGCCAATGCGGCCGATGCCATCGAAGCTGTGGCCAGCCCGACCGCCGAAGCCGGGAATGCCGTACTTTAGCGCGCCGTGATCGGCTGCACGTCGCGTGCCGGCGAGCCGACGAAGAGTTGCCGCGGGCGGCCGATCTTGTATTCGGGGTCGCCAATCATTTCGTTGAGCTGCGCAATCCAACCCACCGTGCGCGCCAGGGCAAAGATGGCGGTGAACAGGCTCACCGGAATGCCCAGTGCGCGCTGCACGATGCCGCTGTAGAAATCGACGTTCGGGTACAGCTTGCGCGACACGAAGTAGTCGTCTTCCAGCGCGATCTTCTCCAGCGCCATCGCCAGCTTGAACAGCGGATCGTCGTGCAGGCCGGTGGCCGCCAGCACCTCGTGGCAGGTTTCGCGCATCAGCTTGGCACGCGGGTCGTAGTTCTTGTACACGCGGTGACCGAAGCCCATCAGCTTGACGCTCGAATTCTTGTCCTTCACCGCCTTGATGAAGTCACCGATCTTCTCGACGCCACCGTTTTTCTGGATGTCGCCCAGCATGTTCAGCGCCGCTTCGTTGGCGCCGCCGTGTGCGGGGCCCCACAGGCAAGCCACTCCGGCAGCAATGGCCGCAAAGGGGTTGGTGCCCGACGATCCGCACAGGCGCACGGTCGAAGTGGACGCGTTCTGCTCGTGGTCTGCATGCAGGATGAAGATGCGGTCGATCGCGCGCACCAGCACCGGGTTGGGCTCGTAGTCTTCGCACGGCGTGGCAAACATCATGTGCATGAAGTTGGCCGAGTACGAGAGCTTGTTCTTCGGGTACATGAAGGGCTGACCGATGCCGTACTTGTAGGCCATCGACACCAGCGTGGGCATCTTCGCGATCAGGCGAATGGCCGAGATCTCGCGGTGCTGCGGGTTCGTGATGTCGGTGCTGTCGTGATAGAAGGCCGACAGCGCGCCCACCAGGCCCGTCATCACCGCCATCGGGTGCGCGTCACGCCTGAAGCCGCGCAGGAAAAACTGCATCTGCTCGTTGACCATCGTGTGGTTGCTGACCAGCTTCACGAAGTCGTTCTTCTGCTCGACATTGGGCAGCTCGCCCTTCAGCAGCAGGTAGCAGGTTTCCAGGAAGTCGCAGTTCTGCGCCAGCTGTTCAATCGGGTAGCCGCGGTACAGCAGTTCGCCCTTGTCGCCGTCGATGTAGGTGATGGTGCTGTTGCACGCCGCCGTACTCAGGAAGCCCGGGTCGTAGGTGAACTTACCCGTCTGGGCGTAGAGCGACCTGATGTCGATCACATCGGGCCCGATGCTGCCCTTGTAGATCGGCAGGTCCATGGTCGGGCTGCCGTCGCTGAACGAGAGCGTGGCTTTCACGTCGGAGGGGGTCATGTCGCGGGGCCTTTCTTCAGATTTGAGGCACGGGTTGCTGGCGCA
>JANMKK010000310.1:0-7483 GCA_031372005.1 Rubrivivax sp.
GAGCGCTGAACCGGGCCCGGACCCCGCTTGATCGGGTGTCGGGTCCAGCAGCGTGGCGATGCCAAAGTCCAGCAGGTGCGCCTGGCCTTGCGCGTCGACAAGGATGTTCGACGGTTTCAGGTCACGGTGCACCACCAGCCGCGCATGCGCATGCGCCACGGCCTGCGCCACCTGCAGGATCAGCCCCACCCGCGCCGGCACCGCTAGCGCATGCGCCGCGGCATAGGCGTCGATGGCCAGGCCGTCGATGCATTCCAGCGCCAGGTAGGGCCGGCCCTCCGTGCTGACACCGGCGTCGTACAGCCGCGCGATGTGCGGGTGCGTGAGCGACGCCAGGATGTTGCGCTCGCGGGCCATGCGCTCGGCGAGCAGGGGGTTGCTGGAGAACGCATGTGGCAGCTTCAGCGCCACCTGGCGGTGCAGCAGGCCGTCGGCCCTTTCAGCCAGCCACACCGTGGCCATGCCGCCCCGGCCAAGTTCACGCAACAGACGGTAGGGGCCGATGAGCGAGCCTGCGTCGCTGTCCGGCCCGCTATCCCCCGTGGCGGTAGCGGCCAGCACAAAGGCCGCAGGCGTTTGCATGAAGCCGCTGCTGGCGGTCTGCGCATGCGTCTGAAGAAGGGTCTGCAGCAGCGGCGCCAGCCGGGCCTGCGCGGGGTTCAAAGCCGCCATCCAGGGCGCGCGCGTGTCGGGCGCCAGGTCCAGCGCGATGTCCAGCAGTGCGAAAACCTCGATCCAGTCCTCTCTGGAGGGCGTCGGATCACTCGCCGCCGTCATGGTGTCAGCCGGCGCATCGAAGACGGTTCACTTCAAGCAGGCATGCAGGAAGAGCCGTGCCTTCTCCCAGTCGCGCGCCACGGTGCGCACCGTCAGACCCAGCACGCCGGCAATCTCGGCTTCGGACATGCCGGCGAAGTAGCGCATCTCCACCACCTGCACCAGGCGGGCGTCGATGGTGGCCAGTTCCTGCAGCGATTCGTGCACGCGCAGCACTTCGTTGTCGCCGTGGTCCGGCGCGGCGGCCGCGTGCAGTTCATCGTCGAGTTCTACATGCACCGCGTCGCCGCCGCGCCGTTCGCTCTGGCGCGCGCGGATCACGTCCACCACCACCGACCGCATCACCCGCGCCGCGTAGGCCATGAACTGCGAACGGTCTGCGATCAGCACCGCGCCAGACTTCTCGAAGCGCAGGTAAGACTCGTGCACCAGCGATGTGGTGTCCAGCAAAGTCAGGTCGCCACTGCGGCGCACCCGGGAATGCGCCAGGCGGTGCAATTCGGGGTAAAGCAGCGCGTACAACTCTCCGAGTGCGCGGCTTTCGCCTTGGCCGATGGCGTTGAGGAGGGTGGTGACCTGGCCCATGCTGTTTTCGGGCAATCCTGCGGTGGCGTGGCTTGCATTAACGCATGAACGGGCCCCTCGCCCATGGTCAAGGTGCAGTGCAAGAATGACAGCGTGACGATGCCGCCGCCCCAACCCCGCAACCCGCTGCACGGCCTGACGCTGGAAGCCATCGTCACCGCCCTGGTGGCGCAGTACGGCTGGGACGGCCTGGCCGAACGCGTGCCACTGCGCTGTTTCAGCAGCGACCCGAACGTGGCTTCAAGCCTGAAGTTGCTGCGCAAGACACCGTGGGCGCGCGAGAAGGTGGAAAGCCTGTATCTCTTCATGCTGCGCGATGTGCAGCGTGAATTGAAGCGCAGCGGGCTCAGCGGCCCCTGACCCACGACCCACGCCGCACAAGGTTCACGGGCTGGCGCCGCCCGACACCCGAATGCAGCGCGTCAGCCCCATCCGCGCTTCGACGATCCATGGGCTGCCGGCGTCTTCATGCGCGATGCGCAGCGCCAGCGCTTGTTCAAACGCGCTGCGCGCGCACAGCGCGTCACCCGCCAACAGCAAGGCCTGCGCCTGTTGCTGGCGGGCGTCCGCATCGAGTGCCGGGAACCAGGCCGGTACTGCGAAGGCCGCGAGCCTGTCGCAGGCCGCAGTGGCCAGGCGCAACGCTTCACCACTGTTGCCAAGCTGCCAGTGCGCGCGCGACAGCAGCGTGTCGCGCTCGACCTCGTCCGGGCTGGGCCGCGCCGCGTTCGGGTCGCCGTGCGGCGCCACGTTGCCGAGGCGATCAATGGCCGCCTGCGCGTCGCCGACGGCCAGGTCCAGGCCCGCCGCGTCCAGACAGAAGCGGTTGTGGCGCCAGGCCCGCATGCCGGGGCCGGTGCCTTGTTGCCAGTGCAGCTGCGCCTGCGTCAACAGATCGCGCGCTTCGTCATGACGGCCGAGTGCAGTGCACAGCGTGGCCTGCATGCGCAAGCCCTGGCCGAGCACGGCCGAGCCCTGGTAGTGGCGAAGGTTCGATTCGTTCGTCAGCACGACGAGTTCAAGCGCTTCCTGCAGCCTGCCGTCGGCAAACAGACTGCGGCCGAAGTCCATGCGCACGATGGGCGTGAACAGGGTGTCGTGGCTGCCCTTCACTTCCAGCACGCGGCGCAGCGCGTCCTGGTGCAAGCGGCGGCCTTCTTCGCGCTGACCCGTGGCGTGCAACAGAGCGGCCAGGCGCGACTGCGCGACGATGACACCCGGGTCCGATTCGCCCAGGGCCTGGCGGCCGGTCTGCACCGCCTCGCGATACGTCTGCACGGCCGCATCCACCTTGTGCTGCATCGCCTGGCATTCGCCCAGTGCCACCAGCGCCTGAACGATGCTGACATGCGCCAGGGGCGTTTCCTTGTGCACCTCGGCGATCGACTCGCGGTACAGCGCTTCGCCTTCTGCGGGCGCGCCCAGCTGGACGCGCGCCCGTGCCGCCAGGTGCAGCGCGGTGCCAACGCGGTCTTCGTCCGGCACCGCATGCGCGCGCAACACGGCCACCGCCTCGTCGGCGTAGGCCTGCATCTTTTCAAACGAGACGTTCTGGTGCCGCTGGGCCAGCCGAGTCAGCAGGTTGCCGCGCAAACGCGAACGCTGGTCGCCATTGGCGTCCAGGATGCGGCGCGCTTCTTCAAGCGCCGGCAGGATTTCGTCGCGCCTTGAAGTGGCGTGCAGCGATGCGGCCAGGCCGATAAGCGCTTCTGCAACACGCCTGTCTTTCGCGCCGTGCACCTGCTTGAGCAAGGCGATGCGGCGCGTCTCGATGGCCGCCGCCTCTTCATCAAGCTGCAACTGGTAGTACATCTCACCCAGCGTCTGCATGACTTCGGCGCGCGCTTCGGGTTCGTCCTGCAGCGCGGTTTCCAGGCGCTGGGCGCCCAGGTCCAGCAGCTCGCGCGCGGTGGCGCTGCGGGCCTTCACCGGGTCGGCCTGTTTGTCGGAATTGGCGCGAAAGATGTCCAGCACAAAGCCCTGCACGGCCTGCGCGCGTTTGGCCTGGCGCTGCGCCTCGCTGGCCTGTTGGCGCGCCTTGCGGGCCTGCCACAAGGCCGCACCGGCACCGCCAGCAATCGCAACCAGCACGGCGGCCTGTGCGGCAGCGCCTGCCGGCACGGCAATCAGGATGGCCGCGCCGACGGCGGTTTCCAGTTTGTGGCGGCGCACCCAGCGCTCGGTGCGGTACCAGCGCGTACCGGGGCGCGCCTGCACGGGTTCGCCGCGCAAGTGGCGCTCCAGGTCGTCGGCCAGTGCATCGACGCTGGCGAAGCGCTCGCTGCTGGCCTTGGCCAGGGCGCGCGCCAGGATCGCATCCAGGTCGCCTGCCAGCTGGCGCTGAAGGCGCGGGTTGCTGGTGACGGCAGCACTGGCGCGCGGCGTCTGCACGCGGTCGATGGCCTCAGTCAGCGCAGCCGCACCCAAGCCCCGTTGCAGCCGGTAAGGGCGTTCGCCGACGAGCAGCTCGAACAGCACGACGCCGAGCGAATAGACATCCGACGCGGTGCCGATGGCGTCGCCGCGAATCTGTTCCGGCGACGCGTAGTCGGGGGTCAGGGCGCGGCCGGCGGACTGCGTGGGTGCTGCGGCGGGGGCGTTGCGGATCGGCTCGGCTCCCGTTGCCGGCAGCGCATCGCCCTTCTGCACATCCACGAGCGCCGCAATGCCGAAATCAAGCAAGTGCGCCTGGCCCGCAGCATCGACGAGGATGTTCGACGGCTTCAGGTCGCGGTGCACAACCAGCCGCGCATGCGCATGGGCCACCGCGCGCGCCACCTGCACGATGAGTTCGATGCGCGCGCGCAGCGGCAGGCCGTGGTTGGCGGCGTAGCGGTCGATCGGCTCGCCTTCGACGTACTCCAGCGCCAGATACGGCCGGCCTTCTGCGGTCAGGCCGGCGTCGTAGAGCCGCGCGATGTGCGGGTGGGTGAGCGACGCCAGGATGTTGCGTTCGCGCGCCATGCGGTCGGTGAAGGGCGCGAATGGGGCAAGAGCAGCGTCACCCCAGCCGGGATGCGGGAGCTTGAGCGCGATGCGGCGGTCGAGCAGGCCGTCGGCCCGTTCTGCGAGCCAGACGCTGGCCATGCCGCCCTGGCCGATCTCGCGCAGCAGCCGGTACGGGCCGACGAGCGCTTGCGCGACGAGCGCTGCGCCGGCCGGCGGGTGTGCGAAGACAAAGCTCGGGGGCGTGCCCAGGAAGTCGCTGGTGGCGATCTGTGCCTGGGCCTGCAGCAACTGACTCAGCAATGGCGACAGCCGCGCCTGTTCAGGCGGCAGCGCGGACAGCCAACTGGCGCGCGCCTCGGGGTCGAGTTCCAGCGCCGTGTCCAGCAGCGTGAAAACGTCCTGCCAGTCGCGTCGGGACGCGGTCACTGCCGGCGGGCCTTCCGGATTCATGGACGCGCGGCCACGGCTTTGCCGCTACTTCACATCAGGCAGATACCGCACCGCCAGCACACCAGGGATGGCGGCCAGCGCCTGCAGCACAGGGTCAGCCACCGCACTCTCCACATCCACCAGCGTGTAGGCCATCTCGCCCCGACTCTTGTTGACCATGTTGTGGATGTTCAGGCCGGCATTCGCCATCGTCGTGGAGATCTGCCCCAGCATGTTGGGCACGTTGCTGTTGGCGATGGCCACGCGGAAGGCGCTTTCGCGCGCCATGTGCACCTGCGGAAAGTTGACGGCGTTGGCAATCTGGCCGTGTTCCAGGTAGTCGCGCAACTGGTCCACCACCATCACGGCGCAGTTTTCTTCGGCTTCACGCGTGCTGGCGCCCAGGTGCGGCAGCGCGACGACCCGTGGGTTGCCGTGCAAGTCGGGGCTGGGGAAGTCACACACATAGGCGGCCAGCCTTTCGCTGTTCAGCGCGTCCACGATCGCCGAATTGCTGGCCACGCCTTCGCGGCTGAAGTTCAGCAGCACCGCGCCGGCGCGCATCAAGCCGATGTTGGCGTCGTTGACGAGGCCGCGCGTGGCTTCCACCAGCGGCACGTGCAGGCTCACGAACTGCGCGCTGCGCAGCACCTCGTTCACGCTGGCGGCGCGCTTCACCTGCGAAGGCAGGCTCCAGGCCGCGTCGACGGTGATTTCGGGGTCGTAGCCCAGCACGTTCATCCCGAGCTTGATGGCAGCGTCGGCCACCAGGCAGCCGATCTTTCCGAGGCCCACGATGCCCAGCGTCTGGCCCTGCAGTTCGTAACCGGCGAAAGACTTCTTGCCGTCTTCGACCACCTTGTCAAGGTCCTTGGCCTGCACGTCCAGCGTGGTCACGAAGCGCAGCGCCGGCGCGATCTGCCGTGCGGCCATCAGCATGCCCAGCAGCACCAGTTCTTTCACTGCGTTGGCGTTGGCGCCGGGTGCGTTGAAGACCGGCACGCCGCGTGCGCTCATGGCGGGCACGGGGATGTTGTTGGTGCCGGCGCCGGCACGGCCGATGGCGCGCACGCTGGCCGGGATGTCCATGCCGTGCAGGTCGGCACTGCGCACCAGGATCGCGGCCGGGTCGGCCACGTCCTTGCCGACGCGGTAGCGTTCAGCCGGCAGGCGCGACAGCCCGCTGGCCGAGATGGCGTTGAGCACCAGCACGCCCAAGCGCTGGGCTGACGGCCGGTTTTGGGCATCAGCCATGGCTGGCCTCGAATTCCTTCATGTAGGCCACGAGCGTCTGCACACCTTCCAGCGGCATCGCGTTGTAGATCGACGCGCGCATGCCGCCCACCGAGCGGTGGCCCTTGAGCTGCACCATCTGGCGCGCTTCGGCGCCCTTCAGGAAGGCGCCGTCCAGCTTGTCATCAGTCAGCTTGAAGGGCACGTTCATCAAGCTGCGGCAGTCCATGGCGACTGGCGCGCTGTAGAACGATGTCGTGCCCAGGTAGTCGTACAAGAGCGCCGCCTTCTTGCGGTTGTGCGCTTCTATTGCCGGCAGCCCGCCCTGGTTCTTGAGCCACTTGAAGACCAGGCCGGCGATGTAGATCGCGTAGGTGGGCGGCGTGTTGTACATGCTGTCGTTGTCGGCCACCACCTTGTAGTCGAAGGCGCTGGGCGTGCAGGGCAGCGCACCGCCCAGAAGGTCTTCTCGCAGGATGACGATCGTCAGGCCGGCGGGGCCGATGTTCTTCTGCGCGCCGCCATAGATCAGGCCGTATTTCGACACATCGAACGGGCGCGACAGGATGCTGCTGCTCATGTCGGCCACCAGCGGCACGTCTGCGACATCGGGCGTGAAGTGGTACTCCACACCACCGATGGTTTCATTGCTGCAGATGTGCACGTAGGCGGCGCTCGCGTCCAGCTTCCAGGTGTCGCGCGGGGGGATCGTGGTGTAGCCGCTGTCAGCCGCACTGGCGGCCACGTTGACGGCGCCGTACTTCTTCGCTTCCTTGATCGACTTCTTGCTCCACTCACCGGTGTCGATGTAGTCGGCGCTGGCCTTGCCGCGCAGCATGTTCATCGGCACGATGGCGTTCTCGGCGATGGCACCGCCCTGCATGAAGAGCACCTTGTAGTTCGCGGGGATGGCCAACAGTTCGCGCAGCAGGGCTTCTGCCTCATTGGCGATGCTGATGAATTCCTTGCCCCGGTGGCTCATCTCCATCACGCTCATGCCGCTGCCTTGCCAGTCGAGCATTTCGTCGGCGGCGTGTTGCAGCACGCTCGGGGGCAGGGCGGCGGGGCCGGCGCTGAAGTTGAAGACGCGGGTCATGGCAAGGGCTCCAGAGGCTGTGGGATCAGGATACGGGCGGGGCTGGCGAGCATACCGAAAGGGCCACGGCTGCCCGGCCGGCTATCCTCCCGCCCGATGAGCTCCGCCCGCCACGAAGCCGATTCCCGTTACGCCCACCTGCGCTTGCTGGTCACGCTGGCGCTGATGACCGTCGGCAGCGCAGGCATGTACGTGGTGGCCGTGATGCTGCCCGCCGTGCAGGCCGAATTCGGCGTCGCGCGCGCTGACGCGTCGCTGCCGTATACCGCGCTAATGATCGGCTTTGGCATCGGTGGCGTGGTGATGGGGCGGCTGGCCGACCGCTACGGCGTCATGGTGCCGCTGCTGATCGGCGCGGCCAGCCTGTGCACCGGTTTCATTGCCAGCGGCCTGGCCACGGGCATCGGCAGCTTT
>JANMKK010000325.1:0-30654 GCA_031372005.1 Rubrivivax sp.
GCGCACCTGCCGCGTCGGGCCCGATGGCCAGCTCTACATCACGCTGGGCCAGCCGCACAACGTGCAGCCGCGCGACAAGTTGAAGCTCTACACCGACGTCGGCATTGGCGGCATCGTGCGCATGAACGCCTTTGACGGCAGCAAGCGCGAGGTCTTCGCCACCGGCATTCGCAATTCCGTGGGCCAGGACTTCAACCCGAAGGACGGTTCGCTCTGGTTCACCGACAACCAGACCGACGGCATGGGCGACGACATTCCGCTGGGCGAGATCAACCGCGCCACCAAGGCCGGCCAGTTCTTCGGCTACCCGTGGAAGCAGGGCAAGACGCGCATCACCGACCATGGCTACGACAAGGACCCGCTGCCGGCCAACATCACCGACCCGCAGGTCTACACCGTGGCCCACGCGGCCGACCTCGGCATGGTGTTCTATACCGGCAAGACGTTCCCGGCCAAGTACCGGGGTGGTTTCTTCTCGGCCCAGCACGGTTCGTGGAACCGCACCAAGCCGGTGGGCGCGCAGGTGATGTTCACGTCGCTGAAGGCGGACGGCACGGCCGACAAGACCGAAGTCTTTGCTGACGGCTGGCTGGATGAGACCGGCATCTACCGCGGCCGCCCTGTGGACGTGGCGGTGATGAAGGACGGCAGCCTGCTGGTCAGCGATGACTTTGCTGGCGCCATCTACCGCATCAGCTACGCGGCACCCTGAGGCCCTGAGACCGTCAGACCCTGAGACCCGGTGATACCTGCACAGCGGCGCTGCCCCGCAGGGCAGCGCCGCTGTGCGCACAAGGACCCCGCACTTTTTGCATTCCCCCTCAAGCCATGACCAGCCCTTTCACACGCAGCACGGCCCGCCTGATGTCGACGCTGGCACTGGCGCTTGCAGCAGCCCCTGCGGCCCACGCCGATGATGCGGCGCTGGGCCGCGACAAGGCGCGCACCTGCGCCGTGTGTCACGGCCCGGTGGGCTTGTCGGTCACACCCGACGCGCCCCACCTCGCGGGCCAGCCGGCCCTCTACCTCGCCACCCAACTGCGCAACTACCGCAGCGGTGCGCGCAAACACGAAGTCATGGCCGTGATGGCCAAAACACTGAGCGATGAAGACATCACCCACCTGGCCGCCTGGTTTGCATCGATCCGTGTTGAAGCTTCGGCGCCCTGAAGCGCTGCTGCTGTTGCTTTTGGCAGCGGGGGCCGGCCCAGCCGGGGCGCAGCAGCCGGAAACCGTCGTCATTACCGCCAGCGGCACCGAAATGCGGGTCTTCGACACGCCGTATGCAGTGGGCGTGGTAACGGCTGCAGAACTGCGCGGCGCCGGCCCCATGGTCAACCTGTCGGAAGCCCTGGCGCGCGTGCCCGGCATCACCGCCAACAGCCGCAGCAACTACGCGCAGGATCTGCAGATCAGCTCGCGCGGCTTCGGCGCGCGCGCCAGCTTTGGCGTGCGCGGCATGCGCCTGTACAGCGACGGCATCCCCGCCAGCGGGCCCGACGGCCAGGGCCAGGTGTCGCACTTCGACTTGGCAGGTGCTGATCGCGTCGAGGTGCTGCGCGGGCCCTTCACGGCGCTGTACGGCAGCAGTTCGGGCGGCGTCATTTCACTCGTCAGCGCAGCGCCCACGGAACGAAAGATATCCTTCGGCTACGACGCCGGCAGTGACGGTCTGCGGCAAGCGCGCGTGGCGCTGGAAGGGCCGATCGGCGGGCCGGGCACTGGTTTGTCGGTGCGCGCCCAAGCCGCGCGCATGCAGATCGAAGGCGCGCGGCCGCAGAGCAGTGCTGAACGCACGAGCGGCAATGTGCGCCTTGCCTGGAGCCAGGGCGCAGACCGCGTGGTGCTGGTGCTGAACGCACTGGACCAGCCCGCGCTGGACCCGCTGGGCTTGACGCGCGCGCAGTTTGACGCCGACCCGCGCCAGACCACGAGCGTGGCGCTGCCGCAAGACGCACCCGGCCAGGCCGACCGTTTCAATACCCGCAAGAACACCTGGCAGGACCAGGCCGGCATGAGCTGGCGCCATCGCTTCGAAGGCGGCGGCGCGCTGGTCGAAAGCCAGGTGGCAGCCTACAGCGGCGCGCGGTCTGTCACACAGTGGCAGGCCATTCCTGTTGCCACGCAATTCAACGCCGCCAACCCGACGCTGACCGAACGCCAGCCCGGCGGGGTGATCGACTTCGACCGCCACTACCAGGGCCTGGACGCGCGGCTGGTGTGGCGCTGGCAACTGGCCGCAGAGCGCAGTCTGCAGGTCGTCGCCGGTGCAGCCGCCGAGACCCTGCGCGAAGATCGCCGCGGCTTCGAAAACTTCAGTGGCGCCACTGCGGTGCGCATTTTGGGTGTGACCGGCAAACTGCGCCGCGACGAAGACAACCGCGTCGGCAGCCGCGACCTTTACGCCCAGGCCGAGGTGGACCTGGCGCCGTCATGGGCCGCCTCATTGGGCGTGCGCAGCGGGGGCGTCGAATACACGTCCAAAGACCGCTACATCACGGGTGGGAATGGCGACGACTCTGGCGCGCTGGCCTACCGCTACACCAACCCGGTTGCTGCGTTGCAGTGGCGCGTCAGCAGCGAATTCAACACCTACTTGAGCCTGGGCCGCGGCTTTGAAGTGCCCACGCTCGGTGAACTGGCCTACCGCCCGGACGGTGGCAGCGGCTTCAACACCGACTTGCGGGCGCAGACCAGCCGCCAGGTGGAACTGGGCGCCAAGTGGCGGCCCGGTGGCATGACGGTGGATGCGGCGATCTTTGACGCGCAGACCAGCGACGAGATAGGCATCGCCAGCAACCGGGGTGGCCGGTCCACCTTCCGCAACGTCGGCCGCACGCAGCGCCGTGGCGCGGAGCTGGCACTGTCGGCCAGGCTCGGCGCGACGCTGCAAGCGCAGCTGAGTGCGACGGTGTTGAATGCCACCTATAAAGACGGTTATTCCGTCTGCGCGGCCGTGCCCTGTGTCACGCCCACGTTGCCAGTTCCGGCGGGAAACCGCATTGCAGGTACCTTGGCCAAGAGCGGCTATGCCGAGCTGGCGTGGTTGCCGTCGAAAGCCTTTGAGCTGGCCTTGGAAGTGAGGGGACAAGGGCGGTTGCCCGTGAACGATGTCAACAGCGACTTCGCATCAGGCTTCGGGCTTGTGGCGCTGCGTGCGCGGTGGACGGTTTCGTTGCCTGTAGGGCAGCTTGACTGGCTTGCACGGGGCGAGAACCTGGCCGACCGGAAGGTGGCTGGCAGCGTGATCGTCAATGAGGGCAACGGGCGGTTCTTCGAGCCCGCGTCGCGGCGGGGCGGGCTGCTGTCGGTTCGGTATTCGGCGCCGTTTTGAAGATCGCCCGCGGCCGCAGAACCTGAACCGCCGGACCCTTCAAGCGGCAGCCTTCAAGCGGCAGCCTTCTCCCGCGCCGCCAGAATTCGCCCCAAAGCCGCATCCAAACGGGCCACCGCCCGGTCCGCGTCGTGCAGCTTGTCCAGCCCGAAGAGCCCAATCCGGAAGGTCTTGAAATCCGCTGGCTCGTCACACTGCAGCGGCACGCCAGCCGCGGTTTGCAAGCCTTCGCCCAGGAACGATTTGCCGGTGTGCAGGCCCGCGTCGTCGGTGTAGCTCACCACCACACCCGGGGCCTGGAAGCCCTCAGCCGCCACGCTCTTCAGGCCGTGGCTGGAAAGCAGTGCGCGCACCTTGCGGCCCAGGTCCCACTGCTCGGCACGCACTTTCTCGAAGCCGTAGGCGCGGGTCTCCAGCATCACGTCTCGCGTCACCGTCAAGGCGTCGGTGGGCAGCGTGGCGTGGTAGCCGTAAGCCCCGCCTTCATAGGTTTCCATGATCTGCAGCCACTTCTTCAGGTCGGCCGCGAAGCTCGTGCTGGTGGTGCTGTCGATGGCCGTGCGCGCGCGGTCGCTGAGCATCACGAAGGCGCAGCAGGGTGACCCGCTCCAGCCCTTTTGCGGCGCGCTGACGAGCACATCGACGCCAGTGGCCTGCATGTCCACCCACACCGCACCACTGGCGATGCAGTCCAGCACGAACAGCCCGCCGACTTCGTGCACGGTGTCGGCGACAGCGCGCAGATAGTCGTCTGGCAGCAGCAGGCCGGCGGCGGTTTCCACGTGCGGGGCGAAGACCACGGCCGGCCTCTGCGCCCGGATGGCGGCCTGAACTTCGGCGATGGGCGGGGGTGCAAAGGCCATCTGCCGCCCAGCTGCGACGGGGCGCGCCTTCAGCACGGTGTGCTCGGCAGAAATGCTGCCCATCTCGATGATCTGCGTCCAGCGGTAGCTGAACCAGCCGTTGCGGATCACGAGTGTCCTCTTGCCCGTGGCGAACTGCCGCGCCACCGCTTCCATGCCGAAGGTGCCGCTGCCCGGCACAACGATGGCCGAGCGGGCGTGATAGACCTCCTTCAGCACGCCGGAGATGTCGCGCATCACGCCCTGGAACTTGGCCGACATGTGGTTGAGTGCGCGGTCGGTGTAGACCACCGAATATTCAAGCAGGCCGTCGGGGTCGACGTTGGAAAGCAGGCCGGGCATGGGGTGTCTCCGTGACTTCGCGCTGGTGCAGCGGATGGCGCCAGCTTAGCACTGGGGACCGCTGGGGACACGCTGGGGACACGCTGGGGACATGGCGGCATGCCGGCCTGCCGCTATCGTGCGCCCCATCCAAGTCAACAACCGGGAGTCCGTCATGGGCTGGTTTTCAAAGAAGGACAGCAGCTTTTTCCTGGCGACCATCGTGCCGCAGGGTGATGCAGGGGGCGCAACGGGCGCAACAGCGAGCGCCCCGCGCATTGCGCAATATCTGGGCGTGGTCAACGGCGAAGCCATCATCGGCGCCAACATTTTCCGCGACATGTTTTCCAGCGTGCGCGACGTGGTGGGTGGCCGCGCCGGCGGCTACGAAAGGGCGCTGGCCGGCGCGCGCGACGCCGCGCTGGAAGACATGATCAATGCCGCCAAGGAAATGGGCGCCACGGGCGTCGTCGGGCTGGATTTCGACTATGCCGTGATGGGTGAGGCCAACGGCATGATGCTGGTGGCCGTCAGCGGCACGGCGGTGAAGATGGCGTGATGCACAGCCACGCGCTACCGCTTGTGGTGGCCACCTCGGTCCCTATTTCTGACCCCACCTCAAGCCCACCTCGGACGGCGTCCCGTCCGCAGTCCTTTTCAGGCCGACGCCAGCTTTCCTGACGCGCACCGTGCGGAAGGACAATGCCTCCATCACATCTGCACAGAGGTTGCGATGAAGGTTTTCTTTGACCGCCCCGCCGACATCGCCACCGAAGAGTGGGACGCGCGCGTGCAACTGGCTGCCTGCTACCGCATCTTCGACCGCATGGGCTGGACGGAGCTGATCTACAACCACATCTCGCTGCGCGTGCCGGGTCGTTTGTCGGGTGAGCAGGACCACTTCCTGCTCAACCCTTTCGGCCTGCACTACAGCGAAGTGTGTGCGTCCAACCTCGTCAAGGTGGACGGCCAGGGCCGCATCGTCGGCAGCAGCCGCTGGCCCATCAACCCGGCAGGCTTCACCTTCCACGGCGCCATCCACAACACCCTGCCGGACGCGCACTGCGTGATGCACATGCACACCACGCCCACGATGGCCGTGTGCTGCTTGCAAGAGGGCCTGTCCTTCAGCAACTTCTACGCTGCGCAACTGCACGGCAAGGTGGCATACCACGACTTCGAAGGCATCACCGTGCATGCCGACGAAGGTGCGCGCATCCTGGCCAGTGCTGCAGGCAAACCGGTGCTGCTGCTGCGCAACCACGGGCCGGTGGTCATCGGCCAGACGGTGGCCCAGGCTTTCGCGCTGATGTGGACCTTGCAGCGCGCCTGCGAGGTGCAACTGGCGTCCATGTCGATGGGCCCGGTGCGCAGCATCCCGGTGTCGGTGCTGGAAGCCTGCGTGCGCGATTCGCTGCAGTTCGACCCGCGCTACGGCGCAGGGCAGGATTCGTTTGACGCGCTGCAGCGCTTGGTGGACGCGGTGGACCCGTCGTACTGCGGCTGAGGCCTCGTTCCTGCAGCAAGTCCCGCCCAACGTTCGCGAAAGACTGGCGCACCATGCGCCACTCGCCCGCCTGCGCCCAGCTGCAGGGCCAACTGGCGCAGATGGACCCGGCCAAATGAGGACGGGGCAGGCGCAGATGCAGGCGATGTGCCAGCAGCTTTGGCATCGGACTGTTTCGCGCCTTGTGCGGTGGGCCACAGACTGAAGCCTCGCACAGGCTCACAGTGCAGCGCATGCAAAAGCACAGGATGAAGGCTGCGATTTTCGAATCCCCCGGACGAATCGTCCTGGCCGACAAACCCATCCCCGAGGTCGGTCCGCTGGATGCGCTGCTGCGCATCACGACAACCACGATCTGCGGCACCGATGTACACATTCTGAAGGGCGAATACCCGGTGGCCCGCGGGCTCACGATTGGCCATGAGCCGGTGGGCGTGATCGCCAAGCTGGGCCCGGCGGTCCAAGGCTTCCGGGAAGGCCAGCGCGCCATCGCCGGCGCCATCACGCCCAGCGGCTGGAGCAACGCTTGCCTGTGCGGCGTCTGCTCGCAGGACGGCGCGGGCACCGAACATGGCTGGAAGGCGATGGGCGGCTGGAAACTCGGCAACACCATCGATGGCTGCCAGGCCGAGTACGTGCTGGTGCCCGATGCGATGGCGAACCTGGCACCCGTGCCCGACGGCCTGAGCGACGAGCAGGTGCTGATGTGCCCCGACATCATGTCCACCGGCTTCAGCGGTGCCGAGACCGCCGGCATTCGCATTGGCGACACGGTGGCAGTGTTTGCGCAGGGGCCGATCGGGCTGTGCGCCACGGTTGGCGCCAGGCTCGGCGGCGCCAGCCTCGTGATCGGCGTTGACCGCCTGCCCGACCGCCTGCAGATGGCTCTGCAGCTGGGTGCAGACCATGCCATTGACAGCAGCCAGGTCGATCCGGTGGCCGAGATCCTGCGGCTGACCGGCGGCCGCGGTGTGGACGTGGCCATCGAAGCGCTGGGCACCCAGCAGACTTTCGAGGCGGCGCTGCGCGTGCTGCGCCCGGGTGGCACCCTGTCGAGCCTGGGTGTGTACTCGACCGACCTGACGATTCCGCTCGGCGCTTTCAGCGCCGGCCTGGGCGACCACAAGATCGTCACCACGCTGTGCCCCGGTGGCAAGGAGCGCATGCGACGCCTGATGTCGGTGATCGCAGCCGGGCGCGTTGACCTCGCGGCAATGGTCACGCACCGCTTCAAGCTCAGCGACATCGAGGCCGCCTACGAGCTCTTCAGCCACCAACGCGATGGTGTGCTGAAAGTGGCGATCACGCCGTGACGCACCCGCAGACGCTGAAGGATCCGGTCTGCGGCATGGCGGTCACCCAGGCCTCGCCGCATCGTGCCGAGCATGCCGGCCGTCCTTACTGGTTCTGCAGCGCCGGCTGCCGCACGAAGTTCCTGGCTGAACCGCTGAAGTACCTCGCGTCAACGGGGTCCGTCAACGATTCCGTTCCGGCCGCAGCGGCAGGCGTGATCTACACCTGTCCGATGCACCCTGAGATCCGCCAGGATCATGCAGGCAACTGCCCCAAGTGCGGCATGACGCTGGAGCCGGTTCTGCCGAGCCTGGAAGATGAAGAGAACCCGGAATTGGCTGACTTTCAGCGCCGCTTCTGGTGGACGCTGCCGCTGACCACCATCGTGACGGTGCTGGCGATGTTCGGGCACCGGCTGGGCTGGTTCGAGATGCGCACGCAGAGCTGGATTGAACTGGCGCTGACCCTGCCCATTGCGCTGTGGGCAGGCTGGCCGTTCTTCGCGCGCGGCGCGCAGTCGGTCGTCCACCGCAGCCCCAACATGTGGACCCTCATCAGCCTGGGGACTGGCGCCGCTTTTCTCTACAGTGTCGTGGCGACCGTGGCCCCACAGTCGTTCCCGGACTCCTTCATCTCGATGGGGCGCGTGGCGGTGTACTTCGAGGCGGCGGCGGTGATCATCTCGCTGACGCTGCTGGGCCAGATCCTGGAACTGAAGGCGCGTTCGCAGACCTCGGCCGCCATCAAGTCATTGCTGGGGCTGGCGCCCAAGACGGCGCGGCGCGTTGCTGCCGACGGCTCGGAAGAGGACATCCCGCTGTCGAATGTGCACGTCGGTGACAAGTTGCGCGTGAGGCCCGGTGAGAAAGTGCCGGTTGACGGCGTGGTGGTCGAAGGCAGCAGTGCGGTCGATGAGTCCATGCTCACCGGCGAACCCCTGCCAGTGACCAAGCGCGCGGGCGACAAACTCATCGGCGCCACACTCAACACCAGCGGCGCCTTGCTGATGCAATCCGAGCACGTCGGATCGGCCACGGTGCTGGCGCAGATCGTGCAAATGGTGGGCCTCGCTCAGCGGTCGCGCGCGCCGATGCAACGCATGGCCGACTCGGTTGCAGGCTACTTCGTCTATGGCGTCGTCTGCGCTGCGCTGCTGACGTTTTTCGGCTGGGGCTTGTTCGGGCCTGAACCGAGTTGGGTTTACGGGTTGATCAACGCCGTGTCGGTGTTGATCATCGCCTGCCCGTGTGCCCTGGGTCTGGCCACGCCCCTGTCGATCATGGTCGCCACGGGCCGCGGTGCGACGCACGGCGTACTGTTCCGCGACGCGGCAGCCATTGAGAACCTGCGCAAGGTCGATACCCTCATCGTCGACAAGACCGGCACTCTGACCGAAGGCCGGCCGACTTTCGAGAAGGCCGTGGGTGTCAATGGCGTCGAAGCCGATGAGGTGCTGCGCCTGGCCGCCAGCCTTGACCAGGGCAGCGAACATCCGCTGGCCGCGGCCATCGTGACGGCTGCGCGCCAGAAGCAGCTTGCACTGGACAAACCTGAGCAGTTCGATTCCGCATCCGGCATCGGCGTGCAGGGGCTGGTTGCCGGCAAGAGCCTGGCGTTGGGCAACACGGCATGGATGGAGCAACTGGGCGTCAATGTGACCGCGGCGGCGTCGCAGGCCGAGGCGTTGCGCGCCCAGGGCGCGAGCGTGATGCACCTGGCGATCGACAAGGTGCTGGCCGGCATCCTGGCGGTGTCCGACCCCGTCAAGGCGACCACCGCCGAAGCGCTGGCGAACCTGCGCAAGGCCAACATCCGTGTCGTGATGGCCACCGGGGATGGTCTGACCACGGCGCGGGCCGTCGGGCAGCGCCTGGGCATCGAGGAAGTGCACGGCGAAGTCAAACCCGCCGACAAGCTCAAGCTGGTCGAAAAACTGCAGTCCGAAGGCTGCGTCGTCGCGATGGCCGGCGACGGCATCAACGACGCGCCTGCGCTGGCCCGCGCGGATGTCGGCATCGCGATGGGCACCGGCACGGACGTGGCGATGAACAGCGCGCAACTCACGCTCGTCAAGGGTGACCTGCGGGGCATCGCCACCGCCACCGCCCTGTCCGTGGCGACAGTGGCCAACATGAAGCAAAACCTGGCCTTCGCGTTCGTCTACAACGCGCTGGGCATTCCGCTTGCTGCAGGGCTGCTGTACCCGTTTACCGGTTGGCTCTTGTCACCGATGATCGCTGCACTGGCGATGAGCCTCAGTTCGGCCTCGGTCATCAGCAACGCCTTGCGGCTGAGGGGCGCCAAGATCATCGAGTCCTGAATCTGTGGCCCCAAAACCGGTGGTGGAGAGGAGGAGGATCGAACTCCCGACCTTCGCATTGCGAACGCGACGCTCTCCCAGCTGAGCTACCCCCCCACACGTGCCGAAAGTTTAGCACTGCGTTTTGGACGGGCTGCCGGGCCGCGCACAACAGGCCGCGCGCCGCGGCGTGTCGTCTGGGTAACAGGCCGCGCGCCGCGGCCCGTCGTCTGGGTAACATGCCGCGCGTTGCGGGCACGCCGCCTGCAACTCGACACTTGTCCGGAGCCCGCCCATGCGACCGCGCCTTGACCCCACCTGGCTGGATGCCCAGTACAACAACCGCGCCCGTGTGCCGGACCACGCGGCGGTGATGGCGCGTTGGGCGCAGGCCTCGGCACTGGCGCGCAGCGGTGCGGCCGCCGCGCAGCTGGACGTGCGCTATGGCGACGGCGCAGGCGAGACGCTCGACATCTTTCCCGCCCGACAGCCGAATGCGGCAGCTCTGGCCCCCGTGCTGGTGTTCATTCACGGCGGCTACTGGCGGGCGCTGGACAAGGCCGACCACTCTTTCATCGCGCCATCCTTCAATGCCGACGGTGCGGTGGTGGTGGTGCCCAACTACGCCCTGTGCCCGGCGGTCAGCATCGAACACATCACGCTGCAGATGGCCGCTGCAGTGGCCTGGGTCTGGCGCAACGCGGGTCGTTTTGGCGGCGACCCGTCGCGCATCGCGCTGGTCGGCCATTCAGCCGGTGGCCACCTGGCGGCCATGCTGCTGTGCTGCCGCTGGAAGGAAGTGGCGGACGATTTGCCGACGCAGCCGGTGGCCGGCGCGCTGGCGCTGTCGGGCCTGTACGACCTGGAGCCACTGCGCCACACGCCGATGCTGCAGGCCGATTTGCAGCTCTCGCCCTCGTCGGTGGCGCGCCTGAGCCCCGCCTTTTTCCCACGGCCCAAGGGCGCCAAGCTCTACGCGGCAGTGGGCCTGGACGAAAGCGACGAATTCCTGCGCCAGAACACCCTGATCCGCGACGTCTGGGGCCCCACGGCGGTGCCGGTGTGCGAAACGGTTCCGGACAGCAACCACTTCACGTTGCTCAACCGGCTGGCCGACTCTCGCAGCCGCGTGCATCAGCTGGCACTGCGGCTGCTGGGCCTGCGCTGAGGGGCAGGCCTGTGGCTGTGGCCAGCATGCAAGATTCACACTCCCGCATGAAACCTGCCGCGCTGCATCTTTCACCCGTCGTCGCCGGACTGTGGCGGCTGCACGAATGGGGCCTGGACACGGCAGCCACCGTGCGCTGGATCGAAGGCGCGCTGGCCCTGGGCATCACGAGTTTCGACCACGCGGATATCTACGGCGGTTACCGCGTCGAGGCGCACTTCGGCGATGCGCTGGCCGCTGCGCCGGGCCTGCGGCAGCGCATGCAGATCGTCACCAAGTGCGGCATCAAGCTGGTCCACGACCAGCGGCCAGCGCACCGCGTCAAGTCCTACGACAGTTCACGTTCGCACGTGACGGCCAGCGTCGATTCGTCATTGCGAGCGCTGCGCACCGACCACATCGACCTGCTGCTGATGCACCGGCCCGACCTGTTGATGGACCCCGACGAGCTGGCCGACACCTTCCGCCACCTGCTGGCGGCCGGCAAGGTGCTGCACTTCGGCGTCTCCAACCACACGCCGGGGCAAGTGGCCATGCTGCGCAAGCGCCACCCGATTGCCACGCAGCAGATCGAGTTTTCGCCGCTGCAGATGCAGGCCCTGGCCGACGGCACGCTGGAGCAATGCGTGGACCTCGGCATGCGGCCGATGGTCTGGTCGCCCCTGGCGCAAGGCCGCCTCTTCAGCGGCCGGGACGACCAGGTGCAGCGGGTGCACGCGGTGCTGGCGGAACTGGGTGCGCAGCAGGGCGTGTCCGTCGCAACGATGGCCTACGCCTGGATCTTGCGCCACCCCTCAAGGCCCTGGCCCATCACCGGGTCGCGGCGGCTGGCGGCCTTGCAAGAGGCCCTGGAGGCTCTGAACATCAACGTCAGCCGTGAAGACTGGTACCGCGTCTGGCAGGCGAGCATCGGGCACGAGCCGGCCTGATCGGCTGAGAGCCTCTGACAGTCACAATGCCTACGGTGTCTTGCAGAGAAAGCCCCCGATGAACAACCCATTCGGCCTGATCGGCCTGGCCGTCATGGGCCAGAACCTGGTGCTCAACGTCGAAAGCCGTGGCTTTGCCGTCAGCGTGTTCAACCGCAGCACCGGTGTCACGCAAGCCTTCATGGCGGCGCACCCGGGCAAGCGACTCTTTGCCGCGCACACGCTCGCCGAATTTGTCGCCAGTCTGGAACGCCCGCGCAAGATCATGTTGATGGTGAAGGCCGGTGCGGCGGTGGACGCGGTCATTGAACAGCTGCTGCCGCTGCTGGACAAGGACGACATCGTCATCGACGGCGGCAACAGTCTCTACACCGACACCGAAAGGCGCGACGCCTGGCTGACGCCGCTGGGCCTGCGCTTCATCGGCGCCGGCGTGTCCGGCGGTGAAGAAGGCGCGCGCAAGGGCCCGTCGATCATGCCCGGCGGCCCCGACAGCGGCTGGGCGGTGATGAAGCCCATCTTCGAAAGCATTGCGGCGCGCGTGGAAGGCCAGCCTTGCGTGATGCACATCGGCCCTGGCGGCGCCGGGCACTACGTGAAGATGGTGCACAACGGCATCGAATACGGTGACATGCAGCTGATCTGCGAAGCCTATGCGCTGCTGAAAGCCACCGGCATGGGCAATGACGAGATGGCCGATGTCTTCGACGGCTGGAACGACGGTGAACTGCAGAGCTACCTGATCCAGATCACTGCCAAGATCCTGCGCCAGCGTGACCCCGAGACAGTGCAACCCGTGCTGGACATGATCCTCGACAAGGCCGGTCAGAAGGGCACCGGCCAGTGGACGCTGATGAACGCGGCCGAAAACGCCGTCGTCATCAGCACCATCAACGCGGCGGTGGAAGCGCGCGTGTTGTCGTCGATGAAGGCCGCGCGCGTGGCCGCCAGCCGCCTGCTGCACGGGCCATCGGGCAAGCTCAGCGCGGCAGCCAAAGACCTGCTGCCGAAGGTGCACGACGCGCTCTATGCGTCCAAGGTCATCAGCTACGCGCAGGGCCTGGACTTGATGCACACCATGAGCGAGAAGAAGGGCTGGGCGCTGGACCTGGGCGGCATTGCCGGCATCTGGCGTGGCGGCTGCATCATCCGCGCGCGCTTCTTGGGCCGCATCACCGAAGCCTACCGTGCCGACCCGGCGCCAATCAACCTGATGCTGGCGCCGTTTTTCCAGGGCGTGCTGGGCAAGAGCCAGCAGGCGTGGCGCGACGTGGTGGCCGTGGCCGTGTGCCACGGCATCCCCGTGCCGGCAATGAGCGCCTCACTGGCCTACTACGACAGCTACCGCTGCGCGCGGCTGCCCGCCAACCTGCTGCAGGCGCAGCGCGACTTCTTCGGTGCGCACACCTACGAACGCATCGACAGGCCGGCAGGGCAGTGGTATCACACGGCGTGGCCCGAAGTCATCGGCTAGTTGGCGGTGAGTCATCGATTAGTCATCGATTAGTCATCGGTGAGTCATCGGTGAGTCATCGGTCCGGCCCGCTGCGCCGCTGGCTCAAAAGAGCCAGAACCTGCGGGCGCGTATCGACCCTGGCTTGATGCGCACGCCGGTCACCAGGCACTTGAGGATGTGCTCAACGCGCGATTCATTGAAGGTCCACTGGTCGGTACTGCCGGCAAAGGACTGTCCCCGCCTGCGGCTGATGCGGTAGCCCTGCGCGGCGTCCCAGCGGATCCAGAAGTTGTTGCTCTTGCTCTTGTTCGGTTGCGGCCAGTAGTAGCGGATGGCTTCGCCGTTGAAGCCCAGGCCTGCACCGTTGGGCGCGCGCAGCCAGTGGCGAAAGGGGGGTTTGTTGGCGGCAAGCTCCTGCGGTCCGTCCACCTGGTCCGGCAGTTTCAGCGCGTCCGGCAATGCCTTGTTGGCAGCCGAGATCTTGTCCCAGAGCCGGGCGATTTGCAGGCCGTCCAGCCCGGTCTGCGTGTCGCCGCGTTTGCTTTCGCTGGGGCAGGCGCCGGACTCGGTCTCGCGGCCCGAACGCGCGGCACGCTTTTTCAGTTCTGCCTTCACCCACGACATGCCAAACCCTCACGTTGAGCGGACAGATGTTGGGCAGATACGTGCAGCGGCGGCACACGGCCTGCCCATGGCAACGCGACTTCCAGTGTGGCCGCCAGTTGCAGCAACCAGTGCTCTTGCGCCGGCGCTGCTGCCATCTGCACACCGATGGGCAGGCCGCTGCTGTGCATGGCCAGCGGCAGCGAAATGGCGGGCGTGCCCATGATGTTGTGTGGCAGCGTGTATTGCACGGTGGGGCGCAGGAGCTGCTCGGCAAAGTCATCCAAGCCGACATCGCTGCGACCCAGGTTGTAGCGACCCCAGGGCTCGGCAACACGGGCCGTGGTGGGGCCAAGCCAGATGTCGTGCTGCGTGAAGTAGGCACCCAGCTGGCGGCGCACGGTGTTGAGCGTGGCCATGGCGGACAGGAACTGTGCAGGCTTCATCTGCCGGGCGTGCTGGCATATTTTCCAGGTCATGGGCTCCAGCGTGTCGGGGCCGATGGTCAACCCCGTGCGCTGCGCGTAACTGGCCAGACGCAGGTCGAAGCCGAAGAACCAGATGTCCATCATGCTGTTCAGCGCGGCCAGGCCCAGCGGCGCGGGGTCGGCTTCTTCAACGTGGTGGCCCATGTCGGCCAGCACATGCGCGGTGCGCTTCACGGCGGCGGCCACTTCGGGGTCTGGCGCCAGGCCCATCAGTGCGGATGTGCTCCAGCCAATGCGCAGCCGCGGTGCGTCCTGACGCGCAAGTTCTGCGTACGGCAAGGCCGGACGCGGGATCAGGAAGGGGTCGCCGGGCTGTGGCACGGCCAGGCAGTCGAGCATCGCCGCCGCATCGCGCACGGTCTTCGTCTGCACGAAGTTCTGCGCCAGGCCGAAGCCGTTTTCGTCCAGCAGCGGCGCGAAAGAGATGCGGCCGCGTGACGGCTTCAGGCCCACGCCGCCACAGTAACTTGCGGGGATGCGGATCGAGCCCGCGATGTCGGTGCCCTGGGCCATCGGCACCATGCCCGACACGACAGCCGCCATGGCGCCACCGCTGGAGCCACCCGCGCTGAACCCTTGGCGCCAGGGCGTGCTGGTGTTGCCGTAAAGCGCGCCTTCGGTGGTGCCGGCCATGGAATATTCAGGCGCGGCGCTGCGGCCAATGATGTTGACGCCTGCCGCCTTGACGAGGGTGCAGTACGCACTGTCGTGCGCCGCGACCATGCCCTTGCACAAGCGGCTGCCGAATTCGATGCGGCGGCCGCCTTCGTGGCCGTAGACGTCCTTCATCAAGAACGGCACGCCGCAGAAAGGGCCGCTGCCAAGCGTGGCTTCGTCCAACGCTTCAATGCGGTCGGCGTAGGTTTCGACGACCGCGTTGAGCTCGCCGTTGACGGCCGCGATGGCGCGCCCAGCGACCCTGGCCAACTCTGCCGCGCTGACATCACCCCGCGCCACCAGCGCCGCCAGGCCCAGCGCGTCTTCACGCGCGTATTCGTCAAGCTTCATGTCTGCGCCCCCTTGTCACCAGCCGTCACCAACCGTAGAAGCGTGGCCACCGCTGCAGGCTGCCGTCGGCGGCCACCACTTCGTAGTGCGGAAACTGCGCCGCCGTGGCGCAGGCGTGGTTGGGCAGCACGCGCAGCCGCGTGCCCACCGGCCAGCGTGTGGACATCGCCGCGTCGGCGTGGCCGTCGCGCCAGCACAGGATGCCGTGTTCCTGGTTGGCGCTGCCCATGATGAAGCCGTCGATCAGCGCACCGGCCTCGTCGCACACCGCACCGTAGCCGTGATCGAGCGGCAGGTCGGGCACGCCGCGGTCGCGGCTCATGGCCATCCAGCCGGCGTCCACCAGCACCCACCCTTTTTCTTCCTGGTGGCCGATGACGGTGCACAGCACACTCAGCGCAATCTCGTCGGTGCTGCACACGCCCACGCCGTGCATCACCAGGTCCTGAAAGACGTACACGCCGGCGCGCACTTCGGTGACGCCTTGCAGATGCTGCGCCGACAGCGCGGTGGGCGTGCTGCCCACGCTGACTTCCGGGCAGGGCAGGCCGGCAGCGCGCAGCCGCTGTGCGGCGCGCACGCAGCGGCTGCGTTCCTGTTCGGCCATGGCTTGCAACGCAGCAACGCTGCGGCATTCGTAGGACGCGCCGGCATGCGTCATCACGCCCTTCAGCACGGCGCCGCCCGCGTGCAGCGTGCGGCCCACGTCCAGCAGCAGGTCTGATTCGGGCTTGACGCCGGCGCGGTGGCCGTCGGTGTCGATCTCGATCATCACGTCGAAGGCATGACCCAACGCCGCAGTCGCCACGATGGCCTGTGCGGCCGCCACCGAATCCACCACCACCGTCAGCGCGCAGCCGCGTTCGCACAGCGCGCGCGCCTGCGCCAGCTTGGGCGGCGATATGCAAACGGCGTACAGGATGTCGGTGATGCCGGCGTCAAAGAAGACCTCTGCCTCTTTCAGCGTGGACACGGTGATGCCCTGCGCGCCGGCCACCATTTGCAAGTCAGCCACCGGCAGGCACTTGGCCGTCTTCACGTGCGGCCGCAGCCGCGCACCCAAAGCGCTGATGCGCGACTGCATGCGCACGATGTTGTGTTGCAGGCGCGTGCCGTCCAGCAACGCGGCGGGCGTGGAGAGCTGCTGCAGGTTCATGGCGCGGATGCTAGCCGAGGCCGCGAGCCAAAAGCGTCGGCGCTGACCAGCGCAAGCGCCGACCAGATCAGCACAAAGCCCAGCAGCCGGCGGCTGTCGAAGGGCTCATGAAACAGCCAAACGCCCAGCAGCAGCTGGAGTGTGGGAGACATGTACTGCACCATGCCCACCGTGGCCAGCGGCAGCCTTCGCGCGGCGGCGGCAAAACACAGCAGCGGCACCGCCGTCAGCGGCCCGGCCAGCAGCAGCCAACCCACCTGGGGGCTGAAACCCTGCAGCAGTGCGCCGTTGCGGTTGAAGGTCCACCACAGCAGCGCCGGCAGCACCACGGGCGCCAGCAACAGATTTTCCAGTGTCAGCCCCTCCAGCGCGCCCAGCGGCGCGGTCTTGCGGATGAGGCCGTACACGCCGAAGCTGCCCGCCAGCGCCAGCGCAATCCACGGCAAACGGCCGGCCTGCCAAGTGAGCCACATCACGCCACAAGCGGCCAGCGCCACCGCCAACCACTGCAGTGGCCGCAGGCGTTCGCGCAGCACCGCCACGCCCAGCAACACGTTGACGAGCGGGTTGATGAAGTAGCCCAGCGCCGCTTCCACCACCTGGCCGCTCTGCACCGCGAAGACATAGACGAGCACGTTGGCCGACAGCAGCAGCGCGCTGGCCGCAAACAGCGCCACCCGTCGCGGCTGGCGCAGCGATTCACCCAGCCAGGCCCAGCGCCCTTGCCAGGCCAGCACCAACAGCACCACCAGCAGCGACCAGGCGGAGCGGTGCAACACCACCTCCAGCGGCGGCACCTGGGCGATGAACTGGAAGTACAGCGGAAAGAGCCCCCAGATGCCGAAGGCGATGAAGGCGTAGATCAGACCGGTTTGCATGCAGCGGTGCATTGTCACCGGGCCGTTGTGGTGTTCTGAGCCTGGGTTCTGCCACTTCACAATGCGGCCATGCAGCGTGAAGACTTCCCGCGTGTGCTGGCGGCCGAGAGTGTGTCCAACTTCGGCAGCATGCTCAGCCGCCTGGCCATCCCCTTCCTGGCCGCCTTGCAATTGCAAGCCACTCCGGCGCAGATGGCCGCATTGCTGGTGGCCGACGTGGTGGCCGGCGCGGTGGGCTCGCTGTGGCTGGGCGGCCTGATCGACCGCCATGGCAAGCGCGCCGCCATGCTGCTGGCCGACGGCCTGCGCTGCGCGCTGTTGGCCGCACTGGCGCTGACGGCATGGGCCGGCGTGGTCAGCATGTTGCTGCTGGTGCTGGCCTCTGCCACGTCGGGCCTGTTGACGGTGGCCTTTGAGCTGGCGCGTTCTGCCTGGATGGCGCAGCGCGTCGCCGACGCTGACCTGCCGCGGCGCAACGCACAGTTGTCGGTGGCGGGCAGCCTGTCCGAGACAGCCGCCTTTGCCATCGGTGGCTGGCTCTACCAGGGCCTGGGCGCGGCGCTGTCGCTGGCGGTGGATGCGCTGAGCTATGCCCTGTCGGCACTGTGCCTGCGCGGCGTGGCCGAAGTGCCTGCGGTGTCGGCAGAGCCTGAGCCCACGCAGAGCGCCTGGCAGGCACTGCGCCAGGCCATGTTGCAGGACCTGGCGGTGGGCCTGCGCGCCGTCGCCGACAGGCCGCTGCTGCGGGCACTGGTGGCCGTGGAAGCGCTGCTCAAGTTTTCGATGGCGCTCACCGGCACCGCCTACATGATCTACGTCACGCGCGACGTCGCCCTGCCCACCGGTCCGACGGGCATGGTCGCTGCGCTGGGCGCGCTGGGGGCCGTGGCTGGCGCGAGCCTGGCGCCGCGCCTCGGCCGCACCCTGGGCCCGGGCTGGACGATGACGCTGGGCCTGTCGGCGTTCGCCATCGGCGCCGCGTGCATCCCCATGGCGCAAGTGGCCAGCGCGGCCAACGCGGCCAGCGCGGCCAGCGCGACGCAAGGCCTGGGCTGGGCGGCAGTGGCCTGGCTCGTCGCGCACCAGATCGTCGGCGACGCGGGCCACGTGATGCACGACGTGCACGACCGCACCTTGCGCCAGACGGCGGTGCCCGACGCACTGCTGGCGCGTGTCGATGCCGGCATCCGCTCGGCCGGGCAACTGGCCCTGCTTGCCGGTGCCGTGGTGGGCGGCGTCATTGGCTCGGCCACTGACGCGCGCACGGTGCTGTGGTTGGCGGCGGCCATCGCCGCCCTTGCAGCGGGCGTGGCGGCGCTGCGGTTGTCACCCTATCGGCCGACAGACCCCGGGTGAGGTTGCGGATACCTTGCGCGCCGGGCCTGGACAGCAGCAGCGCCAGGACGGTTTCAGCGCAGATCGCCGTCGACATAGAACCAGCGCCCAGCCTCCATCACAAAGCGGCTGTTTTCATGCAACCGCTGCGCACGGCCGGCGAGCTTGCTGCGCGCTACAAATTCCACCACCGCGCTGCCGTCGGCCAGCATGCGGTGGCGCCGCACTTCCAGGCCCGACCAGCGCAGTGCGGGGTCGAAGGCCTGCACGGCGGGCGGCCGGGTGCTGGCATGCCAGGTGTCCTGCAGATAGCCACCCAGCCCCAGCACATGGGCGCTGTAGCGCGACCGCATCAGCGCTTCGGCGGTGGGCGCCTGCAAGTGCAGCGGGCCGGCGTGATAGCGCCCGCAGCAGGCGGCGTAGGGCTGGCCCACGCCGCAGGGGCAAGGGCAAGGGCAAGGGCAGGACGAATCAGCCGGCTTCATGCGCGCAGGTCTTTCTCCCACACCTCGCCCACCATCGCATGGCCGAAGCTGTTGTGGGCTTCGCTGCTCAGCAGCCGGTAGCCAGCCTGGGTGTAGATGACCCGCGCGGCCAGCAGCAGGCTGTTGGTCCACAGCCGAATCTGCGTGTAGCCCGCGCCAGCCGCAAAACGGTGGCAGGCATTCACCAGCAACTTGCCAATGCCACGCCCGCGCGCCGCCGGTTCCACCAGCAGCATGCGCAGCTGGGCCACGCCGGCGATGGGCGCTGCGGTGGTGTCGTCGCGCGCCTGCACCAGGAACACGCAGCCCATCGGCACGCCTTGCCATTCGGCGATCCAGCCGGCTTCGCGGCGGGCATCGAAGCGGTCCACAAAGTCGGCGGCGATGCGGGCCACCCGGGCTTCAAAGCGCTGGTCCCAGCCGTATTCGGCCGTGTACAGCGCGCCGTGGCGGGCCACCACCCAGCCCAGTTCACCGGGCTGCAGGCTGCGCAGCAGCGGCGGTGGCGACGCGGCATCCACCGGTGACAGCAGTTGGCGCACACGCTGCGTGGCGTAGAGCAGCTCTTGCTGCTGCGGAGCCGACAGCGGCTGCAGCAGCGACAGCGCCTGCGCTTGCGACGCCCGGTCCAGCGCCGCGAAGGTGCGGCGGCCGGCGGCGCTGAGGCTCAAGCGCCACTGCCGCCCGTCCAGCAGCGACCGCTGCGCAAGCACCAAGCCCTGGCCGCGCAGGCTTGCGAGCAGGCGGCTCAGGTAGCCGGCGTTCAGTGACAGGTCTCGCGCCAGGTCAGCCGCAGTCAGCCCAGGGCGTTGCGCCAGTTCCCACAGCAGGCGTGATTCGGTGAGCGAAAAACGCGATGCCCGAAGCCCGCCACTCAGACCGCTGATCGGGCCGGTGCAGAAACGGTTGAAGGCGCGCAGCGCCTGTGGGTTGAAGGCGCGCAGCGCCTGTGCGTGGTGGCTCGAGGTTGGCACTGACACAGCATTGTCGAAATACTTGCTTCTGGCAAGCATCTGCTGCCCATTGCTGCCCGTTGCTGCCCATTGCAGCCCATGTACCTGCCGCTATGTGTCTGCTGCCCGACCCACGCCGTACACTTTGACAGACACTCTTCGGACGCTGCCATGCTCGACCCCCAAGCCCGTGCCCTCATCGACCTGATGGTTCAGCGCCAGGTTCCGCCGGTGCAGACACTTTCACCTGCCGAAGCACGCCGCATGTACCGTGAGCGCCGCGCCTACACGCAACCCGACCCACCCACCGTCGCTGAAGTGGTGGAACTGCACACCGGTGGGGGCGTGCCGCTGCGCCTGTACCGGCCCCTGGAGGCGGGCAATGGCTGCGGTGTGAAGCCGGTGCTGCTGTACTTCCACGGTGGCGGGTGGACCATCGGCGACCTGGACACGCACGACGTGCTGTGCCGCCAGCTCTGTGCGGCGGCCGGCATCGTTGTTGTGGCCGTGGACTACCGCCTGGGCCCCGAACACCGCTTCCCGGCCGCCGTGGACGACTGCCTGGAGGCCACGCGCTGGGTGCAGCACGAGGCGGCTGCGCTGGGCGTCGACGCGACACGGCTCGCGGTCGGCGGCGACAGTGCGGGCGGCAACCTGGCGGCCGTCATCGCGCTGTGCTTGCGTGACGCCGGCGATGCTGCGCCCGCATTCCAGCTGCTGATCTATCCCGCCACCGACCAACGTGCAGTGGCACCGTCACACACCACCAACGCGCAGGGTTACCTGCTCACCGCCGAGAGCATCGAGTACTACCGTGGCCACTACTTCGCCAGCGCTGCGCAGTGGGCCGACTGGCGCGGCTCACCTTTGCTGGCGGCCGACCACACACGCTTGCCGCCCGCGCTGGTGCTGACTGCCGGCTACGACCCCTTGCGCGACGAAGGCCTGCAATATGCCGATGCCCTGTCCGCTGCCGGCAACCAGGTGCAGTACATCTGCTTCGAACGCCAGGTGCACGGCTTCATCACCATGGGCCGGGTGCTGGACGAAGCGCAGACGGCGGTTGCACTGTGCGCCAACGTGTTGAAGGCAGCGCTCTTCAGGCCCTGAGCTCATCCCCTGAGCAACCGGCGACACGGCTCGAAGAGCCAGGGCCGCATTCGCTTCATCCTGGACCACCGCATCTTGGCCTCACCGCTGCCGGGCACGCTCTGTCGCCTGGGCAACGCGATTCCCATCGCGCCGCAGAAAGGTCCGGCTGCCGATGAACGTGCCTGCGACGAAGCGCGCAAGGCACGGCCAAGGTCAAAACCTTTCGCCGCGGTTTCTGCAGCCCGGTGGATCTGGAGGTGGGCGCTGCCGTGCCTGTCTGCAAAACCACATCCGCCGGCTTGCGCCGGCGGGTGCTGGGTTTGCTGGGTCAGCGACCGCTCAAGGGATGAAGTTGGTGCCTTCGGGCAGCGCGCCCACCAGTGGCACTTCAAAGTACGGCCCCACACCGTCGGGGTCGATCACCAGCGTGCCGTGGCTGGCAAAAAACGCCGCGATCTGCGCCTGCGCGGCCAGCGCATAACCCACGCCTGCCGGGTTGCCGATGTTGGTCAGGAAGGTGTGCGGGTTCTTGCCCACCGCCGCGTTGTTGGCGTACGCCAGGTCGTTGCGGAAGTAGGTGGCGCGGTCTGCCAGGCCACCGGCGCGGATGATGGCGCTGGTGGTCGGGTTGGGCACGGTCACGTCGCCCTTGGCAAACTGGATGATCACCGGCTTGGCCGCATGGCCGTGCAGCGGCTGCTTGCGGATCAGCGCGGCATAGCTCACCGGGTTGCCGGCCTGGGTGACCCACTGTGAACGGTCAATGAACGCGGCAATGTCCAGCGCGCCCGGCACCGTGTTCAGCACCGTGGGCAGGTCGCGCAGCGGCATGTTTTCGTTGAAGTTCAGGTTGAACGGGAACGGCACGCCTGGCGTCGGCGGCAGGTTGATCAGCGACGGCACGCGGCCCACCAGCGCGAGGGACGTCAGCACACGGAACGACGGGCTGTAGCGCGCGATTTCAGTGATGGACCCGCCGGGCACGTTGGGCACGCCGGCCTTCAGCGAAGGTTCAGTGCCGAGCAGGATCGTGCCGTAGATGCCACCGAAGGACTGGCCTGCGTAGTAGATGCGCTGCGCGTCCAGGTCCACCGAACCGTCGCCGTCGATGTCGATGCCGGCTTCGACCTGGCGCACCAGTTGCATCAGGTCCACGACCGTCTGGCGCAGGCCGTCGCGGCTGCCGATGATGGTGCGCGGCGCTGCGGCGCTGCTGCCTTCTGTGGAGGCGATGGCGCCGTTGCCGTCCTGGTCGATGCCGCGGCCACCTGCTGGCACCACCACCGTGCCAGCGGTGCGCAACACGGCGAGTGTCCCCAGCGCACCGCCGCCATGGCCGACGACGTTGATGGACAGCGTGGCAATGCCGCGCGACGCCAGGGTGGCGGCCACCGTCCAGGGCGCGCCGTACATGCTGTCGCCAAAACCGTGGCCGAAGATGGCCACTGGCCAGCCGGCGGAGGGCTTGGTGCCGGACGGCACGAACATCTGCACGACCAGGTCGTTGCTGCCCTGCGGCACCGGCGTGCCGGTGAGCGTGCCGGTGGCGGGGATGTATTTGTCTGCGGTCTCATAGTCGGGTGAACGGTAGCGGCCGTAAGCCACCGCTGCCACTGCGCCCGGCACCACGCCCAAGGCGGGCGTGGGCACGAAGCTGCTGGTGAAGGCGGGCGCAGTGCCCGTGTGGCGGCTGAACTGGATGCCCTGCACGCTGGCCACCGGGAACAGCGCGCGCACCGCGCCTCCGGCGGCCGTGCCGATCATGAAGTTCACCGGCGCTGGATTGGAACGCTTGATGGTGCGGTTGATCTTGGCCAGGTCGGCGCTGGTGCTCTGCGTGCTGAAGAGGCTGGCGGCGACGATTCGGTGCGGGTGGCCCCGCTGGCTGCGCATGCCGGCCTGCAGATCGTGGCGGTATTCGCTGCGGTCTTCGCCGAGGCGGTCCTCGTCGTCGTCCTCGCTGCCCTTGATCTTCTTGCCCGTGCTGTCGCGCACGCCGTCGGTGATGACGAGCAGGTAGCGCGAGTGTTCCTGCAGCAGTTCATCACTCTGAAAGACGAGCGTTTTGCTGGCTGCGTCCCACACGATCTGGTTGATGCCGACGCGGTCGCCGTAGCCGCGCAGCGTCAGCGTGTCACCCAGGTTGACGAGATAGACGGTGTTGCTGTTGACCGTGGCCGGGTCGATGGCGCCCGTGAAGGGCACGGTGATGCGCGGCTGCGTCGAAAAGCCGTCCAGCGTGTTGATGACGTCGATGTCCAGGCAGTCGCTCGGCCGCACCGCGCAATCGGGCTTGGGCAGGTTGACGCGGCGCAGCGTGTTCTGCGTGCCGTCGAACACGGTGTAGCGGTTGCTGGGGAAAGGCGCGCCAGCGGGGTTGCTGCGGTCGTCCTTGACGCGCACGCCGTCGGCCAGCGCGAACGGTGCAAGCAGGGACAGCGCAGCGGCGGCTACAAAGGTGCGGGTGAAAGCATGGAACATGTCTTGTCTCCGGGTTGGGTTCTTGTCCCGGCTTTATACGGCCTGCGGTGCCGCCGCACCACCGCCATAACCCGGATTCACGGGGGCATCCGGCCCTGTCACGCTGGCGACATAGGGCTTCAGCCCGTGCGCGGTGGCAGGTCGAACACCAGGCAGGTCGTGGTGCCGTGCGCGTACAGCTTGCCGTCGGGCCCGACGATGCGGGCCTCGGCCGTGGCCAGTTGACGGCCGCTGTGGATGACGGTGCCGATGGCGCGCAGCGGCCCGGTCTTCTGCGTGGCGCCGCGTACGAGGTTGACGCTGAGTTCAACCGTCGTGTACGCCCGGCCCACGGGCAGCGTGGTCTGCACCGCGGAGCCCAGGGCCGAGTCCAGCAGCGTGGCGTACCAGCCGCCGTGCAAGCTGCCGATGGGGTTGTAGTGCTTGAGCTGCGGCGTGCCCTGGAAGACGGCTTTGCCGAATTCGGCTTCGACCAGGGCGAAGTCCAGCGTCTCGGCAATGTGCGGGTAGGGCTGACTGCCCGCCAGCATGCCCTGCATGAACTGCAACCCGCTGAGGCCGGCCAGCTGGTCAAGGCTGGCGATGCCGGGTTTGCCACCGCCGTCCAGCATGCGCTGGCGCACGGTGCGGAATTGTTCGGTCCACAGAGCCACGGTGTCTTCGGTGTTCATGTCGGATCTTGTTGATTGCAGATGCAAAGATTGTAGCTACAATTGTTGACATGACAACCGCCACCCGATCGGCAAGCGCCACCACAGAGCCCAGGCCGCAGGGCTGCACCAACCTGAAACTGCGCCAGCTGGCGCGGCGGGTGACGCAGCACTACGACCTGCAACTGGCCAAGGCGGGCCTGAAGACGACGCAGTATTCGCTGCTGTCGCATGTGCTGAAACTCGGCCCCGTGCGCCCGGGTGATCTGGCGCAGGCGATGACGCTCGGTGCGTCCACGCTCACGCGCAACCTGAAGCCGCTGCTGGATGCGGGCTGGGTGGAACTGGCGGCCGGCGCAGATGCGCGCAGCCGCAGCGTCACCATCTCGCAAGCCGGCCGCGCCAAGCGCGCTGAAGGCCAGCGCTACTGGCGCGCCGCGCAAGAAGGCATCAACGCCCTGCTGGGCGTGCAGCGTGTGGCGGCGCTGCATGTGCTGCTGGATGAGAGCCTTGAAACCTTGTCGGCGCTGAACGATGGAGAAAGCGATGAATAGGCCTGTTGTTTCGAGCCCGCGTGTCAATCGGTCCGCTAATTCGCCAGTCAGTCCGCGCGTCAGTCCGCGCGTCAATCCGCGAGTCAATCCGCGAGTGCTGGCGGTGCGGCTTGTGTTGCTAGCCGGCGCCGGCACCCTTGCGCTGACGATGGGCGTGCGCCAGCCGATGGGCCTGTTCCTGGGTTCGCTGAACACCGCCACCGGCGTCGGCCTGGCCAACATCAGTCTGGCCTTCGCGTTCGGACAGTTGTGGTGGGGCCTGACGCAACCATTCGCGGGTGCGCTGGCCGACAAGCTGGGTGCCGGGCGCGTGCTGTTCTGCGGCGTCGCGCTGGTCGCTTCAGGCACCTTCATCACGCCGTGGATGACCAGCACGGCGGGCCCCATCTTCGCCATCTTCGCCATCTTCGCCCTCGGCGTGCTGGCTGCCAGTGGTGCCGGCATGGCCGGGCCTGCCGTGCTGATGGCCACCACCACACGCCTGATCGCGCCCGAGAAGCGCGGCATGGCTCTTGGCATCGTCAATGCGGTCGCGCGGTGGCCGTGCTGGTCTTTCTGCCGGTGCCGAAGTCCGGCGTTGTGGTGCTCATCTTTGCCGCCGTGATGGGGCTGACCTTCCAGTCCACCGTGCCGCCCACCGCGGGCCTGGTGGCCAAGTTCTTCGGCAGCGCCAACAGGGCCACGCTCTTCGGCATCGTCATGCTCACGCACCAGGTCGGTGGCTTTCTGGGCGCGTGGCTGGGTGGCATGGTGTTCGAGGCCACCGGCAGTTATGACTGGATCTGGTGCGTCGACATCGTGCTGGCCGTCGGCGCGGCGCTGATCCACCTGCCGATTCAAGAGGCAAAGGTCGTGCGCGCCAAGTTGGCGGGTGCGGCATGACAGCGGCAGCGGCAGCGGCAGCGGCTGAAGCGGTCCCAGCGCTCGACCCGCGCACCCGGGTGCTGTTGGAAGGCCCCATCGCGCGCACCCTGCTGCGGCTGGGTGCGCCCAACGTGCTGGTGATGCTGGCGCAGGCGGCGGTGGGCCTGATCGAGACCTACTTCGTCGGCAAGCTCGGCACCAACGCACTGGCCGGCATGGCACTCGTGTTCCCGCTGGTGATGCTGATGCAGATGACTTCGGCCGGCGCCATGGGCGGCGGCATCGCGTCGGCCATCGCACGCGCCTTGGGTGGGCAGCGCCGCGCCGACGCCAATGCGCTGGTGCTGCATGCGCTGCTCATCGCAGTCGGCTTTGGCGTCGTGTTCATGCTGGCGCTGCTGGTCGGCGGGCCCTGGCTCTACAGCCGCATGGGTGGCACCGGCGCCGCGCTGGACGCGGCACTGAGCTACTCCAACTGGGTCTTTGCCGGCGCCGTGCTGGTGTGGATCTTCAACTCGCTGTCGGCGGTGATCCGTGGCACCGGCAACATGGCGGTGCCGGCCTTTGTGAGTGTGGGCGGCACGGTGGTGCTGATTCCGTTGTCGCCGCTGCTGATCTTTGGCTGGGGGCCGCTGCCGGGTCTGGGCATTGCAGGCGGAGCGCTGGCGCTGCTGCTGTTCTATGCCGTCGGCAGCGTGGTGCTGGCGGCCTACCTGTGGTCGGGCAAAAGTGTGTTGCGCCCCACCTTTGCGGCGCTGAAGTTCCGCTGGCTGCACTTTCGCGACATCCTGCGCGTGGGCCTGCTGGGGGCGGTGTCCACCGTCGCCACCAATCTCGTCATCGGCTTCAGCACCGCGCTCGTCGGCCACTTCGGCACTGGTGCGATTGCTGGCTACGGCACCGCGTCGCGGCTGGAATACCTGCTGGTGCCGCTGGTCTTCGGCCTGGGCGCTCCGCTGGTGGCGATGGTGGGCACCTGCATCGGCGCCGGGCAGCGTGAACGCGCGTTGCGCGCGACATGGATTGGCGCTGCGATTTCGTTCCTGATGGCCGAAGCCATCGGCCTCCTGGCAGCCTTCTTCCCGCACGCCTGGTTGACACTTTTCGACCGCGACCCGGCGATGCTGGACGCGGGCACGCAGTACCTGCAGATGGTGGGGCCCTGGTACGGCTTCTTCGGCCTGGGGCTGGTGCTGTACTTCGCCTCGCAAGGGGCGGGGCGCATGCTGTGGCCCGTACTGGGCAACATCGTGCGGCTGGCGGTGGCGGTGGCCGGTGGCTGGCTGGCGCTGCAGTGGGGCGGCGGCTTGACGCAGGTGTTCATCGCGCAGGCCGTGGCGCTGTGTCTGTACGGGCTGGTCAACGCGGCGGCCGTGGCGGGCGGCGCCTGGTTCGGCCCCGTGGGCTGGCCGCGCACGCCGGCACGGCTGGCGAAGAGGGGCTTGCAGTCATTGAGCCTCTGAAAGCGAGCATCATCAGCCCGCGTCCCACACGGCGCGCCCTTCCGGAGGCACCATGGCACTTGCACACGCACAACCGCTCGACGTTATCGACCTGCGGCCGCTTGGGCCCGCCTTGCGCGATGGGCTCACCACCAGCCTGCTGAAGACGCCGACACTGCAGTTGATGCGCCTGGTGCTGGCCGCCGGCCAGGGCCTGCCGGAACACAGCGTGGCCGGTGCCATCACCGTGCACTGCCTGGAAGGCGAGGCGGATGTCATCACGCCCACGCGCACCTGCCACCTGTTGGCTGGCCAACTGGTGATGCTGGACGGCAAGGAACCGCATGCCGTCAAGGCGGTGACGGACGCGTCGCTGCTGGTCACCGTCTTGCTGGTGGCGCACTGAACATGCTGAACCCTGGAGCAGCCATCACCCTTTCGAGCTTTGACGATCTGTTGCAGGCCGCGCGCGGCCAGCCGCAGCGCCAACGCCTGCTGTTCGTGTTTACGGCGGCCGGTGTGGACGCCGACGCCACGCCGGCGCAGCGCGCACGCTTCCAGGCCGGGCAGGGCGGCACGTTGACACCGTTGATGTCGGTGGACAAGGCGCCCGAAGAGGTGTCGTCGTTCCAGACCCTGCGGGACGAGTCGCGAGGCCAGGAAGGGCAGGAAGGGCAGCCGAGCGCCTCCTGGGACATCGTCTTCGTGGCCGCCTTGTCAGGCACGGCCGATGCCAGCCCCACGGTTACACAGTCCGACGCCGCCCTGCAGCGCATGGTGGCGTCGATCAAGGCCGGCAACATCGGCGGCTGCATCGCCTTTGACGCGGCTGGCCTGCCGGTCCAGTTCAGCTGACGGAAAAGGCCGGCAGCACCAGCCCGGAGGTTAGCCCTGAGGTTAGCCCTGAGGTCAGCCCTGAGGTCAGCAGGCCGCTACTGCACCAGCGGCGTGTTGGCCGCATCCAGGTCCACGCCCAGGACCACGGCTTCACCGGCGAGCAACTGCAGGCACTGGCGCAGCGCCGTCACCCAGGCCTGCTGGCGCAGCGCCATCGTCACTGCGCCGCGCACTGACTCAAACGTCTGTGGCACGCCGCCTTCACGCGCCAGCACTTCCACCACGTGCAAGCCGAAACGGCTGTGCACCAGGCGCGGCAGCACGCCCACTTCCAAATGGCCGAAGAGTTCGCGCGCAAATTCGGGTGCGCAGTCTGCGGGGTCGAGCCAACCCAGGTCGCCGCCGGCCTCGCCGCTGGGGCAATTGGACAGTTCGCGCGCGGCGCGGCTGAAGCGGTCGGTGTTGTCGTTTCCGTTGCCGGGCGCTGCCTTGCCGTCGTGGCAGCGCACGTCCAGCAGGCAGGTTTCGGCGCGGTTGCGCAGGGCCACCACGTCCATGCCGGGTGTCACCGCGAAGAGGATGTGGCGCACCTGCACCTTTTCGCCCGTGCGGTAGCGCGCAGCGTTTGCCGCATGGTGGCGGCGGCAGGCTTCTTCGGTGGGTTCGGGCAGCTGCAGTTCATGTTCCAGCCACGCGTCGATGGCGGCAGAGGCGGCTTCGCTGATGACGCCATCTATCGGTGCTGCATCGTCTTCATCCAGCAGGCCGTTGCGCTGTGCCGCCTGGCGCAAGAGTTCGGTGCAAGCGCGTTGGCGCAGCTCTTCGCTGGACAGCGTTTCATCTTCGCGGTTCAAGGCCACGCCGTTGATGCGCGCCACCCGCACCGCGGCCTGCGTGTGCTGACTGAAGTCCACAGATTCAAGGCTCATGCTGTTCAACCTTCACGCGGTTGGTTGTGGCCGGCCGGCACGTTCAGGCGCCGGCTGCGCACCACCTGGTGCGGGCGGAAGAGAAAGCTGACGGTGGCAAAGCCACTCCACACATGCACCAGCCGGCTGAAGGGGAAGAGCAGGAAGATCGTCATGCCGAAGACGATGTGGAACAGATAGGGCCATGGCAGCGTGGCCAGCACGCTGGCATCCACCGGCCGCAGCGTGACGATGCGCTGCGCCCAGTCGGCCAGGATCACCATCACGCTGCCATCGGCGTGCTGCCAGGAAAACGGCAGCGTGATCAGGCCCACCACAAGCTGGACCCACAAGATCACCAGCACGGCAATGTCAGTGCGGTGGCTGGTGAGGCGGATGCGCGCGTCGAACACCCGCCGATACAGCAACAGCGACAGGCCGACGAAGCACACCATGCCGGCAATGCCGCCCGCCACCACGGCCAGCATCTGCTTGGTGGCTGCGCTGATGAAGACACCGTACACGGCGTGCGGCGTGAACAGACCGACCAGGTGGCCGAAGAACAGGAAGAGGATGCCGAAGTGAAACAGGTTGCTGCCCCAGCGCAAGGTGCCGGCGCGCAGCAGTTGCGACGAATCGCTCTTCCAGCTGTACTGGTTCTGGTCGAAGCGGATCAAGCTGCCGGCCAGGAAGACGGTGAAGCAGACGTAGGGGTAGACCTGGAACAGGAAACCGTAGATGCCGCTCATGCCGATGCTCCCGCTGCGGTGGTCGCCGCGCTGACCTTGCGCACGATGTGCATGGGCTGCGGCTGCCCCGGCCTGGCCTGGCCCTTGGTGGAGCAGCCATCAAACACCACCGGCTCAGCCCAGCTGTCGTCAAGCGGCGCTTCAGCGGGCGGCACCACGGCCTCCGCCTTTTCACCCGCCAGTTCGATCAGCGCACCCAAGACACTGGCGTAGGCGCTGCCCTGGTGCTGCAACGCGCCGAAGATGGCGTTGAAGATGTGGCTCATCTCGGAGAGAAAGGCTTTGGCCTCGCGCGGCGGCTGAGTGGAAACAAACTCAAGCACGGCGGGCAGGTAGTCGGGCAGTTCACCTTCCGCCAGGATCAGGCCGGCTGTTTCATAGGTCTGGCCCAGGTCGATCATCGCCGGGCCGCGCTCGCGCGAATCGCCGTGCACGTGTTCGAAGAGGTGCAGCGATGTGGCGCGGCCGCGGTCGAAGAGTTCGACGTAGTCGGCCTCCGTTTGCAGCGGGTCGGCGTTGGCCAGTTGTTTCATCAGCGCCTCGATCTCGCTGCGGCGCGCCAGCGACAGCGCGCGTTCTGCGTCCATCAACTCGCGCATCTCGGCCAGGTGGCCGCGCAGTGCGGCGTCGGGGTAGCCCAGCAGCGCAGCCAGCACACGCAGGCTGTGGCTCATGCTGCGCGGTGTGTTCAGTGCAAACATGGTCAGACCTCCGCCTTGATGGGAATGGTGCGTTTCTTCTCGCTGCCGAAGAGGCTCGTTTCGCTGGTGCCTTCAGAGCAGCCGTTGCCGAAAGTGAAGCCGCAGCCGCCGCGCACGTTGAAGGTGTTCTCGGCGTATTCGCGGTGCGTGGACGGGATCACGAAGCGGTCTTCGTAGTTGGCAATCGCCATCACGTGGTACATGTCTTCGACCTCGGCCTGGCTGATGCCCACCTGCTGCAGCACGGCCTGGTTGATGCGGCCGTCCACGTGCTTTTCACGTTGATAAGCGCGCATCGCC
>JANMKK010000343.1:0-4933 GCA_031372005.1 Rubrivivax sp.
TCGTTGCCTGCGGCCATGTCTTGGTCTTCCGGCTCCGGCGTCAGCTCGAAATTGCGCTTTGCCTTGTAGCTGCGAAGGGGATCGTCGGGCCTGGCGGTCGGGCCTGCAGATACTGGACGCGGCGGGACGCGGCGCACGCTCAGCCCATGATCAGTTGGTTGATCGTGATGGGCAATTGGCGGATGCGTTTGCCGGTGGCGTGGAACACGGCGTTGGCCACCGCTGCGCCCAGGCGCGAGGGTGCGAGGCTGCGGTCACCAGGCCGCCAACGATGCCGGCTGCCAGCATTCAGCAGACTGCCACCGACATTGACGTGCCGGCAACCACGAGCGACAGCGCGTCAAACTCCACCGACGCCAGCAACAAGCTGATCGGTAAGGCCACAAGCATGGTGTGGATCGAATGGCCCGCGAACCTGGCTCGGCTTTGCATGGTCAATCCTGCGCTGGGGGCGGGTCGCGCATGTCGCGGCCCGGGCGGCGTTCGTCGGGGTGATCGGGCAGGTCGGGCTCGTCGGGCTCACGCTGTTCGCCGGGCGCGTTGTGTTCGTTGGGTTCGTCGATTTCTTCAGGCTCGTCAGGTCCGACGGGTCCGCCTGGGGGGTCGGATTCATCAGGCTCGGGTTCCGCGCCCGGGATGTTGTCGCCTTCGTTCTGCAGGCCACCGGCCTGGGCGGGTTCGGGGCCATCAACCGGGTCCACGAAGGCCAGATCCGGGTCTTCGTCTTCATCCATTGCGCCGTCCATCCCGGCGCCAGGCTTGAAAACGCGGTCCACACCGACATCGGCGGCTTCCCTGCCTGCATCGGCGCCCGCACTGCGGCTTTCTCCCGTGCCGGCGGCGTCGCTGGCGGCGTCGCCCAATGCGTCGGCAGTGGTCAGGCTGCGCCCGCCGTCGCCGCGCAAAGCCACATCGACGGGCGCGTTCGGGTCGCCGTCAACCGCGTCGTCCAAGCCAGCCAGGTCACTGGCGCTGTCGGAACTGTCGCTGGGGCCCAAGTGGGTGGCCGTGCGCCCGCTGAAGCTGTCTGCACCGGCTTCAATGCCCGGCAATGTGGTCTGTCTCATGTCACTTCCTCCAATGGGTGGATGTCTGCGTTCGGGGTGGCGCGTCAACGAGTGCCGCTTCCAGCAGCGCGCCGTCCTCGCGCAAGGGGTCGATCTGCGCGTTGATGATGGTCACCGGCGGCAGCCCTGCCAGCCGCGCGTTGACCAGGTCCAGGCGCGGATCCTTCTTGTCATCGGGCTTGGCCAGCAGCTTGTCGACGAACCAGGTGACCATGGCCTTGTTCAAAGGCTTGGCCGTGGCGCTGTCCTTGTATGACGCGGTGTCAAGGTTGCCGGTCTGGCCCACGGGGTACACCGCCAGCACATGGGTCGGTGACTGCAGTTTGGCGTCGCGCGCTGCGATGGCCGTGGCCAGCGCCAGGTTGGCGCCAGCACTTTCGCCGGCCAGCGCCATGCGCCGGCTGTCGCCCTTGAGGGACGCTGCGTTGACCGCCACCCACTTGTACGCGGCCAACGCGTCGTCCCACGCTGCCGGAAACTTCGCCTCTGGCGCGCGCCGGTAGTCCACCGACACCACTACCGCCTGCGCCACCTTGGCCAGCGCCCGGGCGCCGCCGTCGTAGACCTGTTTGTCTGCGATCACCCACCCACCGCCGTGGAAATAGACCACCACCGGGAACGGCCCCGCACCAGCGGGGGTGTAGATGCGCGCCGGCAGGTTGCCGACGGCACCGCCCACTTCGCGGTCCACGCTGCTCACGCCCAGCACCGCCTGCATGTCCGCATCGGCCTTGAATGCCGTGCCGGTCTTTTGCATCGGGGTGGCGGGAAGCGGGTCTGCTGCATGCGCGACGGGTGCCAGCACGAAGCCGCCCAGCGCCAAGGTGCTGGCGACGAGCCAGAGTGCCGATCGCCGCGCGTTGCGCTGGTCTGAGGCGCGCTGCGGAGGCAATGGAAAGTTCATGGATGGTCCTGGTGGCGGGCCGAAAATCTCGCCCTGGCGCAGACACGACCACCGCGTCTGCAGCCGCACTCTGAGGGGGGTATCGCTGGGCGTCTGTTCGCAAGAAGACATAAGGCCTTCGTCGTAACGGGCCCAGAAAATCCTGCTCAAGGCATCGGCTCCGCAGAGGTGCTACACGCCAGTGGGCTGTTCGCCCTTGCGCACTTTTCATCCTTGAGGGCGACACTCGTGCATGACCCCGACATTCCGACATCCCGCGTTCCGGACATGCAATTCTGCGAACGAGGGTCAAGGGGCGGCATGGGCGTCGCAGTGGCCAGCCATGGCCGTGACCGTGGGCGCGACTTGGCTGGTGGTCTGACGTTGACTGTTTGCAGCGTCCTACAGCGGCATCCGCTGCAGGCCGACGTGCTTCACCCCGCCCGGCTGCTGGAATGCGCTGATAACGCCGCATCCCCGGCAGTTGAAAGAACTGAAGGAAGGCATTCAAGATGACGACCCACACACAGCACGCCCCCATCAACCCGGGAGACGATGAACACGATGCCCGCGAAAGGTTGTGGGCGTTGATCAAGGACATTCGTTTTTCGATGTTCACCGTACGGCATCAAGACGGTCATTTGCACTCCAGGCCCATGACAACGCAAAACGCGGGCGTCGATGAAGACACCAGCCTGTGGTTCTTCATGTCCAAGGCGCGCGAACCCGTGACCGACCTGATCCGTGACCCCGAAGTCAATATCTCGTACGCCGACGTCGGCGCTGACAGCTATGTGTCCGTGTCAGGCAAAGCCGCCGTGGTGGAGGATTTGGCCAAGAAGCGGGCCTTGTGGTCCAAACTTGCTGAAGCCTGGTTCCCGGGCGGCGCCGAGGATTCGGATCTGGCGCTGGTGCGCGTCATGATTTCGCATGCCGACTATTGGGATGTGAAGGAAAGCAAGCTCGTCCAGCTTTTCAAAATGGCCAAAGCGACAGTGACGGGTGTGCCGCCCGTCGGCATGGGCGAGCACGCTCAAGTGCATATGAATTAGCCGGCAAGTTTCCACGGCCCGGCATGCCGGGCCTTCAGGGTACGGTAATGCGCAGGCGCTGCCGGCCCTTTTTCAATCAGCCTGATGGCCTGCAGAGTTCTGCGCGAATGGATCGCTGCGCTGCGGACGACTACACGCCGAAGAACTGCTGAATTCTTGCCACGTCTGGCAGCACATAGACGATGCTGGACTGCGTGGCGAATGCAGGACGGATGTACGCGTCGTAAAACGCAGGCGGAATGTTGATGCAACCGTAGGAAATCCGGTTGTCGCTGACCGATGGCGTAGCCAATCGGCGCAGCCGCTGTTCAGCGGCATTGGACGTCACGACGCGATGCATTGAAACGGCCGCGTCGTAGTCCACCCAGACGACGTCCTCACCCCTCGCGTTGCGGCCTCGTTCGCCCACGAAGCGGCCTGCGGGCGTGGTGCGCTCGTGGGGCCGCACCTCTTCGATGGGCCGGTCGCCGATTCCAGGCACGGACTCATCGCCCAGTGCCGCGCCCAACAACACAGGCGAACTGGCTTGCAACTGGGCGTGGGCATCGAATACATACAAGTGCGCTGATTTTTTGTCGATGACGACAAACGCTTTTCCTTGGCTGTCGTCTACACGAGCCACCCAATCGGCCACGGTCTTGGCCTCCACAGAGGGATGGGCGTTTCCAAAGTTGGCGACACGCGAAAGAACAGGCGGTCTGCTTTTGCTTTCAGCCGACGCGAGCGCGCTCCAGCCAGCAGCTAATGTTCCAGACTGCAAGCCCGCCGGATACAGCGTCATCAAGACAACGGTGCCCGCCGCCGCACCTTGCAAGGTTGCCAATGCGGCGGCGCGCAGGGTCTTTGTGATGGATTGAAGCTGGAAGCGCATCGGGCTGCTCACCGTTGCCAAGTTGGTGTCATTTCGGCCGCCGAGGAATGGGCCCGGAAACCGGCCCAGGAACCAGCCCGGAAACCCACCCCAGCATGCGTCTGGACGGCCGACAAGCTACCAAATCGCTCAGTTGCGGTCGGCGCGAGCAGCCCGTTCCTGGGGCATCGTTCCGCCGTCTGTTGAAGAACGCATGGTGCCGCGCTGCGTGGTGGTGCTGCCACTGTTCATTCCTCCGGCGCCCATGCTGCCGTCGCGCTGCATGCGATCAGTGGATGGGTTGCCCATGTTGCCGCTGCTGCCCATCCCGGTGGCGGTGGAATCCTGGGCGCGCTGCGTGGACGTGCCCGGGGTACCGGACGTGGATGGATTCGCCATTGACCCGTCACGTTGCGTTGTGCCTGTGGTACTCGAATTGCCGCTTTGAACTTGCGCCTGGGGGGTTGTGGTTTGGGCAAATGCGAAAGTGGCAGCGCTTACAACCGACACGGCGGCAACAGCTACGATTAAAAGTTTGGGTGAATGCATCGGGAACTCCAGTACTGAAAAAGAAAGGACGGCATTTAGCCGGGGGAAGTGCAGCTTAACGGCCCAAGGGTTCTGCAAATGTGGGAAGGAAGGTGACCGCACCGTAGGAGACTACGCGCATTCGGTGCGCAATGTTCGGCAGCGAACGCATGTGCTAATGCCGTTGCCAGCGGTCGCAAAGTTTTCATGAGACAACGTGCGACGCCGCACGGAGTGAATTGCAATTGGCCGTTACGTTAGGGTCTCAAGTCTGTGCTTGACTGCTGCTGTGTCTGGGTTGGCTTTCAAATTCCGTGATGCCAATCCACAAACTGTTCAACCCGCATTTCCGGAGACGCCCATGAATTCAAGTCACTTTTCCCGATCCCCTGTCAGCCACGCCGTTTGCTCGCTGGGCCTTGCTGCCGTGCTGGCCGCATCGGCGCCTGCCTACGCGTCCAGCCACCGCGAAGCACCTTTCATCGCCGGCCAGGCGAAGGTGGATGCCACCGACCTGTACATGTTTCGCAGCTACGAAACAGGGCGCCAGAAC
>JANMKK010000352.1:0-10600 GCA_031372005.1 Rubrivivax sp.
CCATCGACACACGAGTACTGCGCCATTGGCGATACCACCACACGATTCTTCAGCGTGATGCCGCGCACCGTGTATGGCGTGAACATCGGCGGAACTGCGGAGTGCCCATCCAGACCCGCGCGCGCATCAAACCACCGCTCAAACCCATCCAGCCAGCCCTTGTCCCGCAGCCGCAGGTTTTCGTGGCTGATGCGCTGGCTGCGCGTCAGCATGCTGTACATGAACTGCTCGGGTTGCAGCTGGTCGCAGTAGCGCTGGCCGCAGACCTCGAACCATTCCATCGCGTTCCAGGCCGCGTTCTGGATGCGCAGCACGTCAATGGCGCGCAGCGCCTGGTACTGGGCCAGCACTGCCGGAATGTGGTCCGCCGTGTCGCCCAGCAGCTTGAACTGCCGCGTCAGTTCAATGGCATCTTCCAGCGCCAGCTTGGTGCCAGAACCGATGGCGAAGTGCGCCGTGTGCACCGCGTCGCCCATCAGCACGACGTGGTTCTTGCCGTTGAAGTGCCACCACTGTTCGCAGGTCACGCGCTGAAAGTTGAGCCACGCCGAGCCGCGCAGGTGGCGCGCGTTGCTCATCAGCTTTTCGCCTTGCAGGTTGCTGGCAAAAAGTTCTTCACAAAACTGGATCGACTGCTGCGGGTCGGCCTTGTCCAGCCCATGCGCCAGCCACACGGCTTCGGGGCATTCGACGATGAAGGTGCTGGTGGCGTCGTCGAACTTGTAGATGTGGGCCTGAAACCAGCCGTGTTCGGTCTTCTCGAAGATGAAGGTGAAGGGCTCGTAGCGCTTCTGGGTGCCCAGCCAGATGAAGCGGTTGGGTCGCGTCACGATGTCGGGCTTGAAGACGGCCGCGTGCTTGGTGCGGATGCGTGAATTGACGCCGTCGCTGGCAATGACCAGGTCCGCATCGGGGTAGTCGGCGTCGCTGTCGGCTTCGGTTTCGAACACGAGCTTGACGCCGAGTTCTTCACAGCGCGACTGCAGGATGTTCAGCAGCTTCTTGCGCCCGATGCCCACGAAGCCGTGGCCGCCGGACCGGATCACGCGGCCCTTGAACTGCAGTTCGATGTCGTCCCAATGTGCGAAGCTGGACTCGATGGTGTCGGCCGTCTCGCGGTCCCATTCGCGCATGTTGTCCATGGTGGCGTCGGAGAACACCACGCCCCAGCCGAAGGTGTCGTAGGCGCGGTTTCGTTCGACCACCGTCACGTCGTGGTCGGCGCCTTTCGCCAGGCCCAGCTTCTTCATCAGCAGGCCAAAGTACAGGCCCGAGGGGCCGCCACCGATGCAGACGATTTTCATGCGGGTTCTCGCAGGGCTCTCAGGCGTTGACGTTGACCACCACGCGGCCACGGACGCGCCCGGCCAGGATGTCCGCACCCGCCTGCACCGCATCCCCCAGCGGAATTTCGCGCGTGATCGATTCCAGCTTGGCCAGATCCAGGTCACACGCCAGCCGCGCCCAGGCGGCCGTGCGCACGGCAAAAGGCGCCATCACGCTGTCGATGCCGCACAGCGTGATGCCGCGCAGGATGAACGGTGCCACCGAACCCGGGAAGTCCATGCCTTGCGCCAGCCCGCAGGCTGCTACCGCGCCGCCGTAGCGCGTGCCGGCACAGGCATTCACCAGCGTGTGGCTGCCGACAGAGTCCACCACGCCGGCCCAGCGTTCCTTGGCGAGTGGTTTGCCAGGCGCTGACAATTCATCGCGCGAGATGACTTCGGCAGCGCCCAGGCTCTTCAGGAATTCCGCTTCCTGCACACGCCCGGTGGAAGCCATCACGCGGTAGCCAAGTTTGGACAGCAGCGTGATGGCGATCGTGCCCACACCGCCATTGGCCCCCGTCACCAGCACGTCGCCGCTGCCTGGCAGCACGCCGTGTTTCTCCAGCGCCATCACACACAGCATGGCGGTGTAGCCGGCGGTGCCGATGGCCATGGCCTGGCGCGCGGTCAGGCTTGCGGGCAACGGCAGCAACCAGTCGGCCTTGACGCGCGCCTTCTGGGCCAGTCCACCGGAGTGCGATTCGCCAACCCCAAAGCCGTTCAGCAGCACCGCATCGCCGGGCTTGAAGCGCACGTCGTCGCTCGCTTCCACGGTGCCGGTGAAGTCAATGCCGGCGTGCAGCGGAAACTTGCGCACCACCGGCGCCTTGCCGGTGAGGGCCAGGCCGTCCTTGTAGTTGATGGTGCTGTAGGCCACGCGCACCGTCACGTCACCGGGTGGCAGGGCGCTGTCGTCAACGTCCTTCAGGGTGGCGCGGTAGCCGCTGTCGTCTTTGTCGATGACGATCGCTTTGAACATGTTGTCTCCTGGTAAAGGGCGCAGTTTGACATGCGAAGATGGTTATCCGCAGGGTCGCAGAATGGTGCGCATGCGGCGATCAACTCTTGCGATGTTCACGGTGCTGGGGCTGTGCATGGCCTGCACCTCGCCGCCAGCCGTGAACGCACCGGTGACTGAGGTGCTGAAGACTTGGGGCCGACCCACCGCGATCTATGCCCTGCAGCCTGCTGGTCAGCGCCTGGAATACGCCAGCGGCCCCTTTGGCCGCACGACGTGGATGGTGGACGTCGACGCGGCAGGCCGCGTGTCGCAGGCGCGCCAGGTGCTGAACGAGGCCGAGTTCTTCAAGCTGCAGTCGGCGCCAGGGTTGGTGCGCGACGATGTCTTGCGCTGGATTGGCGCACCCGGTGAATGGCGCGGTGCGCGCGGCGGCGGCCAGACGTGGTCCTGGCGCTACCCGACCCATGACTGCCTGTGGTTCCAGTTGTCGCTGGACCCGCAGGGCCTGGTGCAGGGCAGCGGGTTCTTTGTCGACCCGGTCTGCGACGCGGCCAACGAATCGCACAACAGCGCGCGCCACTGAAGGGGTTGCTTCACCAGCGCGCCAGCAGCAACTCTGCAGGCCGCGCCGGGTCGTCGGCGTCGGTGACCAAGGCCAGGTGCGTCTGCCCGTTGTGCACCTGCAGCGCCAGGCCTTCGACCTTGACCGCGCGGTTCAGCCTGCGCTGCGCCAGCAGAGCGCCATTGCAGTCGATGTGGCCGATGACTGAGCCCACGCAGGCGCCGTCGTCCACGCTGTTGGGTGTGGCTTCGGCCACGGCACTGAACAGGAAACCGCCCCCAGGCAGCGCGGCGCCGTCGGTGAAGGCGAGTTGCACGCCGTCGATGAAGCCGAGATCGTGCGTCTGCACGGCCAAGGGTTCGAGCCCCGCCAAGCGGCCAGCCACAAGGCCGTGCAGCGTGCTCAATGCCCACCACACGCTGGCACTGGGCTGGCCGCCGACGCCGCGGTTCAGCAGCACCCAGTGCGCGCCGCTGATGAACGCCCCTTCGATGTTGATGGCGCCAAGGCGCTGGCGCAGCACCGCGTACAGCGGCTTCAAGTCGATCGGGGTCACGCTGCCTTCGGGCTCGCCGTCGGGCCGCAGCGCGATGAGCACGCCGCCGTCGCGCCGCCGTTTGGAGCCCGAACCCAGGGCCAGCAGCGCGCCCGGCTGGCGGCCCCGCCGGGGCAGCAGCAACAGCGATTCGAAGTCTGGCTTCAAGCGCTTGCGCAACGCGGCATCCGCCGGCAACGCAGCGCTGCGCACGCGGTGCAGTTGACCCGGGGAGTGGAGGTCGGAAAAGACCACCAGGTGGTGTTCGTCGTCACCGATCACGTAGGCGCGGCCATGGGCACACACCAGGCCACTGGCTGCCGCCAAGTGCGGTTGGCCGCGCGGGTGGTCCTGCGGGTTCAGCATCAGCTGACGCAGCAAACGCGCCGCTATCGGCCTTGCAGACATGCGCCCACGAGTCGGTGAAAGTGGTGCGTGCCACGCTCGTGCTGCGGCGAATAACGGCCCTTGTTGTACAGGCGTGACCGGATGCCGCGCTGCACACTCAGAACCACCCCTTCGTCCTCCATCTCAACCGGGTCAAGCGCGCCGCCGGCACCCTGGCCCAGCAGCGAAGCGTCGGCCACGAAGCTGCGGAACAACACCCGCGTGCGGGTGGGCGACAGCGGCTGCACAACATTCACCGACAGGCCCCAGGGGTAGACGTTGAACATCAGGTTCGGGAACAGCCACAGGTAGTAGGCGGCCACGCGCTGACCGTGGTCTTGTGTGCCGGGCGGCGGCTCGAAGGCGGCTTCACCGCCTTTCGCCAGCGCCAGTTGCAGCACGCTGGCGGCGCCCAGTTCGTAGCGGTAGTTGGCCATGTCCAGGGCCTGGTTCAGGCCCGGATGCACGTGCGGGATGTGCAGGCCTTCAAGGTAGTTCTCGACGTACAGCGCCCAGTGGGCGTCGAACTCGAAAGTTCTGGCTCGGCTGTCGTCGGCACGCCAGGTGTGCACGGGCAGCCAGGCCAGACGCTGGCGCAGGTCACCGAGCCAGGTGTCCAGTGGCCAGCGCGGGTTGATGGCGGTAAAGCCGTGGCCGGCCCAGTCGCCGAGCGCCAGTTGTGGCAGGTCGTCGCTGACTGAGGGAAAGTTGCGCGCGCCTTCGAAGCCGGGCATGAAGCGCATGCGGCCGTCCAGGTCAAAACGCCGCGCGTGATAGCCGCAGCGGATGTGCTCGGCCCTGCACGGCGCGTCGACCAGTCGGTTGGCGCGGTGCGTGCACACATTGGACAGGCAGCGGAGCAGGCCGGCGCCGTCGCGTGCCAGCAGCACGGGTTCGTCCAGCAGGCCAGGAAGCAGGTCATGCGGGGCCAGCGAGCCGGGCTCAGTCACTTCATGCAGCTGGCCGAGCCAGTGCCAGGCGTTGGCGAAGACCTTCTCGCGCACCTGCGGCCACACCGTGTCGTCCAGGTAGAAGGCTTTGTCGATGGTTTGCGCCAGCGTGACGTCGGCGTCCACATGAAAGCGCGCTTCAGTCATGCGTGGCCTCGGTCGGCAACCGCAACATGAAACTGCCCTCAGTCACCACCCGTCCGTTGATCTGCACCGCCAGGCCGTGTCGGCCGGCGTGGTAGCGGCGCGTCGTAATCAGCCGCATCGAATGCCGTTTGCCGAGCGTGATTCCCGCGCCCGGTGGCAGCTCGATCTGCCAGCCCTTGAAGACCTTGGGGCTGGTGCCACCGTGCGCCTTGACGTGGTGCACGGCGTAGTCGATCACGAGCCTCTGCGACTGTTTCGCGCTGGATTGCAGCTGCAGCGTGATCGTCACGTCGCCACCGAGAGCGACGTGCGCCGGCGCCACCGTCAGCGTCGCACTGCCCTGGAAGCTGCCACCCAGGCCCCAGGCCTTCAGCACCTGCGCATCGCCGGCCTTGATGAGCGTGCGGCTGGCGTGGCGCAGCAGCGCGCGGCGGGGTGCGGGTGCTTCAGGCAGGTGTTCGCGCAGCCACTGCGCGATGCGTTGCGGGTGATCCTTGGCAATGTCGTTCAGGTGATTGGCCACGCTGCGGCGCACGTACTCGCTGGGGTCGTCCTGCAGCGCCAGCAGCAGCGGCAGCGTGGGTGAAGGGTCGGTGATCAGGCTCTTCAGTTGCAGGCCCCAGGGCAGGCGCGGGTGGCTGCCTTCGCTGACCAGGCGGCGCACGTGCTGGCTGTCATCGGTCACCCAGCGCTGCAGCGTGGCGAAGGCGAGGGCCGGGTGCTGATGGATGAAGGGCCGGATGGCAAATTCGGCCGTGAAGCGCTGCGTCAGCGCGTGCAGGGCTTGCAGCGCCACTGCGGGGTTTTTCTGCCCGTGGCGTGCGATGTATTCGCCCACCGGCCACAGGAACCAGCCTCGCAGGCCCTGCTGCAGGCCTTGCAGCTGCGCCATCTGGGCGCCTGCCTCTGCGGGCGCCAGCGCATCCGTCAGCGCCTGCGCGGCGGAGCAGAAGTCGCCCGGCAGCGTGGCTTCCAGCGCGGCGCAGATGTGCACTGCGCGGGCCTTCAATTCCAGCGCGTCCAGGCCGGTGCTGGCAAGCTGTTCGAAGTGCCGCGCGTTGAAGGTCGGCGTTGTGCGTTTCAGGTGCACGGCAGCCTGGCGCACAAGGTCCGCGTTGATCAGGTTTTTGAAGGGCTCGACCATGGTTCAGTTGAGTCGCACCGGCAGGTGCTTCAGCCCGCGGAAGCGCACGCGCCGGTCGCGTTCTGCCACACCCGCCGCGTCGATGCGCGGGTAGCGCGCCAGCAGCCCAGCGATGGCGATGCGCGCTTCCAGCCGCGCCACGTTCATGCCCGAACAGGCGTGCGCGCCCTGCCCGAACGCCAGGTGGTTGTTGGGCTTGCGCGCAATGTCCAGCGTGTCCGGCTCGGCAAAGACGGCGGGGTCGCGGTTGGCCGCGCCGACGGCCAGCGTGATGAAGGTGCCGGTGGGCAAATCCTGTCCGCTGAAGGAGAGCGGCGCGGTGCTGAGCCGGTTGTTCAGCTGCAGCGGGCTTTCAAAGCGCAGCAATTCTTCAACGGCCGTGCCGATCAGCGCCGGCTCGGCCAACAGCCGGTCCAGCTGGCTGCGGTGGTGCAGCAGCGCATGCAGGCCGTTGCCGATGAGGTTGGTGGTGGTTTCGTGGCCTGCATTGAGCAGGAAGATGCAGTTGTGCAGCAGCTCGGTTTCGTTGAGCGCGCCTTCGCTGTCGCCCTGCAGAAGCCGCGTCAACACGTCGGCTTCCGGGTCGCCCGGGTGACGGCGCCTGTCTGCCACCAATGTCCGAAGGTAGTCCATGAATCCCAGCACCGCCGCATTGGCGCGCGCCAGCAGCGCGGGTGCAGGGGCTGGTTCCAGCGCCGACAGGATCGCCAGTGACCAGCCGCGCAGTGGCGCGCGGTCGGCAGGCGGCACGGCCAGCAGGTTGCCAATGACTTCCACCGGGATCTGCGCCGCAAAGTGCTCCACCAGGTCGGGCTGCGGTTGATCGACCAGGCGGTCCAGCAGGCCCTGCACCAGCGCGGTCACGCCCGCGTCCATGCGCGCAATGGCGCGCTGGTTCAAGGCGCCCACCAGCAGCCGGCGCACGCGCGTGTGCAGCGGCGGGTCGTTGAAGACGAGGCTGCTGGTGTGGTGCTCGAAGATCGGCGTGCCGGCGCCGAGCCGTGGCGCAAATTCACGCTGCTTGTCGCTGCTGAGGTGCGCGCTGCGGTAGGCGGCCAGCACGTCGCCATGGCGCGTCAGCAGCACGCTGCCGGGCTTGAGCGGGTGCACGGGGCGGTGGCGGCGCAGCGCCGCGTACAGCGGGTACGGGTCGTCGATGAAGCCGGCCGGGGGTGCGGCCAGGCTGAAGCCGTGGGTCAGCGTGGCGTCGTCGTCCATGCTGCATCGTAGCGGTGGGGCGACCTATATTTGGCGCATGGATGACGACCTGCCCCCCGTGCAGACGGGCCCCGCCGCATGGCGTGGCCCCGAGATGGCGGCGCAACGCGACTGGATCGAAGCGCTGTCACCGGCCGAAGCGGGTGAGGTCGAAGCCGCCGCACGCCTGTTGTGTCGCCGACAAGTCGATATCACTGCGCTCACCGTGCAGGACTTCCCGCTGCCCACGCTGGCCCCGCGCCTGGCGCGCATCCGCCACGACGTGTTGCACGGCCGCGGCTTCGCGCTGCTGCGCGGCCTGCCGGTGGAACAGTGGCCGCTGCCGCTGAGTGCCACCGCGTTCGTCGGCATCGGCAGCCACTTCGGCAACGCCGTCAGCCAGAACGCCCAGGGCCATGTGCTGGGCCACGTGCGCGACATGGGCCTGCGGTCTGACGACCCGAACGTCCGCGTCTACCAGACCGCAGAACGCCAGACCTTCCACACCGACAGCTGCGACATCGTCGGCCTCTTGTGCCTGCAGACGGCGCGCTCGGGCGGCGATTCGGCCCTGGTGTCGTCCAGCACGCTGTGGAACCAGTTGCGACAGCGCCGGCCCGACCTGGCCCGGCTGCTGCTGCAGCCCATGGCCACGGACCGCCGTGGCGAAGTGCCGGCTGGCGCAGAACCTTACTTCTCGATCCCGGTCTTCAACTGGTTTGCGGGTCAACTGTCGGCGATCTACCAGCGCCAGTACATCGACTCCGCGCAGCGCTTTGCGCAAGTGCCGCGCCTGACGCCCGCGCACATTGAGGCGCTTGACCTGCTGGACGCGCTCAGCAACGACCCCGCCTTGCACTTTCTGATGACGCTGCAGCGTGGCGACATCCAACTGGTCCACAACCACACGCTGCTGCATGACCGCACCGCCTTCACCGACTGGCCCGACGCAGAACGCCGGCGCCACCTGCTGCGGCTGTGGCTGGCGCCGGCCGATGCGCGCCCCTTGCCTGCGGTGTTTGCGCAGCGCTACGGCAGCCTGCAACCGGGTGCCCGTGGGGGTGTCGAGCCGGCAGAGGGCCGCCGGGTGGTACCGATGGACGTGCCGCTGGGTATGCCGTTAGATCTACCGCTGGGTGTGCCGCTGGGTGTGCCGATCAAGGGCTGAAACCCGGCTGAAACCCGAATGAAGCCGGCGAAACCGGCCAGATCTGCGGCGCGGCCCAACCCCCCCAAACGGGCTCCCCGTGCATGAGGGGGTTTGTGAATGCATCACCTTCCAGACGTGAAGCATGACCTGTCCAATAGCGATCTCCGCCGGGAAACTCGCCCCGCGTTGCAGATCAAGCAGCGCAGCAACTGCCGCAAGGACTTAAGACCGTGAACCTACCGACCCAAAACATTTCAACCAATGCCCAGCCCTATGTGCGCCGCAGGCACTTCGAAGTGGAACCGGCCGCCTTCGCGCTGGCGTTGATTGCAGTGGTGGCGTCCATCAGCTTGTGGAACCCAGCGCCGTCGGCAGAGCAGTTTGCCCCCGCTGAAGCCACGCGGACCGTGGCGCAAGCGCCCAGCCGCTGATACCCCCTCGGCCCTTCGAGGGTCAGCAACTCGCGCCGGCTTGAGCCGGCTTTTTTTCGTCCTGACCAGACGGGTCGCCTGATGGCATGGCGCTGCACAACACATGAAACAGACAATGGCACGGTGGTGAAACCGCCCGGCCGGACACTGCACCCATCGCCACAAGCCCAGGGACGCAAGGTGTTTCCATTTGACATCCAAGCTGTTGATCCGCAGCCCAGCCAGCCGCTGCGGCAAGCCGCCCCGGCGCCTGTGGTCGTGCTGCGCGAAGCCGAAGCCCACCAAGCGCTGGCCGATCTGTTACCGCACCTGCAGCTGAGCGCCCTGCGCGCGATCCCGGACCTGTTCCCGCTGAAGGCCGAGCGCAACGCCGTCTGGCACTGAAGGCTTGGCACGAGAGGCTTGGCACTGAAGGGCTCGGGCTGATAGGGCTGCAGCGGGCTGATAAGCTCGCCCGCCTATGTTCACCGGCATCGTTCAAGGCGTGGCCACGGTTGCGCAACTGCAGGACCGCCCTGGTCTGCGCAGTTTTACCCTGCAATTCGCGCCTGGCTTTTGCGAAGGTCTGGCACCAGGCGCCAGTGTGTCGGTGGACGGTGTTTGCCTCACCGTCACCGCCCTGCGCAGCAGCGATGCGGCGGACTTCGATGTGATGCAGCAAAGCCTGTCGCTCACGACCTTGGGGGCGTTGCAAGCGGGCAGCCGCATCAATGTCGAACGTGCAGCCAAGGACGGCGCTGAGATCGGGGGTCACCCGCTGTCCGGCCACATCGATTTCAGGGCCACGGTGGCTGAAGTGAGCCGCCCTGAAAACAACCATGTGCTTCGCGTTGCGGTGCCCGCGCCGTGGATGCGGTATGTCTTCGCCAAGGGTTACATCGCCATCAACGGCGCCAGCCTCACGGTGGCTGAAGCGCAGCGTGATGTCGGCGGCTCGGGCTGGTTCGACGTCTGGTTGATCCCGGAAACACTGCGCATGACCACGTTTGCCGACAAGGCCGAAGGCGCGCCACTCAACATCGAGATCGAACGCTCCACACAAGTCTTTGTGGACACCGTGCGCGACGCCATCGAAGAGCGCCTGGGCGCCCTGCAGCCGATGCTGGAAGCGCTGCTGCGCGACAGGGGCATGAGCCTGGACGACCTGGCGCGCCCGCCGGCCCGCACCACACTGCCGGCAGCGTAACGGGCCCCTGCCCGCGCAAACACCCGCGCAAGTGCCCCAGCAAACGGCGCAGCAGACGGCGCAGCAGACGGCGCAGCAGACGCCCCCGCAAACGGCCGAGCCCACGCGCCGGCACCTGCTGGCGCATGCCGCCGCAGGGCGCTGCAGGCGGCCCACGCCGCCTGCCCCTGGCTGATCGTCTGGGACGACCACGAGGTGGACAACGACTATGCCGGCCAGCAAAGCCAGGACTTGCAGTGCATCTTGGCCAGCCAACCCGCAGCCGCCTACCAAGCGGTATTGGGAACCCATGCCGCTTCCCAAGATCTTGCGCCCGGTGGACGGCGCGATGCGCATCCATGGCCACCCGGACTGGGGGCGCGGCGCAGGAGCGTTGGCTGGCCGGCAACTGGTCGCTGGACAGGCCCTGGAACCTGTTGACGCAGCAGACGTTGATGATGCGGTTCGACTGGGGAAAAACCGCTATGAATGGACGTTATGGGACCGACGGCTGGGACGGTTATGCCACTGCTCGCAACCGCCTGCTGGGCGTGGTGGCTGACAGAAAAGTTCCCGCTGCCGTGGTGCTGGGCGGTGACGTTCAGGCCAACTATGTTGCCGACCTGAAGGCTGACCTGAAGGC
>JANMKK010000357.1:0-18314 GCA_031372005.1 Rubrivivax sp.
GTTGACCATGTAGGCGTCGTCGTAACGACCCTGGGCAATGAGCCGGATGTATTCCGGCACGGGGGTGTGGGCCGGGCAGGCCCATTGGCAGTCGACGACCTTGTGGAAGTAATCCGGGTCGCTCACGTTCGTCGCTCGCACGCTGGTCTCCTTGCAGGGCTTGCCCAGCGCGGAGTTCCGCGTCGACGGCACTGTCTTTGGCGTGGCCAGTTTAAGCCCGCTGCCAGCACGGAAGCATCAAGGAACCCCCGGCTTGGGCCGGCGCTTGAGGCAACCCTGATCAAGTCTGTTTAAAGGCCGGGCGCTCGGCACCGCGGCCGGCAGCTTTGGCGCGCGACTTCGGGCCCAGCCGCTGCTGCAGCACCCGCAGCGGCTGCTTGAAATACGGGCTCACGTCCGGCTGCTGCTCAAAGGCAGCCTGGGCCTGGGCAGCAAGTTCAGTGGCATCGCTGCGCTTGCCCGCCTGCAGCGCGCACAAGCCGGCCAGCGCGCGGGCATGCGCCAGGTCGGGGCTGGCGGCGTAAAGGCTGGCGGCCAGGCTGTCGATGCGCAGGCGCTGCAGATCCAGCCCTTGTGCGGAGTCGCCGAGTGCGCACAAGACTCTGCCGCGCACCAGGGCCTGGTCGGCCAGCGCCGTGTCGGGTTGCGCGTCACGCGCGGATTCGGCGCTGGCAACTGGCGTGGGCATGGGCATGGGCTTGGGCGTGGGCATGGGCTTGGGCAACAGCGCCAGCGCCGCTTGCGCGCCTTGGGCGTCACCCTGCTCCAGCCGCAACTGGGCCTGCACCAGGCGCAGCGTCGCCACCGGTTCGTCGCCGCCCACGCTGCCGGGTGAAGGCGCGTCAAAGGTCGGCACCGAGTCGATCAGCGCCAAGGCCTGCGCGCCCTGGCCCTGCATCGCCAGGTTCTGCGCCAGCATGGCGTAGGTCCATGCCGTCCAGGGGTGCGATGACATGCCGATGCGCTGGCGAAAAACCAGGTGCTTTTCAAACTGGCGCGCCGCCTCGGCGTGCTCGCCGGCCTGCATGGCGATACTGCCCGACACCCACAGCAGCCAGGGCTCCAGCTGGGCCGCCAACGCTTTGTCCTGCATCAGCACCGGCACGCTCTGCGCCAGTTGCTGGCGCGCGTCGTGCACCTGGCCCCAGCGCGACTGGATCCACGCCAGCCGGAACTGCACGTCGGCCTTCAAGGCCGCCGGCAGCAGGCCGCCTTCGTTCTGCAGCGCCTGCTGCGCACCCTGCACTTTGGCCAGCGCAGCCGCGTGGGGCAGGTGGCCGTAGAGGTAGAGCATGGCGTAGAAGGCGCTCTCTTCGACTGCGGCACGTATCTCGGCCACGCCGCCTTGCGCGCGCAAGCTGCTGACAGCCGCGTCAGCCTGTTCGCGCGCAGCCCTGGCGCGGCCATAAGACAGCAGCATGTCGGCATGGCGCAGCTGCATGCGCACCACGCGCGGTGACTGCGCGCCTTCGGCTTGCTCTGCAATCGCAATGGCTTCGCGGTACAGCGGCAAGGCAGCGTCGAAGCGGTTGGAAAAGGCGAAGCGCTGGGCCCGCGCCCAGCGCACTTCGGCGCGCGGACCGCTGGGCGTGGCGGGGCCCTTGTCGAGCAAGGCCTCAGCGGCGGCCAGCGCTGCATCGCCCTGCTCCATGCGGCCTTGCGAAAACTGGGCCAGCGCCAGCCATCGCTGTGCTTCCACGGTGGTCTGCGGGTCAAGGCCATCGTCGCGTTGCAGCACAGCGCGCGCACCCGCTTCGGCCTGCGCAAACTGGCCCGTGCGGTATTGCAATTCCACCAGCACGATGGCGCCGCGCGACTGCTCGTCGCCCGGTGCATCGGCTTCCTGCAGCGCCTGCACGTGGCGCTGCGCATGCGCCAGCGCACGGCTGGGCGCACCCATGTCCAGCAGCACACCGGCGACCACACCGTGCAGGTCAGCCTGCAGCCGCGGCTGGCCGGCGAAGCGGGTGTCGATGAGCCTGGCGCCACGTTCCAGCAGCATCTCTGCGGGAAGTTGGCGCAGGCCCGCGCCGGCCGCGCCACCGCCGGTGTTGGCACGAAACAGGTCGACGACAAAAGCCTGCACGGTGCGTGCACGTTCGGACTGCTGCTGCGCGCGCTGCGCCTGCACCATGGCCACCGCGCCGCCGCCCGCCAGCGCCAGCGTGACCGCAGCGCCCGACGCAAAGACCAGGCGGTGGCGCTGCAGCAGTTTGCGCAGCCGGTACCCCACGCTGTCGGGCTGCGCGCTGACCGGCTGGCCGGCCAGGTGGCGTTCAATGTCGTCGGCCAGCGCTGCGGCGGTGCCGTAGCGGCGCTCGGGTTCGCGGCGCAGGCACTGGGCGACGATGGCATCGACTTCGCCGCGCAGCGCACGCGCTTGGGCGCGCGTGGCTGCACGGGCGCTGGCAGGGCCTGGCTCGATGTGCAGGATGGCTTCTTCAAGCGCCGCTGCCGAGCTGCGCGATGGCCGGTGCGGCAACGTGCCGGTGAGCAATTCGAAAAGCATCGCCCCCAGCGAATAGATGTCGGCCGCCACACCCAGTGGGCCGCCGGACACCTGTTCTGGCGACGCGTAGGCCGGCGTCAAGGCGCGGCCGTATTCCTGCGTCAGGTTTGCGTTCACAGACTCGGTGTCCACGGGCCCGGCGTCGAGCATCTTCGCGATGCCAAAGTCCAGCAAGCAGGCTTGGCCTTGCGCCGACACGATGACGTTGCTGGGCTTGATGTCGCGGTGGATCACCAGCCGCCCGTGGGCGTGCGCCACCGCGCGCACCACCTGCACGAAGAGGCGCAAGCGGGCCGACGTGTCCAGCCGCTCCTGGGCGCAGTAGAGGTCCAGCGCCAGGCCGTCGACATATTCCATCGCGATGTAGGGGCGTCCGCGTTCGTCAAGGCCGGCGTCGTAGAGGCGGGCGATGTGCGGGTGTTCCAGCAGCGCGCCGATTTCGCGTTCGCGCGCCATGCGCTCGGCCAGGCCCGCCGACGCACTCAGGCGCGGCAGCTTCAGCGCCACCTGGCGCTGGAAGGCACCGTCGGCACGTTCAGCCAACCACACCGACCCCATGCCACCGCGGCCGATCTCGCGCAGCAGCCGGTACGGGCCGACCCTTTCGCCGGGCAAGGCCACCGGCTCGGTGGCCCCCAACCGGGGCAGTTGCCGCAAAGCGGCGCCGCGCCCGCTGTCACCGGATTCAACGCCTTGACGGCCATGTTCGCCTTCGACGCCTTCAACACCATCAACGCCCCCATTGACGCTGCCCGCCTGTGTGCTTCGGCTGTGGTGGGCGAGCATGCTGCGCAGCCGCGCAGCATGCACCTGCGCGGCCGGCGGCAGGCGCGCCAGCCAGGCTTCGCGGTCGGCGGCGGGCAGCACCAGTGCCTCGTCCAGCAGACGGCTGAGTGCGGAGATGTCTTGGGGTGTCAGGGCCATGGTCGCTTGTTCTTGACCAGACGTGCCGACCCTGGCCGACCGGACAGCGGGTGCTTCAAAGCGCAGGCATCCAGGGTTTTCACTCTTCGAGCATCGCCCGCAGCAGCAGCCGCGCTTTCTCCCAGTCGCGGCGCACGGTGCGGTCGGTGATGTCCAGCGCGTCGGCAATTTCCTGTTCGCTGTAGCCACCGAAGTAGCGCATTTCCACCACTTGCGCCAGGCGCGGCTCGGCCGCAGCCAGTTGTTCCAGCGCCTGGTGGACGCCCAGCACTTCGTCTTCACCGCTGGGCAGCTGGTCGGCCACTTCGGTGTCCAGCGTGCAGCGCTGCAGGTCACCGCCGCGGCGTTCCGCCAGGCGTTCGCGCACGGTGTCAACAATCACCGAGCGCATGACACGCGAAGCGTAGGCAAAAAAGGCGCGGCGGTCGGGCGTGCGCAACTGGCCGCTGCGAATAAAGCGCAGGTAGGACTCGTGCACGAGTGCGGTGGTGTCCATCACCGTGTTGCGGCCACCATCGCGCAGGCGTGAACGGGCCAGCTGGCGCAGTTCGCCATACGCTCCTTCAAACAGCGCTTCCTGGGCGCCGGGTTCGCCTGCGTTGACGCGGCGCACGAGTTCAGCAATGTCGCTCATCTTGACCTTCTGCAGCCAGCCAGCCACGCACTGTAGGCGCCCGCTGTGCTTCGACCATCCCTCTTTCATCGGATGCCCCCGGCACGGCGGCTGGCGCCATGGCACGATAGCCCCCATGCCTACCCGCAAAGCCGCCACACCCGAGCTGCTGGACGACCATCTGCTGCGCGCCATCGCCAACCGCGGCGGCGTGCGCAACTATGCCGCCAACGCCGTGCTGGTGACCGAAGACGACCGCTCGGACACGCTCTTCATCATCCTGAGCGGCCGCGTCAAGGCCTACGGTTCGGCCGAAGACGGCCGCGAGGTGGTCTACAACACCCAGGGCGTGGGCGAATACTTTGGTGAGATGACGCTCGACGGCGGCCCGCGGTCGGCCAGCATCATGACGCTGGAGCCCACCACCTGCGCCGTGGTGCCGGGCGCTGACGTGCGCGACTTCCTGGCCCAGAACCCCGACTTTGCGCTGCACGTCATCAAGAAGCTGATCCGCCTGGCGCGCAGTTCCACCGACCACGTCAAGAGCCTGGCGCTGGACGATGTCTACGGCCGTGTCACCAAACTGCTGAGCACACTCGCAAAAGACGAAAACGGGGTGATGACGGTGCCCGACAAGCTGACGCAGCAGGACATCGCAGAACGCGTGGGTTCGTCGCGTGAAATGGTCAGCCGCATCTTCAAGCCGCTGACAGAAGGCGGCTATGTGGAAACGCGCAGCGGCCGCATCGCGCTGCTGAAGAAACTGCCGGCGCGCTTTTAGGGCCCGGCACCGCGCAGCACGCCGCATGGAGCTTTACGACGCACTGCTCGAACAAGGCAGCCGCCTGCTGGTGTCGCTGTCTGAACCCGAACAGGTGCTGGCGCTGGCATCGGCCGGCGTGGCTGCGCTGCTGGTGATCGTCAGCGCTTTTGTGAAGACAATGATCCCGCTGCGCTGGCTGGCGGTGGCCAGCAATGTCGGCTTCATCATTTATGGCATCACGCACCCGGCGCCGCTGATGGTGGCGCTGCACGCGGTGCTGCTGCCGGTGAACGGGGTGCGGGTGTGGCAGATGATCCGGCTGACGCGCCGCGTTGCCGCGTCCACGGCCGACGCGCAGCAGCTGCAGGTCTGGCTGCGGCCCTACATGCGCAGCCGCCGCTACAAGGCCGGGACGGCGCTCTTTGTCGTGGGCGACGAAGCTGACCGTCTGTACTTCCTGGCCAGCGGCACGGTGGAACTGCCCGAAGTGAGCCGCACGCTGCAGGCCGGCCAGATGTTTGGCGAGATCGCCTTCTTCGCCCCCGACCGCCGGCGCAGCAGCAGCGCGCGCTGCGTCACCGACTGCACGCTGCTGTCGATTGACGAGGACACCTTCAAGCAACTGGTTTACCAAAACCCCGACTTCGGTCTTGAAGTGGTGAAGCTGATCGCGGGCCGGTTGAGCGGCGACATCCAGCGCCTGCAGTCGCGTTCTGCGGGTCCGTCCACGCCACCGACCTGATTACACTCGGCGGCGCGCCGGGGCCCTGCATCGGTGCCCAATCGGTGCCCCCATCCATCCCGCACAGGTGAGTCATGAAAAACGCCGTTCTGCTTTCCGCCCTTCTGCTGTCTGCGGCGGTCTTTGCTGCCGAGGTCAAGACCAATTTCCTCGACCACTCCAACGACGCGTTGATCGACGATGCCACCGCATTTGCGGTGATGAACGAAAGCATCCCGGCCAAGGTCTGGAAGATCTACCCGGCCAGCAAGTACGTCTTCGTGAGCCAGGTGGAAGGCGGCGTCAACGCCGCTGGCCTGTGCGTGGTGGCGGCCCGTGTGATGGTGCTGCCGCTGACGGCCACCGTGCGTGCGCCGCTGTTTCGTCCGCTGCCCAAGATGACGGCCACCGCCTACGACGCCATTCCCAGCGCCAGCGCCGACAAGTGCAGGACTTTGGCCAAGGACAAGCTGAAGGAAGCCACGGGCGCCGTGGTGTCCAACATCGTCAAGCTCTGAAGCGTCAAGGCGCCGCGTTGGCGCTGTAGAGGCCGCGTTCGCTGGCCATCAGCCGCACCAGGCCAAAGAGGGCGTCGATGTTCGGCGTCGCCAGGTTGAGGTGGGTGCCGATCTCGCGCACCGCACCCACCAGCGCATCAATCTCCAGCGGCCGCCCGGCTGCAGCGTCCTGCAGCATGCTGGTGCGAAAACTGCCCAGCTTGCGCGTGACGGCGTGGCGCTCTTCGGGGCGCTGGTTGATGGGGACGCCGAAGGCTGCGCCGACTGCTTGCGCTTCCAACATGATGGCGCTGCAGAACCCGCGCACCAGCGGGTCGTCCAGGATGCGGTCGCACGGCGCGCCGGTGAGCGCAGAGATGGGATTCATCGTCATGTTGCCCCAGAGCTTGAACCACACCTCGCGCTGGATGCGGTCTGACACCGTCACTGCCAGGCCGGCTGCGGTCAGCAAGTCGGCCAGCCGCTGCAGTGCCATATCGGTACCGCCCAGCGCCCTGCCGATGACGATGCCGTTGCCATTGACATGCCGCACCCGCCCCGGCGCCGGGCTCAAGCTGGACAGGTGCACGACGCCGCCCACCACCTGCGCCGCCGGAATGCAGGCGCGTGCCACGCCGCCCGGGTCCACGCTGGCGAGCAGCAGGCCGTGGCAGGCGCCGGGCAGACCTTCAAAAAACCACCACGGCACGCCGTTCATGGCCGCCAGCACCTGTGTCTGCGGGCCCATCAAGGCACGCACGGCCGGCGCCACACTGGCCAGCGCCGGGCCCTTGACGGCCAGGATGACCAGGTCCTGCACGCCCAGCACCGACGCGTCGTCGCGGGCGTGCAGCAGCACGGGCTGCACACCGGCTGCGGCGTCCAGCACCAGACCGTGGCTGCGCACCGCCGCCAGCGTGGCGCCACGCGCCAGCGCCGACAGTGTGACGGCGCCAGCCGGCAGCCGCGTGCCCATCCAGGCCGCCAGCAAACCGCCGATGGCACCCAGGCCGACGATGCAGACTTTCATGCGCGTTCCTCGTGTTCTTCGTCGGGCGCGCAGTCTAAGGCGGGCCGCTTGAGCAGCGCCCTCTCAGCCGCCTTCACCGGCGCCACACTCGGTCTGACGCTGATCGTCGCCATCGGCGCGCAGAACGCCTTCGTGTTGCGCCAGGGGCTGCGGCGCGAACACGTCGGCGCCATCGTCGCCTTCTGTGCGCTGGCCGACGCGCTGCTGATGCTGGCTGGCGTGGCGGGCCTGGCGCAACTGCTGGGCCAGCGCCCGCTGCTGGCCTGGTGGCTGACGGCGGGCGGCGCCACCTTCCTGCTGGGATACGGCCTGCGCGCGCTGTGGCGCGCAGCGCGGCCCGGCAGCCTGCAGGCCGCAGACGGCATGGCCTCGATCAGCCTGGCGCAAGCCCTGGCGCAGACCGCCGCCTTCACGCTGCTGAACCCGCATGTGTACCTGGACACCGTGCTGCTGGTGGGCAGCGTGGGCGCGCAGATGGGCGACGCGCGCTGGTGGTTCGCTGGCGGCGCGGCGCTGTCCAGCGTGCTGTGGTTCACCGCGCTGGGTTACGGTGCGCGTTGGCTGGCGCCGGTGTTTGCGCGGGCGCGCGCGTGGCAGGTGCTGGACGGGTTGATCGGGGTTGTGATGCTCGTGTTGGCGGGGATGCTCGTGGGGCGACTGCGGGGTTGATGGGCTGTGGCTGGCGCCATGGCAACCACGGAGCGACAAACGGCGACACCGGTGCCGTGTCGCCATGCGCTTTGGCCGTGAATCGAACCTTCACGCACAAAGGCCTCGAAGCCCTCTTCCGCACCAGCAGCGGAGCGGATGCCGTCCAGTGCGCACCAAGCTCAAAACTTTCGCGCAACCGCGCCGGATTGCCGTGCCCTCGGGCTGATTGCCGCGCGGCTTTCAACCTTGCGCAGGCACCTCGTGCTGCGACGGGTTGCCGCCGCTACTTTTTCGGCAACCCTTTCTTCGGCAACTCCTGCAAGAGCCCCTTCGACAGGGCTGCGCCTGCTTCTGCACTCATCTCCACCGGCAGGACAGCCCCGTTGTCAAACATCAGCTGCAGGCGCACGTTGCCTTCAACCTCGGAGGGCACGGCACCGGCGGCCAGCACATCCAGCGCCGGTGGCGGGGCGCCTGGTGCCTGTTCGGTCTTGTCCAAGAGCGCGATGGCCACCGCAGGGGCCAGTTCGGTGGCGATGGCAAGATTGGTGGCGGCCTTGGCGGTCTTGGCCTTGTTGGCGGCCACATTGCGCCCAGACGCTGCAGGCCGGTCTGAAGCCGCCTTCTTGGCCTTCTTCGATTTGGACGAAGCCGAACCGCTGGTGGATGTGGCCATGATTTTCGCGCTCAGGTAAAAGTTCGGCGCTGACTATAAGCGGGCACCTTTTTCCGCAGCAAGGCCAGCCTGCGCTGGCAAAGACTGCGCAAGTTCCGGGGCACCTTCGCTCAGCGCAGCAACAGCAGCTTCCAGCCTTCAGGCCCCAGCCGCTGCATCGTTGCGATGTTGCGCTTGAAAATGTCCCCGGCTTCGGGAAAGGCAACCACCGCGCGCTCGACACTGTCTTCGCGCAGCAGGTGAAGCGTCGGATGCGGCGAGCGATTCGTGGCGTTTGTGATGTCGTCTGGGTCGGTGTCGGCAAACTGGAACTGCGGGTGAAAGCTGGCGATCTGCAGCACGCCGTCCAGGTTGAGATCGGCCAGCACATCGTCAGCCACGCCCAGAAAGTCGTTGAAGTCCAGGAAGTCCTGCAACACCTGGGGGTGAACGATGAGGGTGGTGTCAACGGCTTCAGCGTCGGCGGCGGCCAGGTGCCGCAGCTCTTGCACCAGCAGATCCAGCAGCGCCATGGGCTGGGTGGCATCCGACAGCACCCAGCGGATCTGGCCCTTGCTGTGCACGGCCTTGGCGAAGGGGCAGAGGTTGAGGCCGATCACGGCTTTCTCTAGCCATGCGGTGGTTTCTTCGAGGGCGGTCATGGCGGGCGAGCTTACCGTTCGCGCGGTGCCGCCACGCAGGCCCGGCGCGCACTCGGCGCCGATCAGGGCTGCCTGCGCACACCCGGTGACGGCCAGTGGGGTAGCGCTTCCGCACCCCATGCAGGTGGATCAAGCCGCAGCAACCACGCCGCGCACAGCGCGCCCATGGCCGCGCTGGTCTGAACGCCGTAGCCGCCCTGCGCCGCAGCGCAGCAGGGCCCGCAGCGCAGCAGCCTGGTCGGTGCTGCCGATGTAGAGCGCGCCGCGTTCATTTGGCATCTCGCTGAAGCCCGCAGGCGGCGCAGTGAAAAGGGGCGGCCAGCGCGCGTCAGCGCCCGCTGCGGTGATCCATCACTTTCCACGAGCATGGCGGCGCTGCGCCCGGTGCTGTGCAGGGCGGGCTGAGCTTCGCGTTCCAGCAGCAGCACCGTGGCATGCCGGGCTGCAAAGTAAGCCAGCGAGACGCCGGCAATGCGCGCGCCGACGATGGCGATGTCGAGGGTCTGATCGGGCTCCAGGTGACGGCGCATGGCGAGCAGGACAGTCTGGGTCAGTGCGATCAGTGCCAGCCGCTGAGGCTGCGCCATATTCACGCCCCGCCCGTCGTTGTGCGGGTGTGAGCCCTGGCAGGCGGTATTCTTGCGTTCACATACAAGTGGCCCGCACAGCACCGATGCTGAAGACTGACGTTGGCCGTCCGCCCCCTCGCTGTGCCGCCCCACGACATGAACGCCTTGCGCCCCTGCCGACCTGCGAAGACCTTGTGTGCCACCCCGCTGTTGGCGCTTTCGTTGACGCTGTCGCTGGCACTGGCAGGTGCGGCCTCCACCGCCGACGCGCAACAGCCTCCCGCCGACACCAGTGTCGATGCGCTGGTGTCGGCGCTCAGCAGTGGCCCCGCCACGCGCGCCTTCCGCCGCACGCAGTTGCCTGAAGCCGGCTCCAACCTCTGCGGCGGCCAGGACGGTGGCGGCGCAGTTTCGGGTGCGGGTGCGGGCGCGGGTGCGGGTGCGGCAGGCACCCGCAGCGCGGCCAATGCGCGCAACCTGGAAGTGGTGCCCTATGCAGGCGACACCACACCGGGCGTGAACCTGAGCGTGCAATTCGCCACCGCGTCTGACAAGCTCACCGCACCCGACCGCGCGCTGCTCGACCGCGTGGCCGCCGCGCTGCAAAAACCGGAACTGGCGCAAGACCGCTTTGCCGTCGCCGGCCACACCGACACCACGGGTGACGCCCGCATCAACCTGGAACTGTCCTGCGCCCGTGCACTGGCGGTGCGCCGCTACCTGGCCATCAAGGGCGTGGCAGAACAGCGCCTGTCGGCCTACGGCTTTGGCAGCACGCGCCTCTTGGCCGCCAATGAACCCGCAGGCGGCGCCAACCGCCGCGTTGAAGTCAGAAAGGCCCCGGAATGACGAAACACCCCACCCCGGCACGCGCGCGGCGGCTGGTTGCCACGGCTGTCGCCGGTGCTGTCGCTGCGGCCTGCCTGGCCTTTGAAGCCCAGGCCGCGCGCCTGGCCATGGTGGTGGGCAACGACAACTACGTGAGCGTCACCAAGCTGCGCAACGCGCGCAACGACGCGCAGTCGCTGGCACGTGAACTGGAAGCAGCGGGTTTCACCGTGACGCGTGTGTTGGATGCCACGCGCGACGGCTTGAATGACCAGTTGGACGGCTTCCTGCGCCGCATCGACAAGGGCGACGAAGTCGTCTTCTTCTTCTCCGGCCATGGCTCGCAGCCGCCACAGATGGGGCCTTTTCTGTTGCCGGTGGACATCAAGGTCACCGGCGAACGCGCCATCTCGCGCGACGGCCTGTCGCTGGAGCGCCTGGTGGACGACTTGAACCAGCGCGCCCGCTTTTCGCTCGTCATCGTCGATGCCTGCCGCGACGACCCCTTTCGCGAAACCAGCACCGGCCGCTCGTTGCCGCCGGGCTCGGCACTGGGCCGCATCGAACCGCCCAAGGGCACCATGATCATCATGGCCGCCAGCAAGGGCCAGCAGGCGCTGGACCGGTTGAACAACGCCGACACCGTGCCCAACGGCCTGTTCACGCGCGAACTCATCAAGCAGATGCGCCAGAAGGGCCTGTCGGCCAGCGACATGCTCAAGCGCGTGCGCACCAGCGTCGAATCTTCGGCCGCCGCCGTCAACCACCCGCAGCGCCCTTCGCTGGTGGACGAATCGTCGAGCGAGTTCTACTTCTACCCGGGCGCTTCGTCTGCCAGCCCGGCGCCGGCGCCGTTTGTGCCGCCGCCTGCACCGGCACCTGCGCCGGCGCCCATCTACACACCGCCGGCACCCTCGCCCTCGCCTTCACCCGCACCGGCCCCGCGCCCGCCGGCACCTTCACCCTCATCGACGCCGGCCGCGGGACTGTCGGACCCGCAGCGCGAATTCGACGCCTGGGAAGCGGCGTCCCGCGCCGGCACGCGCGGTGCGCTGGAGAGCTTCGTCTCGCAGTACCCACAGGGCCGCTACACGCCGCAGGCGCGCATCAAGATTTCGGGCATGGCCGCTGCGCCGGCGCCGGCGCCCGCGCCAGCGCCTGCCCCCAAGCCCATTGCCGCCAACAACCCGCAGGCCGAATTCGAACTCTGGGACCGCGCCGAGACCAGCAAGCGCAAGGGCGACTACGAGGCCTACATCGCGGCCTTCCCGAATGGCCGCTACATCGACCTGGCGCGCGCGGCGCTGAAGAAGCTCTGATTCCGCTGAACCCGTCCTCCTGAAAACTTCCACGAGAAAGCCCCCGATGAAAAAAGCTTCCCTTCTGGCCAAAGCCGCGATGTCTGCCGGTTTGTGTGCCGCACTGGCCTTCGGCGCAGGCAGCGCGTCGGCCCAGACCTACACCAAGGCGCAGTTGCAGGAGACCTACTCCGCACACCTCGCCACCGAAGGCTTCCGCCCCGAGATCACCCAAAGCGGCAACGTGCGCTTCCGCCGTGAAGGCCGGTCCTATGTGATCTTTGTCGAAGAGAACGACCCCACCTACTTCCGCATGGTGCTGGCCTTCTCGGCCGAAGACAAGAGCCCGCAGGCGCGCATCCGCAGATTGGAAGGCATCAACACCGCCAGCGCCGAAGTCAAGGTGGTGAAGGCCTTTCTCGACAGCGACGGTGACCCCACCTTCAGTTCCGAGATGTTCCTGATCGTCCCGGGCGACTTCAAGACCACGCTGTCGCGCCTGCTGCGCGCCACCGACAACGCCTACGAAAAGTACCTGAAAAAGGTCGCCGAAACCAAGTGATGCAGCGCCACCGGACTGTGGCCGCGTGGGCCGCGGCCTGGGTGCTGACGACGGCAGGGGGCGCGGCCTTGGCAGCCGACCGTCTGTGCGCACAAGGTGCTGCCTCTGCCGCACCGGTGGCAGCCACCGTGGCTGGCTGTGCCGAGGCTGTCTGCACGGCGGTCGGCACGGCGGCCGGCGACGAGACACTCTGCACCTGCAAAGTGGGTGGCGGCTGGCGCTTTGAGCGCCGGCGTGGCACGCGGATGCTGCAGCACTGGCGCACCGAGGTCTCGCCGATGACGGGCCCTGGCGACTTCAGCGTGACCCACGCCGACATCGACGGCGACGGCCGCCCCGAATGGCTGGTCACGCGGCTGCAAGGCATCGGCAACGGGTTGGGCGTCAGCCATCACAACGTCTGCGCCGTCTGGCCACAGCAGCCGGGCCGCGTGCCGCTGTGCCGCGACGTGCGTGAGTGGGGCGCGCTGACGGTGCTGGTGCAGGAGGACGGCCGCAAGGGCTGCAGCCTGATGGACAGCGACTGGAAGACCGGCCGCGAGCCCGGCCACCGCAAGCAAGGTCAAGGCACCTACGCCGTCGGCCGCCTGCTGCGTCTGCAGGGCCAGCGCTGGGTGGCGGCAACACCTTTGGAGCGGCCCGCGCTGGCGCGGCGCCTGCTCAACGACTTTCAGGCTGAACGCGACACGCTGCCGCAGCGCAACGCAGAGCGCCTGTGGTACCAGCACCCGGCTGCCATTGCGGTGGCTTGCCCCGGGCCGGTCTGCGGCGCGCGCTGACGTTCATTCACCACGCAAAGGGTCGCCGACACGGCCCACGAACACCGGCGCGCCGCTGGCCTGGTGCACCAGCGCAAAAGCGAAGGCCCGGTCCACCGCGCAGGGTGGCACCGGCAATGCCAGCGCCACAGACTTGGCCCGCACTGTGGCCGCAGCCGCCGCCACAGCCACGCCGCCTTCTTCGTCCACCGTGATGCCGGCGGCATGGTGCAGGTCGTCCAGGTGCATCTGCTTCGCCTGGCGGCCGAGCATCGGGCGCAGGTCGGCCGCGTCGGTGAACACGGTCTTCACGCCCAGCCCCTGCAGCGCCGCCTTCAGCGAACCCGACTGGGGTGCGATGGCAAAGCGCGGCAGCGCCAATTCGCACTTCAGGGGTTGCAGCGCGGCGCGCCAGCGGGCGAGCTGCGTGCCGGTGAAGGTTGGTGGCGCGGCGGCACTGGCCGCACCTTCGTCGGGCACCGCCACCAGCAACGCAAAACCGCTGCGGGCGCCCGTGCCCGTGGCCGCGCCTGCACCGGCGGCGCCGAATGGAATCTCCAGCACCCGATAGCCGTCGATGCGCGTCTGCAACACGGCGCGCTCGTCCACCATCGTCGGCACGTCCTTGGGTGTGCCGGCTGCGGTCTTGAAGGGGCGCGGCACGGTCTGCGCCGGGTCGAAGGGCTTTTCCCAGGGGCTGCGGAAGTACACCGCTGACGTCAGCGCCATCTGCGTGGCCGCGCTGACGCTGCCAGCGGGCAGCAGGTCCTTGATGCGGCCGCCGGTGCGGTCGGCCGTCCAGCTGTTGATCTGGCCGCGCGTGGCTTCGCTCTTGGCGAAGGACACGCGCAGCGCGTCGGCCTGCCAGCGGCTGGCCAGGCGCTGCGTGTAGGCGGCTGGCACGGTGGCTGCGGCCGCGTTGTCCACCCACATGCGCGCCGCCAGCGTCAGCGGGGACGGAGACGGGGACGCTGCCGCGCTGCCTTCACCCTGCATCTGCCGCAGCAGGGCCGGCAAGGTCTGGCGCAGCGCGTGGGCGCCGATGCGGCCGTTGCCGAAGAGGGCTTCGATCTCGGTCTCGGCCGCGCCGTTGGCGCCAGCCTGCACCAGGCCCAGCGCAACGGCGGTGGCCACCGGCGAGACCACGGCGTTGGGCCCGCTGGCCAGGCGCAGCAGGGCCTGGCCGAGGTCGGTGAGGGCGGGTGCGGGGGAATGAGCGGGCGAGGCTGCGGACGACTCGTCCGCAGCCCGCACGGGCGCCATCGCCGGCACAGCCGCCATCACCACCGCTGCCGCCACGGCCTGGCGCCGCCACATCGTCAAGCAAGCCGCCTTCATTCGGTGGTCTCGTTGATGGTGACGACCTCGCTTGCACCATAGCGCCCCGAGCCGCCTTCGCCACTGCCGGTGGCTTCCACCACCAGGGTGCGCGTGGCGCGCTGGTTGGCGCCGCTGGACGGGAACACCGAAGACGCGTCCATGTCGCGCGACAGATCCTTCTTCACCGGCGACATGATGGCGATGATGTGGCTCTTGCCGGCCGGGCCACCGGCGCGCAGCCGCCAGCTGTCGCGCGGGAAGCGGTGGGTGCCTGCGGGCAGCGCGTTGTTGCTGTCGATCTTGTTGGGGAACAGCAGGTTGAAGGTCTTGCCGTCGCTGCCCACTTGCAGCAGGTACAGGTAGCCCTGCTGCGCGGTGGTGACCGAGAAGTCGAGGAAGTCCTTGCCGATGCGCAGGCTGTTGCGTGCGGTGACCAGTTGCACCGGCATGCTGCGGTCGGCGCCGGCCTTCAGGTCGTGCAGGGCCTGCGCGGCGTTGACGGCTGCAGTGGCGGCGGGCGGCGGCGGTTCTGCAGGTGCCGGGGCGGGTGCCGGTGCCGGTGCCGGCGCGGCCGCAGTCGGCGACGGCGGTGGCACCGGTGCGGGCGGCGGCACTGGCACTGGCACTGGCACTGGCACTGGCACTGGCGCGGGTGCAGGTGCAGGTGCGGGCACAGGCGCAGCAGCCGCCGTCTGCACAAAGGACAGCGGCAGTTTGGCATTGCCCTGCAGCGTGATGGTCTGGTTGGTGCGGCGGTTGTCGATGTAGCTCTGCGCGCAGTCACGCAGCTCTTCGCCGTTGATGCGTCCGCTGCGGTCGGCATCAGCCCCGGCCAGGCCGATGCAGTGCGCCCAGGCCAGCGTGCCCACGCTGCCCTGGCGGGTGGCGAAGGACACCTGGGTGTCATTGGACGCGGCGATGTACAGCACCTGCGGGCCGCGCGCGTCCTTGGCCATGGTGCCCAGGCTGCGTGCCAGCTTGGTGGTGTTGGTGGGGTCACCGCAGGCGTACGCCGACGTCACTGCGGTGTTGGTCTTGACTCCAGCGGGCATGAACTTGGGCGTCAGCGATGCGTCGGGCGCGGCCACGCTCTTGGTGGCCGCGCCGCCCGAGAAACACGAGTCGTTCATCATCACCACCTGGCTGGCCTTCTTGCCCAGCGTGGTCAGCGCGTCTTGCAGGAAAGCGTCCAGCACCAGGCCGTCGCGGGCCACCAGCACTTCGCTGCACTTGGCCGCCGTCTCGTGGCCCGGCACCTGGCCGCCGTGGCCCGAGTAGTAGATGAAGACCTTGTCACCATCGGCGATGCGCTGGTACAGCGCCACCAGGCCGTCGCGCATGCCGACACGCGTGAGCTGGGCATTGCTGATCTCGGCGATGTTCTGCGGCGGCACGCCCATCGCGGCGGCAATCTTGCGGGCATTGGCCGCGTCGAGGTCGATGCCCGGCAGGTTCGACTTGGGGTCGCCGTAGTCGCCGATCCACATGATCAGCGCGTGGTTTGCGGCCAGGGCCGGCGCGGCGGCGGCCAGTGCGACGGCGGCCACAGTGGCAGCGGCCACACGGCGCAGCAGGGGGTGCTTGAGCTTCAAGAGGACTCCTCGGGGTGCAGGGCTGAACGGGACAGTGGGGCGGTCTCAAAAATCAGGCCCATGCTCGCATACGCAGCAACAGCCGCCACAAAGGCGCATGGTGGACAACCGGGGACGCGGCGTGAACTATTGGCGTCGTCAAGCCGCCAGGCGCTCGTTCAGCATCCGGCCCCGCAGCGCCACCGCCGGTTCCAGCGGCGGCCCGCATGGCCGCTGCGCCGACGTGGCGATGCACAGCTGCCGCTGCTGCTGGGCGGCAGGCCAATCGTCAGCAGGCCCGACGCCGCGCCGCGCTGATGTTCCAGGCCCTGCCGCGCCCATCACACGCTGATCTATCAGCCAGTCCGGAAATCGCATTGATGAATGTGACGCGCTGTTCAAGAATCACGGCCATGCTCAATACGACTGCGCCATGAAGACCCCGCTCAGCGGCATCTCGTCGATGGCCACGCGCCGGTTGCTGGCCGACCTGGCGGCTGACTACACGCGGCAATCGGGCCGCGTGTTGGCGGTGGAATCGGTGGGTGGTGTGGAGGCTGCCAAACGCGTGCAGGCCGGCGAGGCTTTTGATGTGGTGGTGCTGGCCTCTGACGCCATCGACACGCTCATCGCCAGCGGCCACCTGGTGGCCGGCAGCAAGGTGGACCTGGTGCGGTCACCGGTGGCCATCGCCGTGCGCGCTGGCAAGCCGCAGCCGGATGTCGGCAGTGAGGAGACCGTCAAACAGGCCGTGCTGGCGGCGCGCAGCATCAGTTACTCCACCGGGCCGAGCGGCGTTTTTTTGATGAAGCTTTTTGACCGCTGGGGCATCACGCAAGCCATCGCCAGCCGCCTGGTGCAGGCGCCACCGGGTGTGCCGGTGGGCACCCTTGTGGCGCGCGGTGAAGTCGAACTTGGCTTCCAGCAGTTGAGCGAGCTGATTCACCTGGACGGCATCACCGTCGTCGGCAACCTGCCGCCAGCCATCGCCTGCATCACCACCTTCTCGGCCGCGCGGTGCCCGGGCTCGGCGCAGGCCGAGGCGGTGCGCGAGATGCTCCACTTCATGTCTTCTCCCGATGCCGACGCCACCAAGCGGCGTCAGGGCATGGAACCCGCTTGAGCTCGGCCAGAAATTCAAAAGGAATCCCATGATCATCGACTGCCACGGCCACTACACCACCGCGCCCAAGGCGCTGGAAAACTGGCGCAACGCGCAGATCGCCGGCATCAAGGACCCGGCCAGCATGCCGAAAGTCGCAGCCCTGAAAATCAGCGACGACGAGCTTTGCGAGAGCATCGAAGCCAACCAGTTGCGGCTGATGAAAGAGCGTGGCAGCGACCTGACGATCTTCAGCCCACGCGCCAGTTTCATGGCGCACCACATCGGCGACTTCAACGTGTCCGCGACGTGGTCTGCGATCTGCAACGAACTCTGCTACCGCGTGTCGCAGCTCTTCCCCGACAGCTTCATCCCGGCCGCCATGCTGCCGCAGAGCCCGGGTGTGGATCCGGCGACCTGCATCCCCGAACTGGTGAAGTGTGTCGAGCAATACGGCAACGTCGGCATCAACCTCAACCCCGACCCGTCGGGCGGCCACTGGACCAGCCCGCCGCTGACCGACCGCGTTTGGTACCCCCTCTACGAGAAGATGGTGGCCTACGACATCCCCGCCATGGTGCACGTCAGCAGCAGCTGCAACGCGTGTTTCCACGCCACCGGCGCGCACTACATCAACGCAGACACGACCGCCTTCATGCAGTGTCTGCAGGGCGACCTGTTCAAGGACTTCCCGACTTTGCGTTTTGTGATTCCGCACGGCGGCGGCGCGGTGCCCTACCACTGGGGGCGCTACCGTGGCCTGGCGCAAGAGCTGAAGAAGCCGCTGCTCAGCGAGCACCTGATGAACAACATCTACTTCGACACCTGCGTCTATCACCAGCCCGGCATCGACTTGCTGACGAAGGTGATCCCGGTGAAGAACATCCTCTTCGCCAGCGAGATGATCGGCGCGGTGCGCGGCATCGACCCCGAAACCGGGCATTATTTCGACGACACCAAGCGCTACATCGAAGCCAGCACGATCGTCGTCGGTGATGACCGTCACCAGATCTATGAAGGCAACGCGCGCCGGGTTTATCCGCGGCTGGATGCGGCTCTCAAAGCAAGGGGACTCTGAGCATGTTTGAACTCGGCATCGTCAAACGCAACGTCACCCGCGCTGACAGCGCGGCCACCACTGAACTGGCGCGCTTCGGCGCGTCCACCGTGCACGAGGCGATGGGCCGCGTCGGCCTGATGAAGCCGACCATGCGCCCCATCTACCCCGGCGCCCGCATCTCGGGCACCGCCGTCACCGTGCTGCTGCACCCGGGTGACAAC
>JANMKK010000360.1:0-1530 GCA_031372005.1 Rubrivivax sp.
ACAGCATCTCGGCCAGCCGAGCCTGGGTGCGCGTGAAGCGGAAGCGGCGGCGCATGGCGTCGGTGCGGGTGAGCGTGACGCGTTCGATGGTGGCCAGCACCCAGCCGAAGCTGCCCGGGATGCCGTCACCCTGGCTCATGCTGCGCAGGGTGATCTGCAGCGGCGAGCCGCCTTCCGCTTCCAGCGGCAGTGTCAGTTCCTGCCCGGCTGCCAGCATCGGCTGCCAGTGCGACAGCGCCACCCAGCGGCCGGCCTGGCGCAGTGACAGGCGGCCGCCGGCATCCAGCCAGAGGCCGTCGCGGCGTTCGATGCGTCGCGTGGCGGCGGGGTTGGCTTCCAGCACCGCGCCGCTGGCGTCGGTGACGAAGAGCGGCGTCTCCAGCCGCTCCATCAGCGTGTGGCCCAGGGCGGCCAGGCGGTGGGCGCGGGCGGGGTTGCTTGACTGGGTGATCTGCATGGTGTTGTCCTCCGGGGGGTGATTCGCAAGCCAACTTGTGGCGTGGGTGCATTGAATGCCCCGCAGTCCCGCTTGCGAATGACACCTTGGTATCCCCTGGTCGAAGGACGGGTGCGGCGCCGTGAATTGCGTCCTGTTGCGCCGCAGGTTCAGCGGGCAGCAGCCGGGCCTGCACGCGCCGTGCAGTCACCGCCGGCGCTCAGGCCAGCGCGCGGCCGATCAGAATCTTCTGCACTTCTGAAGTGCCTTCATAGATCTGGCACACGCGCACGTCGCGGTAGATGCGCTCCACGGGAAAGTCGCTGACGTAGCCATAACCGCCAAACACCTGGATCGCGTCGCTGCACACCCGCTCGGCCATTTCGCTGGCAAAGAGCTTGGCCATGGCGGCTTCTTTCAGACACGGCCGGCCCGCGTCTTTCAGGCTCGCGGCGTGGTGGATCATCTGCCGCGCGACTTCGATCTGCGTCGCCATGTCGGCCAGCTTGAACTGCACCGCCTGGTGCTGGAAGATCGGCTGGCCGAAGCTCTTGCGGTCCTTGCTGTAGGCCAGCGCGGCTTCAAAGGCGGCACGCGCCATGCCCACGGCCTGGCTGGCGATGCCGATGCGGCCACCCTCCAGGCCCGACAGCGCAATCTTCAGGCCCATGCCTTCTTCGCCCAGCAAATTTGCCGCCGGCACGCGGCAGTTGTCGAAGAGGATTTGCGCCGTGTCGCTGGCGTGCTGGCCCAGCTTGTCTTCAATGCGCGCCACGGTGTAGCCGGGTGTCTTCGTCGGCACGATGAAGGCGCTGATGCCCTTCTTGCCAGCAGCTCGATCAGTCACCGCCATGACGATGGCGACATCGCCGTTCTTGCCGCTGGTGATGAACTGCTTGACGCCGTTCAGCACATAACTGTCACCTTCCAGCACTGCGGTGGTCTTCAGGCCACCCGCTTCGCTGCCCACATGCGGTTCGGTCAAGCAGAAGGCGCCCAGCATGTCGCCGCGCGCCAGGGGTTTCAGGAAGCGCTCTTTCTGTTCCTCATTGGCATAGGCCATGAGGATCGAACAGACGGGGCAGTTGTTGACG
>JANMKK010000053.1:0-2115 GCA_031372005.1 Rubrivivax sp.
CAGGTTGACGGTGATCGGCGTCAGGCGCTGCGCCGTGTCGGCCACCGCTACCGCGCGGTGGTGCACCAGTTGCGCGTCTTCCAGCGGCCCTGTCAGCGCCGCCAGCGGGTGGTGCGGCGCGACGCAGAACACGAAGGCCAGGTCGCCCATCGGCCGCAGCTCGATACCGCCCGGGTTGGCGTAGTCGCCGCTGATGCCGATGGCCAGGTCCACCTGGCCGCTGACCAGTGCTTCCCAGGTGCCGGCCAGCACGTCGGTGCGCAGCCGCAAACGCGTCGCCGGCCCACCCGCTGCGGGCTCGTCCTTGCCGTCACACACCTGGCAGAACGAAGCCACGATCTCGAACACCGTGGACATGGAAACGATGTCCTCCAGGCCTATCGACAACTGCGTTTCCCACCCGCTGGCCACCCGCCTCACGCGGTTGGCCACGGCGTCCATTTCCTGCAAGAGGCGGCGCCCTTCGTGCAGCAGCTCGCTGCCGGCGGCGGTCAGCTGCGCCTGGCGCGAACTGCGGTCGAAGAGCAGCACGTCCAGCGCTTCTTCCAGCTGACGCACGCTGTAAGTCAGCGCCGACGGCACCTTGCCCAGTTCACGCGCGGCGGCGGCAAAGCTGCCGGTGCGGGCGATGGTGTCCATCATCGCCAAGGCGTCGGGAGTCAGGGCTTGTCGGGGGTCGGTCATCGGCTGTCGTCCAGGGCTTCATCTTATTTGAACGCGACCATCAAGGCCGCGCCACCACCGCTGCGGGGTAGCTGCCTACAGTTCACTGCATTCAACAAGGAGACCACGCCATGATCACCCTGCGCAAGTCTGCCGACCGGGGTTACGCGGACCACGGCTGGCTCAAGAGCTTTCACAGCTTTTCCTTCGCTGATTACCACGACCCGGCCCACATGGGCGTGGGCAACCTGCGGGTCATCAACGAAGACCGCATCGCCCCCGGCACAGGCTTTGGCACCCACGGCCACCGCGACATGGAAATCGTCAGCTACGTGCTGGACGGCGCGCTGGCACACAAGGACAGCATGGGCAACGGGATGGGGGGAACGGCGGGCGCGGCAGAAAGCGGCGTCATCCGCCCCGGCGACGTGCAGCGCATGAGCGCCGGCACTGGCGTGCGCCATAGCGAGTTCAACCACGCTGCCGACAAGCCCACCCATTTCCTGCAGATCTGGGTCTTGCCCCAGCGCGCCGGCATCGAACCCGGCTACGAGCAGAAGCACTTCGACGCTGCGTCAAAGCGCGGCAAACTTGCGCTGGTGGCATCCATGGATGGCCGCGAAGGCTCGGTGACGATCCACGCCGATGCCACGCTGCGTGCGGGCCTCTTCACCGGCAGCGAACGCGCTGAACTGGCGCTGGACCCGGCCCGTATCGGCTACGTGCACCTGGTGCGCGGCAGCCTGCGTGTGAATGACGGCCGGTTGCAAGGCGGCGACGCCGTGCGGCTGGACCATGAAACGAAGCTGGTGCTTGAAGGCGGTGAAGACGCCGAAGTGCTGGTGTTTGACCTTGCCCCCTGACCGTACTTTCAACCCACACCAATCCGGAGTTATGCCATGAGCCCCATCGTCATCGTTTTTCACAGCGGCTACGGCCACACCGCCAGGATCGCACAAGCTGTCGCTGAAACCAGCGGCGGCACGCTGCTGGCCATCGACGCCGAAGGCAATTTGCCCAGCGTTGACGGGGTAGGCGGCTGGGACCTGCTGGCGGCCGCAAAGACCATCGTCTTCGGCAGCCCCACCTACATGGGCAGCGTCAGTTGGCAGTTCAAGAAGTTTGCCGACGCGTCCAGCAAGCCCTGGTTCACGCAGGTGTGGAAGGACAAGCTGGCGATGGGCTTCACCAATTCGGCGTCGATGAACGGCGACAAGATGTCCACGCTGCACTACATGTTCACGCTGAGCCAGCAGCACAGCATGTTGTGGGCAGGCACCGGCCTGATGCCCAGCAACGCCAAGGAATCGACGCGCAACGACTTGAACTACGTCGGTTCTTTTTCGGGCCTGATGACGGCCACGCCGTCCAACGCATCGGCGGACGAGATGGTGCCGGGCGACTTGGCCACCGCCAAGGCATTCGGGCAACGGGTGGCCGCCGTGACGGCGC
>JANMKK010000395.1:0-13005 GCA_031372005.1 Rubrivivax sp.
GCCAGTCGTACCCACTTCACCTTGCCCTACGCGGCCATCGTGACGACCCAGTCCAGCAGCACCGAGACCGGTGTAGACGCAGCAGTTCCCACCAAACCCACCCCGCCGCCGGAGATCGCAAGCCGCGCCGACTTCCGGGTGGGCAACCGCGTGAGCTTCACTGACCGGAACCTGGAACACCGCGTCGGCTTGATCGTGCGCATCAACCAGCGCACCGCTACGCTGGATTGCGATGGTCAGACCTGGCGCGTTGGGTTCGGCTTGCTGCGGCCCCTCGTTGACATCTAAACCGAGCGGCCGTCAATGACGGCCCTGGTCGGACGATTACAGGAAGAGGCGACGCATCACACCATGAACCAAGAGACAGATGGTCGCCCTCGTGGCGCGCCAGATTGACGACGGTGCCGTCGCCAACCTGGGCATCGGCATGCGGAAGCGGGTCGCCACCCACCTGAGTGCGGGCAAGGAAGTGATGCTGCACAGCGAAAACGTCGTCATCGGCGAGGGTCCGGCGGCGGCGGCGGTCGAAGAAGACCACAACCTCATCGGCGCCGGTAAACAGCCCGTCACGCTGCTGCCCGGCGGCGTCTTCCTTCACCACGCCGAGAGCTTCGCGATGATGCGCGGCTGGCATTGGGATGTGAGTGCCGGGCGCACTCCAGGTGCCAGCGAAGGTGCGGTGGATCTGGCCACCGGCGCGCGCAAGACCTGGATCAGGATGGGGCACAACACCATGGCTGGCGAACCGACATTGGTGACCGCGTGCAGCAACCCGGTGACGGGGTTGGCGTGCGTGAGCCGTGTGCACACCGAGCTCGCCGTGCTGGACATCACGCCGCAGCGCGCGCGGGTGCGCGAGCTGGCTGAAGGGCTGGACTTTGCGACGCTGCAGGCCCGAACAGGCACGCCGCTGATGCTTTCTGCATGAACCATCGGCAATAAAAAACGCCAGCAAGCGCTGGCGTCTTTTGTGTCCGCAAAGTCAGCTGACTTCGCGCGTCAGGCTCACTCTGCCTTGTCGTCGGCCGGCGCTTCGCTGGTGGGGTCCGGACGGTCTACAAGTTCGACAAACGCCATCGGTGCGTTGTCGCCGACGCGGAAACCCATCTTCAGGATGCGCGTGTAGCCGCCCGGGCGCGCCTGGTAGCGCGGGCCGAGTACGTTGAAGAGCTTGGCCACCACATCGCGGTCACGCGTGCGGTTGAAAACCAGGCGGCGGTTTGCCAGCGTGGGCGTCTTTCCGAGGGTGATCAAAGGCTCAACGACGCTGCGCAGCTCTTTGGCTTTGGGCAGCGTCGTCTTGATCGCCTCGTGCATGATCATCGAGTTGCACATGTTCCTCAACATCGCCAGGCGGTGTGAGGTGGTGCGGTTCAGTTTGCGGGGGCCGTTGCGGTGGCGCATGGTGCTTTTCTGCCTTTATTGAACCCCGGCCGGATCAGGTACCGGGGGTTGCACGATTCAAATGCTGACCGATGCTCGATCAGCGTTTGTCGAGGCCCTGCGGGGGCCAGTTTTCCAGCCGCGCGCCAAGCGTGAGCCCGCGCGAAGCCAGCACTTCCTTGATCTCGTTCAAGCTCTTGCGTCCGAGGTTGGGCGTCTTGAGCAGTTCCGTTTCGGTGCGCTGGATAAGGTCGCCGATGTAGTAGATGTTTTCGGCCTTCAGGCAATTGGCTGAACGCACCGTCAGTTCAAGCTCGTCCACCGGGCGCAGCAAGATCGGATCGAACGGGGTCGGGCGCGACGTTTGCTGGGCAGCGCTGTCGAAGGCCGGCGTCGGGTCGATCTGGGCGAAGAACGCCAATTGCTCAACGAGGATGCGCGCGCTCTGGCGGATCGCTTCTTCGGGTGGGATCGAACCGTTGGTCTCGATCTCCATCACGAGCTTGTCGAGGTCGGTGCGCTGCTCAACCCGCGCGTTTTCCACGGCATAGCTGACGCGGCGCACGGGCGAGAAGGACGCGTCGAGCACGATGCGGCCAATGCTCTTCGTCGGCTCGTCGCCATAACGGCGCATGCTGCCAGGCACATAACCACGGCCCTTTTCGACCTTGATCTGCATGTCGAGTTTGCCGCCTTGGCTCAGGTGCGCAATGACGTGCTCGGGGTTGATGATTTCCACGTCGTGCGGGGTCTGGATGTCGGCCGCCGTGACGGCGCCTTCGCCCTCTTTGCGCAGCACCAGCGTGACTTCGTCGCGGTTGTGCAGGCGGAAAACCACGCCCTTCAGGTTGAGCATGATGTGGACGACGTCTTCCTGCACGCCGTCGATGGCCGAGTATTCGTGCAGCACGCCGGCAATGGTGACTTCCGTCGGGGCGTACCCGACCATCGAAGACAGCAGCACACGCCGCAATGCATTGCCGAGGGTGTGGCCGTAGCCGCGTTCAAAGGGTTCGAGAGTGGCTTTGGCACGGTGGCCGCCGAGCGGCTCAACCTGGATGGCCTTGGGCTTCAGAAGGGTGGTTTGCATGAATGTCTTTTGTTCCTGTCATTACCCTCGGCTCGTTACACCGATAAGGCTGATGGACCGCGCCGGGTGAAAGTTCGCCGCTCCGCACCCGGCGCACGAAGCAACAAGGAAAGGGCTTCGGCCAGAGGCCGAACTGCCCGCCCTTCCGTCTTATCTTGAGTAGAGCTCGACGATCAAGGCTTCCTTGATCTCGGCACCGTGCTGATCACGGTCAGGCACCTTCTTGAAGACGCCTTCCATCTTGGTAGCGTCCACCGCCACCCAGTCGGGCAGCCCGATGCCTTGCGCGAGTTTGAGCGCATCGACCACGCGCAACTGCGCCTTGGACTTGTCGCGCATGGCCACCGTATCGCCAGCCTTGACCTGGTACGACGGGATGTTGACGACCTGGCCGTTGACCATCAGCGCCTTATGGCCCACCAATTGCCGCGCTTCAGCGCGGGTGGAGCCGAAGCCCATGCGGTAGACGACGTTGTCGAGCCGCGTTTCCAGCAGCGCCAGCAGGTTGGCGCCGGTGTTGCCCTTGCGGCGTTCGGCTTCGGCGAAATAGCGGCGGAATTGGCGTTCCAAGATTCCGTACATGCGCTTGACCTTCTGCTTCTCGCGCAATTGCATGCCGAAGTCAGAAGTGCGTGAACCGCTGGTGCGGCCGTGCTGGCCAGGCTTGCTGTCGAACTTGGACTTGTCCGCGATGGAGCGGCGTGCGCTCTTCAGGAACAGGTCGGTGCCTTCACGGCGGGAAAGTTTGGCCTTGGGGCCTAAGAGTCGTGCCACTTTGCGTCCTGGTTAATCTGACGCGGCAAACGCAACGTGTTTCAACGAAGCGCCCCGCGCGAGTCTGCCAGCAGAAACTGCGCGCAGACGGTGGGCTTGAGGTTGAAGGCAGGCTGAGACGAGCCTTCAGGAAAACAGCCGGCTCGCACACCAATGCTCACCGGCTCGGGAAACCCTCTATTGTAGGCGGCCGAACAAGCTTTGCTTGCCCGGGGTTACCGAGGCCTTTATCAAATTCTGCGGCGCTTTTGTGGGCGGCAACCGTTGTGCGGAATTGGCGTCACATCACTGATGGAATTGATGCGGATGCCCAGCGAGGCCAGCGCACGCACGCTCGACTCCCGGCCCGGGCCGGGGCCCTTGATGCGCACATCAAGATTCTTGATGCCTTGCTCTTGCGCCGCGCGGCCTGCCACTTCTGCAGCCACCTGGGCGGCGAAGGGCGTGCTTTTGCGCGAGCCCTTGAAACCCTGGCCACCACTGGACGCCCAGGCGAGTGAGCTGCCCTGGCGGTCGGTGATGGTGATGATCGTGTTGTTGAACGACGCATGCACGTGCGCAATGCCGTCCGCAACGTTCTTGCGGACTTTCTTGCTGACGCGGCGCGCTGCGGTATTGACGGGTGCCTTGGCCATGTCTTGACTCTTTCAGTGTTGCTCGGGCTAAGCCGCTTACTTCTTCAGCGCGGCTGCACCCTTGCGCGGACCCTTGCGGGTACGGGCATTGGTGCGCGTGCGCTGGCCGCGCACGGGCAGGCCGCGGCGGTGACGGAAGCCGCGGTAGCAGCCGAGGTCCATCAACCGCTTGATGCTGATCGAGAGTTCGCGGCGAAGGTCGCCTTCAATCGTCATGCGGCCGATTTCCTCGCGGATCTTTTCCAAGTCGGTATCCGACAAGTCCTTGATCTTCTTGGAATAGGCAATACCCGCGGCGACGCAGATTTTCTGCGCCGTGGTGCGGCCAATGCCGTAGATCGACGTAAGGCCGATTTCGGTGTGCTTGTGGGGCGGAATGTTGATACCGGCAATGCGTGCCATGGTGGTCCTCTAATCTCAGCCTTGACGCTGCTTGTGACGCGGGTCGGTGCAGATCACGCGGACCACACCCTTGCGGCGAATGACCTTGCAGTTGCGGCACATCTTCTTGACGGAAGCGGCGACTTTCATGATGTTCTCCTTGACCCCAAAACTTCTGACTTCACTTGGCGCGGAACACGATGCGTGCCCGCGTCAAGTCGTACGGCGTGAGCTCGACGGTGACCTTGTCACCCGGAAGGATGCGGATGTAGTGCATGCGCATCTTGCCGCTGATGTGGCCGAGCACCACGTGGTTGTTTTCCAGCTTCACGCGGAAGGTGGCATTGGGGAGATTTTCAAGAATCTCGCCCTGCATTTGAATGACGTCGTCTTTGCTCATAGCGTCAGGCCGCCCGGCGGGCCGCCCCAAGGGCAAGCTTGGCAGGCCTGGCCCCCCCCGGGGGGCAGTGCAGTCGCAAAGCGACAAACGTGGGGGCTCTTCATGATGTCTTGAAGTTGGCCTTCTTGAGGAGCGACTCGTACTGCTGGCTCATCACATAACTCTGCACCTGGGCCCAGAAGTCCATGGTGACGACGACGATGATCAAGAGCGAAGTGCCACCAAAGTAGAACGGCACGTTGTACTTGAGCACCAGGAATTCAGGCAGCAAGCAGACCGCCGTGATGTACACAGCACCGGCCAACGTCAGGCGGCCCAGGATACGGTCGATGTGCTTGGCGGTTTGCTCGCCCGGGCGAATGCCGGGGATGAAGGCGCCGCTCTTCTTCAGGTTGTCAGCGGTCTCGCGACTGTTGAAGACAAGAGCGGTGTAGAAAAAGCAAAAGAACACGATCATCGCCGCATAGAGCATCACATAGATCGGCTGGCCTGGCGACAAGGCACCCGACAGATCCTTCAGCCAACGCATGCCTTCGCCAGTGGCGAACCAGCCAACTATTGTTGCGGGCAACAGGATGATGCTGCTGGCAAAGATCGGGGGGATCACGCCGCTCATGTTGAGTTTGAGCGGGAGGTGCGATGACTGGCCGCCGTAAACTTTATTGCCGACCTGGCGTTTGGCGTAATTGACAAGAATCTTGCGTTGGCCACGCTCGACGAACACCACTGCAAACGTAACAAACACCACCACGATAAGAATGAAGAGGCATGCAACGATGCTCATGGCGCCCGTGCGAACCAATTCGAACAAGCCCGCCATGGCAGCCGGCAAGCCCGCCACGATGCCGCCGAAGATCAGGATCGAGATACCGTTGCCCAGGCCGCGTTCGGTGATCTGCTCACCCAACCACATCAGGAACATCGTGCCGGCCACCAGGCTGACGACCGTTGTCATGCGAAAGCCGAAGCCCGGCGCCAGCACGAGACCCGCGGAACCTTCCAGCGCCAGCGCAATACCCAGGCTCTGGAACACGGCAAGAAACAGCGTTCCGTACCGCGTGTACTGCGTGATCTTGCGACGGCCCGCCTCGCCTTCCTTCTTGATGGCCTCCAGCGAGGGCACCACGTAGGTCATCAGCTGCATGATGATCGACGCGCTGATGTACGGCATGATGCCCAGCGCAAAAACCGTAAAGCGCTGCAGCGCGCCGCCACTGAACATGTTGAACATGCTCAGGATGCCGCCGCTCTGGCCCTTGAATAGCTGCTGCAACTGGTTCGGGTCGATGCCGGGCACAGGAATGTGCCCACCAATGCGGTAGACCACGAGCGCAAGAATCAGGAAGAGGATCCGGCGACGCAAGTCACCGAACTTCCCACTCTTGGCCAGCTGGTTCGCGGAAGTTGCCACGGACTTGCTTTTCCCTTATGCGGCCAACGAGCCGCCGGCAGCTTCAATGGCTGCCTTGGCACCTGCCGTCGCGCCAATGCCTTTGAGCACCAGCTTGCGGGTCAGTTCGCCCGACTTGATGACCTTGACGTGCTTGATCAACTGGCGCACCAAACCAGCGGCCTTCAACGTCAGGATGTCCACTTCGGCGGACTCCAGACGTTCCAGGTCCGTCAGCGTGACTTCTCCGTTGTACTTGAGCTGCGCCGACTTGAAGCCGCGCTTGGGCAGACGGCGCTGCAGCGGCATCTGGCCGCCTTCGAAGCCCACCTTGTGGTAGCCACCGGCACGGCTCTTCTGGCCCTTGTGGCCACGGCCTGCGGTCTTGCCCAGACCCGAGCCGATGCCGCGGCCAACACGGCGCTTGGCATGCTTGGAGCCGGCGGACGGCTTGATTTTGTTCAGTTCCATCAGAGCACCCGCACCAGGTAGTCCACCTTGTTGATCATGCCGCGCACCGCCGGCGTGTCTTCCAGCACCTTGATGCTGTTGAGCTTGCGCAGGCCCAGCCCGCGCACGGTGTCGCGGTGCGACTGGCGCGTGCCGTTGATGCTGCGAACCAGCTTGACGGTAAGGGTCTGTTTTTCAGAAATCTTCTCGGAATTCTTGTCGGACATGTCTTTCTCCGCTTTCGTCAGATCAGTTGAAGAGTTCTTCAACTGACTTCCCGCGCTTGGCCGCCACGTTGGCCGGCGTGGTCGAGCGCTTCAGCGCGTCGAGCGTGGCGCGAACCATGTTGTACGGGTTGGTCGAGCCCAGGCTCTTGGCGACGATGTCGGTCACGCCCATGACTTCAAACACCGCGCGCATCGGGCCGCCAGCAATGATGCCGGTGCCGGCTGCGGCCGGCGCCATCAGCACCTTGGCAGCGCCATGTTCGCCGCGCACGTTGTGGTGGATCGAACCGTTCTTCAGGCTGACCTTGACCATGTTGCGGCGCGCCGCTTCCATGGCCTTCTGCACCGCCACCGGCACTTCCTTGGCCTTGCCCTTGCCCATGCCGATGCGGCCATCACCGTCGCCCACGACGGTGAGTGCTGCAAAGCTGAGCGTGCGGCCGCCCTTGACGACCTTGGTGACGCGGTTGACCGCGATCATCTTCTCTTTGAGTCCGTCGTCGTTGGCTTCAGCCTGCGCACGGGGAGTGAATTTTGCCATTCTGATCTTCCTTCGCTGCGCGGCTTAGAACTGGAGGCCGGCTTCGCGGGCGGCTTCGGCCAAGGCCTTGACCCGACCGTGAAACGCAAAGCCCGAACGGTCGAAGGCCACCTTCTCGATGCCCGCGGCCTTGGCCTTTTCAGCAATGCGCTTGCCGACGAGCGCGGCTGACGGCACGTTGCCGCCCTTGCCCACGCCAATCTGGTCGCGCACTTCTTTTTCTGCCGTCGACGCACTGGCCAGCACGAGCGTGCCGTCGTCGGACACGATGCTGGCGTAGATGTGCAGGTTCGTGCGGTGCACCGCCAGGCGGGCCGTCCGCTGCAGCGCGATGCGCACTCGCGTCTGGCGGCTGCGGCGCAGGCGTTGTTCTTTCTTGGTCATGCTCATGGCAATGGCTCCTGAATGCGTCCTTACTTCTTCTTCGTCTCTTTGAGCACCACGCGCTCACCGACGTAGCGGATGCCCTTGCCCTTGTAGGGCTCAGGGGGACGGAAGGCGCGCACTTCGGCGGCCAGTTGGCCCACGACCTGGCGGTCGGGACCAGAAATCACGATCTCGGTTTGCGTTGGCGTGACCACCTTGATACCCGCCGGCATGTCCTTCACCACAGGGTGAGAGAAACCGATCTGCAGATTCAGCTTCTGGCCCGCAGCCTGGGCGCGAAAGCCCACGCCGACGAGTGCCAGCTTCTTCTCGAAGCCCTTGCTCACGCCGCCCACCATATTGGCCACAAGGGCGCGCATGGTGCCGCTCATCGCGTCGGCTGCTGTCGAATCGTTGGCCGGCGCGAAGCTGAGCTTGCCGCCGTCGTTCTTGATCGTCACCAGCGGGTTCAGTGCGCGCACGAGCGTGCCGTTGCTGCCCTTGACGGTGATGTTGTCTGCATTGATTGCCACGTCCACACCTTGCGGCACGGCGATGGGCATTTTTCCTACGCGGGACATCTTCGTTGCTCCCTGTTATGCGACGTAACAAAGCACTTCGCCACCGACACCGGTCTGGCGCGCCTTGCGGTCAGTCATCACACCCTTCGGGGTGGTGACGATTGCCACACCCAGGCCGTTCATGACCTGCGGGATGGCGTCGCGGCCCTTGTAGATGCGCAGTCCTGGACGGCTGACGCGCTCAATGCGCTCAATCACGGGACGACCAGCGTAGTACTTCAGCGCCACTTCCAGTTCGGGCTTGCCTTCATTGGGGCGAATGGCAAAACCGTCGATATAGCCTTCGTCCTTGAGGACTTGGGCGATTGCGACCTTCAACTTCGACGACGGCATCGTGACAGCCACCTTCGCGACGCTCTGGGCGTTGCGAATGCGGGTCAGCATGTCGGCGATAGGATCACTCATGCTCATGACAAATCTCCTGATCTTCTCGCCGAATTACCAGCTGGCCTTGACCATGCCGGGAATGTCGCCCTTGAAGGCGAGCTCGCGAATCTTGTTGCGACCCAGCCCGAACATGCGAAACGTGCCGCGGCCCCGCCCCGTCAACGCGCAACGGTTGCGCAGGCGCGTGGGGTAGGCATTGCGGGGCAACTGCTGCAGCTGCAGACGGGCGGCATAGCGCATTTCGTCCGTAAGCTTGGCGTCGTTGGCGGTCGCTTTCAGTTCAGCGTACTTCTTCGCGAACTTGGCAACCAGCTTCTCGCGTTTTTCTTCGCGCTGGATGATGGACGTTTTGGCCATGTGATGGTTTCCTGGTGCCGTCAGTTCTTGAACGGGAACTTGAATGCGACAAGCAAGGCTTTGCACTCGTCGTCGTTCTTCGCGCTGGTGGTAATGCTGATGTTCATGCCGCGGATCACGTCGATCTTCTCGTATTCGATTTCGGGAAAGATCACCTGCTCTTTGACGCCGATGTTGTAGTTGCCTCGGCCGTCAAAGCTGCGACCGCTGATGCCGCGAAAGTCGCGCACTCGCGGCAGGGCCACAGTGACGAAGCGGTCCAGAAATTCATACATGCGCACGCCACGCAGCGTGACCATGGTGCCAATGGCCTGGCCTTCACGAATCTTGAAGCCGGCAATCGGCTTTTTGCTCATGGTGACCACGGGCTTCTGGCCGGCGATCTTGGTCAGGTCGCTGACGGCGTTGTCCATGACCTTCTTGTCCGACACGGCTTCGCTCACACCCATGTTGAGCGTGATCTTCTGCAGGCGCGGAACCTGCATCACCGACGTGAAGCCGAATTTGGCCATCAGGTCAGGGACGATCTTTTCGCGGTAATGCGTTTGCAGACGCGCTGCGGGCACGGGGCCTGCTGCTGCGGTTTCTGCTGCCGTCGCCGCGGCCTGGGCTGCTTTGCTCTTTGCCATGATGCTTAAGCCTTGATTTCTGCGCCGCTGGACTTGAAGACACGAATCTTCTTGCCACCGTCCAGCAGCTTGATGCCCACGCGGTCTGCCTTGCCCGTAGCGGCGTTGTAGATCGCCACGTTGGATTGATGAATGGGCATGACCTTGTCGATGACGCCGCCGGTGGTGCCCTTCAGCGGGTTCGGCTTGACGTGCTTCTTGACCATGTTCACGCCGTCAACGACGACATGGTCTTCATCCACGCGCATCGAAACGGTGCCGGTCTTGCCCTTGTCGCGGCCGGTGGTCACGATGACCTGGTCGCCTTTGCGAATCTTGTTCATGGTCGGGTTCCTAAAGAGGCGCGCTTACAGCACGTCCTTCAAAGCACTTCAGGTGCCAGCGAGACGATCTTCATGAAGCGCTCGGTGCGCAGTTCACGCGTCACGGGCCCGAAGATGCGCGTGCCGATGGGCTCAAGCTTGGCGTTGAGCAGCACTGCGGCGTTGCCATCAAACTTGATCAGCGACCCGTCTTGCCTGCGCACGCCCTTGGCGGTGCGCACGACGACCGCGCTATAGACCTCGCCCTTTTTGACGCGACCACGCGGCGCGGCTTCCTTGATGCTGACCTTGATGACGTCACCAATGCCCGCATAACGACGGCGCGAACCGCCCAGCACCTTGATGCACATGACGGACTTGGCGCCCGTGTTGTCGGCCACGTCGAGCCGCGTTTGCATTTGGATCATTTTTTCTCATCCCCAACTTGCCCGCTTGAGGCTGCAGGTGCTGCAGCCGGCGCGGCCAGTCTTGGGCCCGTGTTTGGGTTTGGTGCTTTGCTGCTTGTTGACGAACGTCAGCTGAGCAGCAAAAGCGAAGCCTTGAAGTATCGCAGCTTTTGCAGAGCCCGGTCAAGGGTATTGCAAAGCTTTCTTCGCCTGTGTGTTCAGGCTGGTGTTTGCTGCGCTTGCTTTAGCAAGGTGCCAGCGTCGCTGACTTCAAACTTGCCCGGGCCCTCAACGTTCAGCGCCTTCACCACCCCGTCGACGACCAGCATCGAATAGCGGTTTGAACGCACGCCCATGCCACGCGCCGTCAGGTCCAGCGTCAGGCCGGTGGCGATGGCGAAGTTGGCGCTGCCGTCGGCCATCATGCGCACCTTGCCGCCTGTCTTCAGGTCACGGCCCCAAGCGCCCATGACAAATGCGTCGTTCACCGACACGCACCAGATTTCGTCCACGCCAGCTGACTTGAACGCATCAGCTTGCTCCACGAAGCCCGGCACATGCTTGGCCGAACAGGTGGGCGTGAAGGCGCCGGGCAGCGCGAAGATGGCGATCTTCTTGCCGGCTGTGATCTTTTGCACATCAAAGGTGTTGGGGCCCAGCGAGCAGCCGTTGCCTTCTACTTCGATGAATTCCTGCAGACTGCCCGCAGGCAGCGGGTCTCCAACTTTCAGCATGTTCGGTGCTCCTGCTCAGTGATGAAAAAAACGACCGAAGCCGGATTGTCCAGCTTGCGGTCGCTCGGTGTGCGCATCGGAATGCGAAGCGTAGATCCTGCCGGTGGCTCAGACGAGCTTGGCCTTCTCAAGCAGCTTCGTCACCGTCCAGGACTTGGTCTTGCTGATCGGGCGCCCTTCGGCGATCTCGACCAGGTCGCCCATCTTGTATTCGCCTTTTTCGTCGTGAGCGTGGTACTTGCTCGACTTGGCAACGATCTTGCCGTAGAGCTCGTGTGCGGTGCGGCGCTCAACCAGAACGGTGACAGTCTTCGACCGCTTGTCGCTGACGATGCGGCCAACCAGCGTGCGGGTGTTCTTCACCGGTGCGGGGACAGGCGCTGTGGTCGTCGCAGCTGCGGTTTGTGCGTCGTTCATTTGGCGGCTCCTTGCTTGGCTTGCTCGCGCTTCTTTTCAGCGGTCTTCTCGGCAATGATCGTCTTCGCACGCGCCACGTCGCGTCGGGTGTTGCCCAGTTGGGTGTGGTTGGTGAGCTGCTGGGTGGCCCTTTGCATGCGCAGACCGAAGTGGGCCTTGAGCAAGTCTGAGACTTCCTTTTGCAGCGCGGCGATGTCCTTGGTGCGCAGTTCTGATGTTTTCATGGGGGTTCTCCGCTTCAGGTGCCAACCTGGCGCGCCACGAAGGTGCAGCGCAGGGGCAGCTTGGCTGAGGCCAGCAGGAAGGCTTCGCGCGCAAGCTGTTCGGGTACCCCGTTCAACTCATACAGCACCTTGCCGGGCTGGATCTCGGCCACGTAGTACTCGGGGTTGCCCTTGCCGTTGCCCATGCGGACTTCAGCAGGTTTCTGCGAAATCGGCTTGTCCGGGAAGATGCGGATGAAGATGCGGCCACCACGCTTGATGTGGCGGCTGATGGCGCGGCGTGCGGCTTCGATCTGGCGCGCTGTGATGCGGCCACGCTCGGTGGCCTTGAGGCCAAACTCGCCAAACGACACATTGGCGCCACGCGTGGCAACGCCGGTGTTGCGACCCTTGTGTTCCTTGCGGAACTTTCGACGTGCAGGTTGCAGCATCGTTATTCTCCTTTGGTCTCGCCGGCCGCAGGTGCAGCCGGCGCAGCGCGGCGCACGCGCTTCACGGCCGGGCCCTTCGGGCCGTCGGCAGCGGGGGAAGCCGGTGCAGTGGTGGCGCCAGCGGAAGGCGCAGCAGCATCCGCACGCGGGCCACGATCACCACCCGGACGGCCACGGCCACCGGGCGCGCCGGGTCGGCTGTCCGGTCCACCGGGGCGCGGGCCGCGGCGGTCACGGCGGTCGTTGTCATTTTCGGTCTTGGGCAGCTGCGGGGCATCGCCATTGGCCAAACGGTCACCGCGGTAGACCCAGACCTTGACGCCAATGACGCCGTAGGTTGTCTTGGCTTCGCTGAAACCGTAATCGATGTCGGCACGCAACGTGTGGAGAGGAACCCGGCCTTCGCGGTACCACTCGCAACGTGCGATTTCGATGCCGTTGAGGCGTCCCGACGACATGATCTTGATGCCTTGCGCGCCCAGGCGCATGGCGTTCTGCATCGCGCGCTTCATGGCGCGGCGAAACATGATCCGCTTTTCAAGCTGCTGCGTAATGCTGTCGGCGATCAGCTGTGCATCGACTTCCGGCTTACGGATTTCTTCGATGTTCACGGCCACCGGCACGCCGAGACGGCGGCCCAGTTCAGCCTTCAAGTTCTCGATGTCCTCGCCCTTCTTGCCAATCACCACGCCCGGACGCGCCGAGAAGATGGTGATGCGGGCGTTCTTGGCCGGGCGCTCGATGAGGATGCGCGAGACAGCCGCGCTCTTCAGCTTGGTCTTGAGGTACTCGCGCACCTTCAGGTCTTCGGCCAGCATGGTCGCGAAGTTGGCCTTGGTGGCAAACCAGCGCGAATGCCAGGCGCGGGTGACCGCAAGGCGGAAGCCGGTCGGGTGGAT
>JANMKK010000405.1:0-5733 GCA_031372005.1 Rubrivivax sp.
TCGGCCCAGGGCGAGACGCTGACGGGCTTGCGCGCGGCCGGGGGGCCAGCGGCGGGGTTAGCGGTAGGAGATGCGGGGGTCAAGCCAGCCATAGAGCATGTCTGCTACCAGATTGAAGAAGATGACGAGGCAACTGAAGACGAAAGTAACGGCCATGATGACCGGTGTGTCGTTGCGCAGGATGGCGTCGATCAGCAGGCTGCCGATGCCGGGGATGCGGAAGATCTGCTCGGTGACGATGGCGCCGCCAAAGACCGCGGGCATCTGCAGCGCGACGAGCGTGACCACCGGGATCAGCGCGTTGCGCACCACGTGCTTGTTGATGACCACGCGCTCGGACAACCCTTTGCTGCGCGCGGTGGTGACGTAGTCCAGCCGCACGACATCCAGCACCGAAGAGCGCACATAGCGCATCCAGCTGGCGGCCTGGAAAAGGCCCAGCACCGTGACCGGCATGATGCTTTGGCGGAAGTGTTCCCACCACCAGCGCCAGCCGGTCTCTGCGATGTCAGCGCGATAGACAAACGGGAACCAACCCAGATAGATGCTGAAGACCAGGATGAACAGCACGCCGGTGAAAAATGTCGGCAAAGAAAAGCCGATGAAGGCGATGGTGCTGGCGATGCGGTCAAACCACGAATACGGCTTCACGGCCGCCAGAACGCCCACCGGAATGGCCACCAACAGGGCCAGCAGTTGCGACATGCCGATGACGGCAATCGTCACTGGCAGGCGCTGCAGGATGAGCTTGTCCACGTCGATGCGGCTGACGAATGAAAAGCCCCAGTCGCCGCGCACCATGTTCAGCAGCCAGTGAAAGTAGCGCTGCCAGATCGGGTCGTCCAGGCCAAACTGCGCCCGCAATGCCAGGCGCACTTCAGGCGGCACGTTCGGGTTGGTGGCCAGTTCTTCGAAAGGGTCGCCCGGCGCCAGTGCAAGCACCGTGAACAGGATCAGGCTGATGCCCAGCAAACTGGGCAACGCGATCAGCAGGCGACGCAGGATGTAGTGAAACAAGCGCGGTGTCTAAGTGAAATCAAGGGCGGCAGCCCCCTCAAGCGGCCGCCGCGGAACCGGCTCAGCCGGGCCGCCAGCGGCGCCCCCTTGAGGGGGCAGCGCCGCAGGCGCTCCGGGGGTGGGCGACTATGCCTCTCTGTACCAGTAGCCGAGCGACCAGGTGTCGTTGTCCCAGCCCGACAACGGCGCGCTGAGCTTGTTCACCGTCGCCTTTACACGCGGCCGGTTCACCACCGGAATGATGTGGCCGCCGGCGTAGATCAAATCGTTCATCTTGATGAACATCGCTGCGCGCTTCACGGGGTCGAATTCCACCTGTGCCGCCTTGAAGGTGTCGTCATATTCCTGGCTGCCCCAGCGGCTGAGGTTGCGGCTGCTCCACTTGTTGGACTTCTGCGAGTACTGCCACGTCGCGTACTGCTCCATGAAGACCTGCGGGTCGGGCTGGGTCATGGTGGTGGTGAACATCTGCATGTCGCACCAGAACTTCTGGTAGGTGTCGGGGTTGGCAACGTCGCTGCCAAAGAACACGGCTGCGGTCACGCTCTTCAGTTCCAGGTCGATGCCGGCCTTGGTGCAGGCGTCCTTGATGATGGCCTGCGTTTTCTGCCGCGGCTGGCTGACGGAAGTCTGGAAGACAAACTTCAACTTCACATCGCCCTTGGCGCGGATGCCGTCGGCGCCTTTCTTCCAGCCCGCCGCTTCCAGGATCTGATTGGCCTTGTCGATGTTGAATTCGAACTTGGTGTTCGGGCTGCGCACGCGCGGTGGGTTGTTGAGGAAGTTGGCCGTGGCAATGCCGGTGCGGCCATAGATGAATTCCTGCACGCCTTTGCGGTCCACCAGCAGCGCCATCGCGTCGCGCAGGGCCTTGTCGGAAAAGGCGGCGTGTTTGCTCTTCATGGAGCCGCGCTCGCCATCGACTTCCTTCCACGGATCGACCACGCTGAGCAGCACGAATTCAATGTCGCTGCCGCCCAGGATCTGGACCTTGCCTTTGCCGGCGGCTTCCAGGCGCTTCAAGATTTCGTCTTCCACCTGCAGGTTCCAGGCGAAGTCGTATTCGCCGGTCTGCAGCACCGCGCGCGCCGCGCTGAGCGCGTCGCCGCCGCCCTTCAGTTCCAGCGCATCAAAGAAAGGCTGGTTCGCCACGTGGTAGCCGGCGTAGGCCTCGGCACGCAGCATGTCACCCGGCTTGAAGTCGATGAACTTGTACGGGCCCGTGCCCATGGGCTTGACGTTGGCCGGGTTCTCGCGCGACTTGGCACCCGTGAATTCCGCAAAGACGTGTTTGGGCAGGATGTTGCCCACGTTGCCCACCAGCGGCTCGGCCCAGAAAGGCGTGGGCTTGGGGAAGACCACGCGCACGGTGTGCGAGTCGAGCTGCTCGACCTTGATGTCCTGGTACACGGCCACCGTGACGGTGGACGTGGCGGGGTTGCCCGCGTATTCGGCGGTGAAGACCACGTCGTCGGCGGTGAAGGGCTTGCCGTCGTGCCAGGTCACGCCCTTCTTCAGCTTCCAGATGACGCTCTTGCCGTCGGCTGCCAGGCCGCCGTTGGCGCGTGACGGTATCTCTGTGGCCAGCATCGGGATCAGGTTGCCTTCGGCGTCCCAGCCGGCGAGTGGTTCGTAAAAGATCCGCGTGGCTTCCTGCTCTTTGGTGCCGCCGGCAAAGTGCGGGTTCAGGTGCACGGGGCCTTGCCAGTACAGCATCTTCAGCGTCCCGCCACCGCCCCGCTTGGTGGGCTTGTAGGGGATGGGCGCGGCGGTCTGCGCAATGCCTTCGTGCATCAGCATCATCGACGCCAGGGGTGCTGTCAGGCCCAGGCCCACCATCTGCTGGATGAAGCTGCGGCGCGGCAGGCTGCCGTCGCGGACTTCTTCGATCAACTGGCGCAGTTCACGTTCTTGCATGGTGCTTCTCCTGGCGAAAGGTACAGATGTTGGCCGCACCTTCAGGGTGCAAAACCGGCCCGATGCTATCGGCTGCCCGCAGCCCTGCTATCGGGGTCGGCCCGAAGCCGCCGGACGGTGGCGCGATACTCGGCCCGGTGAAAAGCCCCGCCTTCATCGTCCACGGTCCAAAACCGCCATCGCCGCCGATGCAGCCGCTGGTACTGGATTCCCCGCATTCGGGTTTTGTCATGCCCGATGACTTTGGCTCGGTGCGCACAGCGGCTGAATTGAGGGATGGGGAAGACTGCTTCATTGATGAGCTTTACCTCCCGGCTACAGCAAGGGGCGTGCCGCTGCTGGCGGCGCAGTTCCCGCGCACCTACCTGGACGTCAACCGCCACGCTGGCGACATCGACCTGGATCTGCTGGCCGAGCCCTGGCCCGACGAACCGGTGCCCCACACCCCCAGCGGCAAGGCCCGCATCGGCAAGGCGCTGCTGTGGCGCACGCTGGACGATGGCCGCCCCCTCTACGACCGCAAGCTCGGCGTGGCTGAAGTGCAGCAGCGTATCGACCGCTGCCACCGCACGTACCACGCGCAGCTGAAGGCGCTGCTGGACGCGGCGCATGCGCGCTTTGGCGTGGTCTGGCACCTCAACTGCCATTCGATGAATGCCGTCAGCAGCACCATGGCGGAAGGCGGCGCCGGCATCCCGCGCGCCGACTTTGTGCTGGGTGACCGCGACGGCACCACCTGTGCGCCCGAGTTCACCGCTTTCGTGCGCAACTTCCTGATCGGGCTGGGTTACGAGGTCAAGGTCAACGACCCCTTCAAGGGCGTGGAACTGGTGCGGGCCTTTGCCGACCCGGACCGGGGCCGCCACAGCCTGCAGCTGGAAGTCAACAAGCGCCTGTACATGGACAGCACGACACTGTTGCGCCATGAAGGCTTTGCCAGGTTGCAGGCGCACTTGATGCAACTGATCGACGCCATCTTTCAATTCAGCACCTACCGCATTCGCGCTCACGACACCCACCATGTCCAACCCGCCGCCCGTTGAACTGACAGCCCCCGACATCCGCCGCTGGCGCAATGGCGGCACTGGCGTGGACTTTGTGCATGCCTTCGACGCGGGTCAGCACGGGCCCAACGTGATGGTGCAGGCGCTGACCCACGGCAACGAGATCTGCGGTGCCATTGCGCTGGACTGGTTGTTGGCACTGATGACGGATGTGGCGCAAGGCTGGCGGCCGCAGGCGGGCCGGCTGACGCTGGCCTTCGGCAACGTGCAGGCCTATGCCCGCTTCGACCCTGCCGACCCCTTCCCGTCGCGCTATGTCGATGAAGACTTCAACCGCGTCTGGGCTGACGACGCCTTGTTCGGCCCTGGCGACAGCGCCGAGCTGCGCCGCGCACGCGAACTGCGGCCTTTCGTCGATGCGGCGGACTTCCTGCTGGACATCCATTCCATGAGCGAAGCCTGCCGCCCGCTGATGGTGTGCGGCACGGCCGACAAGAACGCGGCCTATGCCCGCGCCTTGGGGATGCCGGCCGACCTGCTCATCGACACCGGCCACCCGGCGGGCCTGCGCATGGTGGAACGCGGCGGCTTCAGCGACCCGGCCAGCCCGAAGCGAGCGCTGCTGGTGGAATGTGGCCAGCACTGGGAGCGTGCAGCCGCCGATGTCGCCTTCGACACCCTGGTGCGCTTTCTGGGCCTGACGGGCCTGGCCGACGCCGCGTGGGTGGCGGCGCACACGCGGCTGCCGCTGCCCGCGCAGCAGCGCCTGGTGCGCGTGACCGACGCGGTGGTGGCGCGGTCATCGGCCTTCCATTTTCTGCTGCCCACCGAAGGCCTGGGTGTTGTCGCCAAGGCCGGCACGCCGCTGGCGCAGGACGGAGAACACATCTGGACCACGCCCTACGACGACACGGTGCTGGTGATGCCGGGCACCAAGAACCTCAAGGCCGGTGGCACGGCGGTGCGGCTGGGGCGCTTCGAGTAGTGGGTCAGGGCAGCAGGCCAGCGCGCCGGCCGGTCAGGCCAGGCAGCGCAGAACGGCCTGCGCGGTCTCAGCCGGCCGCTCCATCGGGAAGAGGTGCGTGCCCTCGATCCACTGCAACCTTTCATGCACCAGCGCCCGCGTCGCCGCCAGGCCCACCTGGCGCCCCTCGGTAGACCGCGTGCCGGCGATGTACGACACGGGGTACTGCGGCGGGTGCTTGTGCAGCAGCGAGCCCAGGTGGTGTGGCAGCGTGTTGTAGATGCGCGTTTCCACGTCGCGGTGAAAAGCCAGCCGCACACCGCCGGGCGCGGCGGCATCGATGTCGGGTTCCATGCCACTGGCGATGTAGTCGCGCAGCACCTCCGGCTGCCAGCGAGCAAAGGCGGCCTTGGCCGCAAAGTGGCGCCAGGCGCTGTCGGCAGACGGCCACTGCCAGCGCCGCCGCACCGACACCCGGCCCGGTGTGAAGCGCTTGAGCATGCCGCCCACCTTCATCACCCGCACGCTGTGCACGCGCCAGCCGGCGACCACGGGTGAGTCGATCAGCACCAGGCTTTGCGCCAGGTCCGGCCGCCGGCAGGCCGCCAGCAGGCTGAGGTAGCCGCCCATTGAATGGCCCACCAGGTGCACCGGGCGGCCCTGGGCCTGCTGGTCGATGAGCTGGATCAACTGGTCGCGCAGGTGCGGCCAGTTGCTGCTGACGGGGAACAGCGGGTCGTGGCCGTAACGGTCCACGGCAATGACCTCAAAGCCGGCCGCGCGCCAGGCTTCAAACAACAAGCGGTAGGTGCCGGCCGGGAAGCCGTTGGC
>JANMKK010000416.1:0-6504 GCA_031372005.1 Rubrivivax sp.
GGCTCATCAAGCGCAGCATCCCGCGCGAAACCGTGCCCGGCTTCGAGCCGCCGGTGGGTGAGAAGGCCGAGCCCATCGTGCTGGGCCGCATGACCATTGGCATTGGCGGCACGCAGCGCCATGGCGGCGGTGGTGGCAGGCCGGGGGGCGGTGGTGGTGGACGCTCTGGCGGTGGTCGGCCCGGTGGCGGTGGTGGTGGTAGTGGCGGCGGCGGTGGGCGCCCGTCGGGCCCTGGCGCGCGCCCGGGTGGTGGCGGTGCTGGCAGTGGCAGCGGCCGACCCGGTGGTCGCCCGGCTGCATCGCGGGGCGGGCCGCCGAAGCGGTGACGGCTTCGCGAGTGGCGCCAATCAGGCAGTGCTGGCGAAAAGTTCGGTGTTGGACTAAGATTAAAAAATCATCCAGCACCGGATTCATGCCATGAACGCTGTACTCAGCCCGGACAGGGCCGCGCCGGTTTCTCCGGCGCAGCTGTCCGCAGCCGGCCTGCGGGCCTTTGTCCGCATCGCGCAGGCCTGGGAACTCAGCGTGGACGAGCAACTCGCGCTGCTGGGCGAGCCACCCCGTTCGACCTTCTTCGCCTGGCGCAAGCAGCCTGAAAAGGCGACGCTGCCGCGCGACACGCTGGAGCGCCTGTCCAACATCCTGGGCATCTACAAGAGCCTGCAAATCCTGTTGCCCGATGCGGCGGCGGCCGACACCTGGCTGCGCCAGCCCAACACGGCCGCGCCCTTTGGTGGCGGCACCGCGCTGGCGCGCATGCTGGCCGGCAATGTGAGTGACCTGAATCTGGTGCGGCGCTACCTGGATGGGGTGCGGGGCGGGGGCTGGTCCTGAGTGCTGCGGTGCCGGTGCCGATGCATTCACCGGCAGGCGCCGAAGCGGAAGGCGGCACGGTCCGGCGCGTGCGCTGGCAGCAGGGCTGCCGCATCGTGCCCACGCGCTACCCGGCCATCAACCTCTTCGACCGCGTCGCCGACGAAGCCGACTTCGAGGCCCTCTACGCGCTGGAAGCGATGAGCAACGAACGTGCGCGCGACGAACTGGGCCAGGTTGAGCGCGTCGCCCGCGAAGACCGCATCTACGGCCCTGGCAGTGGTCCTGTCATGGCCGCTTTCACGCACCTGAATGTTCTGGGCAGCCGCTTCTCGGCCGGCCACTACGGTGTCTTCTACGCTGCGCATGAACGCGCCACCGCCGTGGCGGAAACGCGCTACCACCACGGCCGTTTCCTGGCCGCCACGGCCCAGCCGGCCATGCACCTGCCGATGCGGCTGTACGCGGTGGCCATCGATGCCCGCTTGCACGACCTGCGCCCGCCCGGCTGTGTGCCAGCGGCGGTTTACGACGCAGACGACTACGGCCCCGCGCAAGCGCTTGGCGCACAGTTGCGTGCGGCATGCTCGGCTGGCGTGGTGTACCGCAGCGTGCGCCATGCGCGCGGCCAGTGCGTGGGTCTGTTCAAGCCGCGCGGCGCCAGCGGCTGCCTGCACGCGGCCTACTTGCTGTATGCGTGGGACGGGCAGCGCTTCACCGACGTGTACGAGAAGACCGCATGAAGGCTGAAGGTTCAGATCGCTTTGACCGCCTGGACGCGCTGCGCGCCGTGGCCATCGTCTGGATGGCGGCCTTTCACTTCGGCTTTGACCTGAACTACTTCGGCCTGCTGCAGCCGCCGCACAACTTCCACCGCGATGCGCTGTGGACGACGCAGCGCGTCTGCATCGTCAGCCTTTTCGTGTTCTGCGCAGGCCTGTCCCAGGCGGTGGCTTTGCACGCACTGCGGGGCGGGCCGCGGTTTGCGCGCGCGTTCTGGCGGCGCTGGGTGCAGGTGGCGGGTTGCGCTCTTCTGGTGAGTGCGGGTTCTGCCTTGATGTTTCCGCGCACCTGGATCCAGTTTGGGGTGCTGCACGGCATTGCGGTGATGCTGATCCTGTGCCGGCTGGCAGCCCCGCTGCGCGCGTGGCTCTTGCCCCTGGGTGCGCTCTGCGTGGTGTTGCCACGCGTGTTGAAACTTCAGCTCTTCGATCACCCCGCACTGAGCTGGATCGGCCTGGTCACGCGCGTCCCGTTCACCGAAGACTACGTGCCCGTGTTGCCCTGGCTGGGCGTCATGGTGTGGGGCCTGGCGGCAGGGCAGTGGCTGCTGCAGCACCGGCGCGAGCTGCTGGATGCGCCGCTGCCGGACGCACTGCAGCCGCTGGCTGTGCTGGGTCGCTGGTCCTTGAGCTTCTACATGCTGCACCAGCCGCTGCTGATCAGTGGGCTGATGGCCGGGCGCAGCCTGGGCTGGTGGTGAGTCTGCCGGCAACAGCCCCGGCTACGATCGGACGATGAGCTCCAAGATCCTCTTCGGCTTCCACGCCGTCACCGTGCGCCTGAAAACGGCGCCTGCGTCGATTGCTGAAATCCATGTGGACAGCACCCGCCGTGACGCCCCGCATGCGCCAGTTTGTGCAGCGCGCCCAAGAAGCTGGTGCAAAGGTGGTGGACAGCGACGGTGACCGCTTGGCCGCGATGGCCGGCGGCACGCGCCACCAGGGCGTGGTGGCGCGCGTGTCGGCCCTGCCGGCGCGCCATTCGCTGGACGATGTGCTGGACGATGTGGAAGGCCCGCCGCTGGTGCTGGTGCTGGACGGCGTCACCGACCCGCACAACCTGGGCGCCTGCCTGCGTGTGGCCGACGGTGCCGGCGCGCACGCGGTGGTGGCGCCTAAAGACCACGCCGTGGGCCTCAACGCCACCGTGGCCAAGGTGGCCAGTGGAGCGGCCGAGACCGTGCCCTACTTGATGGTGACCAACCTGGCGCGAACACTGGGCGAGCTCAAGGACCGCGACATCCGCGTCATCGGCACCAGCGAAGACGCCGAGAAAACGCTCTACGACCTGGACCTGCGGGGCCCGGTGGCGTTGGTGCTGGGCGCTGAAGGGCCGGGGCTGCGGCAGTTGACGAAGAAGAGCTGCGACGACCTGGTGCGCATCCCGATGCAGGGCGCGGTGGAAAGCCTGAACGTCAGCGTGGCGGCAGGGGTGTGTCTGTTTGAAGCGCTGCGCCAGCGTCGTGGCTGAGGCCGCCGCATGCGCTTCTACCGCGCAGGCTGCATCGCGTAGGCCAACGCGTCGCTGTAGGTGGGGAAACGCTGCAGGTCGTTGTGCGCCGCGCCGGGGATGGTGACAAGCCGCGCTGACGGCGCCACACCCAGCAGGCGCTGGCTGTGCACAGGTGAGATCAGCGTGTCGCGTTCGCCATGCAGCAGCAGCACGTTGCCGTGCACACGTGGCAAGGCTTCGTCGGTGCGCAGCGGATAACGCAGCACGGCTGCCGGCACCCACGGGTAGTGTTCCTGGGCCAGCGCCGCCATGCTGGTGTAGGGAGACGCCAGCACGGTCAGGTCAGGCTGCATGTCAGCTGCCTTGTCGCCTGACAGACCGGCCGCCAGTTCAGCGGCCAGGCCCGTGCCGAGTGAGCGGCCGAAAAATACGCGCCGCAGCCCCGCGTAGCGCGGTGCGATGCCGAGCCATGCAGTGCGCACATCGGCCATGAGCTGGGCCTGGCTTTCGATGTGGCCGCTGCTCTTGCCATAGCCGCGGTAGTCGACCATGTACAGATCGAGGTTCAGGCGCCGATAGAAGTCGAGATTGACAAACCAGTCGGCGAGGTTGCCGCCGTTGCCGTGCAGGAAGAAGACAACGCCGTCGGGCTTGGGCAGGCGCAGGTGCAGTGCGTTCAGGCGCGCGCCGGGCACATCCACCCAGCTTTCCTGCACGTCGGCACCGGCCGTGAAGCGGTAGTCGGCAGGCAGTGTCTGCGGCTGGAACAGCAGCGCTTCTTGCTTCCATGCCAACAGCGCGATGACGGCGCCGTAGGCCAGCAAGACGATGCCGGCCACCAGGGCCAACCAGCCTGTCCAGCTGCGAAGAGGCGCGCGGCGCGCCGGCGTTGAAAGGGTCTGTGCAGTCATGCTCTGCCTACGTGTGGCGCCTGCGGATGGATGCAGCGGCGCCCATGTGTTTCCAGCTCAGCACGCATGCTTCATCACACCCAGCCCATCACACCCAGCCCATCACACCGGCCACCGCGCCTGCGGCCATGGCCCACAGCGGGCTGCAGCGGGTGCGCAGCATCAGCCACAGCGTGCCCACCACCAGCACCACCGCGCCCATGCTCAGGCCCACCGGATGCAACAAGATCCAGCCCGTCGCCAGCAGCAGGCCGACGGTCAACGGCGTCAGTCCCGCAGTGAAGGCCCGCAGGCTGCGTGACTGCGCGTTGCGCTGGCCCCAACGCGACGCGGTCAGGGCCAGCGTGGCCGACGGCAGGAGCGTGCCGGCCAGCGTGGCCAGCACGCCCGCCAGGCCGCCGATGCTGAAGCCGATGACGGCCACGAACAGCACGTTCGGCCCCGGCGCGGCCTGCCCGAGTGCGATGCAGTCGTTGAACTGCGCGTCGCTGAGCCAACGCTGGTCACCGACCACGAAGCGCTGCATGTCGGGCACCGTGGTGATGGCGCCGCCCACGGCCAGCAGCGACAGCGCCGTGAAGTGAAGGAACAGCTGCCACCAGTCGGCCGCACCGATGTGCAGCGGGCCCCAAAACACGGTGTGCAGAAGCGTGTTCACACTGCGCTGCGCCACCACGCCAGCGCCACCGACACCACGCCGAGGCCCAGCACCACGGCAACCAGCGGCCAGCGCAAGAGGCCTACGGCCGTGGCTGTCAGCAGCACCAGCGCGGCGGCCGTCGGCAGGCCCAGCACGTGACGGCGCAAACCCGGCGCCAGCTTGATGGCGGTGCTCAGCACCAGCCCCGCAGCCACCACGCCCATGCCGCGCAGCGCGCCGGCCACCTGCGGCACGTCACGCAACTGGGCAGCCGACAGCGCCAGCAGCAAGACGATGCCGGTCGGCGCCAGCAACAGCCCGGCCGTGGCGGCGACGGCACCGCGCCAGCCGAAGAAGCGGTCGCCCAGGATCAGACCGAGGTTGATGATGTTGGGCCCCGGCAGCACCTGCGACAGCGACAGCAGTTCCAGAAACTGCTGCGGCGTCAGCCACTGCAGCCGGTCCACCAGTTCACGCTGCGCCACCGGCAGCACGCCGCCAAAGCCCTGCAGCGCCAGCCGGTTGAAGGCGCTGAACATGGCCATGGGCGTGGCCGGCCGCAGCGTGGCCGCCGACGTGGAGGAAGGCTCAGCCATGCACCGTCCCATTGCGCATGCGCAAACCCAGCCACACGCTCAGGCCCAGCGCCAGCAGCGTGAAGGCCAGTGCCACCTCGTGCAGCACGCCAAAGCCCGTGGTCGCGATCATCGCGCCACCGGTTGCGGCACCCATGGCCTGCCCCAGGTAGATGGCCGAAGTGTTCAGCGCCAGCAGCGCCGGTGCATAGGCCGGCGCACTGGCCGACAAGCGCGCCTGCTGCGCCGAGTTGGCCGAGAACACCCCCAGCGCCCACGGCACCACCACCACCGCCATGCTCGCGATGCCCAGCGCCCACGGCCAGGCCAGGAAGCTGAGCGTGATCAGCACCAGGCTCAGCTCCATGCACCGCGCGGCGCCCAGGCGCGTGATCCAGCGTGTCAACATGATGTTGCCCAGCAGCCCGAATGCGCCAAACCACAGGAAGAGAAAGCTCACGCCTTCAGCACCCGCGCCCAGCACCTGGCGGTAGTAGGGCGCCAGGTAGGAAAAGAGGGTGAACTGACCGGCGCCGCTGAGCACCGTCACCGCCACCAAGCCCATCAACAGCGGGCTTGTCAGCACCGTGCCCCAGCTGCGCAGCGACAGCGGTGGCGGCCGCACGCCAGAAGGCACCGTGCGCCACACGCCAACAGCCGCAGCGGCACTGAGCAGCGCCACCAGACCGAAGGCCCAGCGCCAGCCGAAGCTCTCGCCGATCCAGGCGTGCAGCGGCATGCCGATGACGGAACTGCTGGCCCAGCCCAGAAAGATGAAGGTCATGGCGCGCCCGCGTTCGGCCGGTGCCGCCATCACGTTGATGGCCGCTGCCGCCTGCGGGGTGAAGACCGCCGCGCCCAGCACGGCCAGCGCACGCACCGGCAGCAGCGCGGCGTAGCTGGGCATGAAGGCGCTGATCAAGTGCCCGGCCGCGTACCACAGCAATGCCAGCGTCAGCAGCAGGCGGCGGTCTGCATTGCCCCACCACACCGCCAGCAGCGGCGCGCCCGCAGCCATGGCGACGGCGGCGACGCTGATGAGCTGCCCGCCCAATGCCACGGACACCTGCAGCGAGGCCACCAGATCGTTCAGCGAGCCCGCCACCACCATCACGCCACAGCCGATGGCGAAGTTGCCGGCCAGCAAGGCGCGGCTGGCCGCAGCCAGGTTCATCGCAGGACCTTCAAGGCCTCGGGGTTGATGATGTTGCTGGGCTCGTTGCGGATGAAGTTGATGATGTTGTCGAAGGCCGCGCCGAAGTACATCTCGTAGCTGTCCTGTTCGACATAACCGATGTGTGGTGTGCACACCGCGTTTTCCAGCCGCAGC
>JANMKK010000428.1:0-4173 GCA_031372005.1 Rubrivivax sp.
AGCTCAGTGCGCGAAATAGTTAATATGGTAACCATTGCTGTTGTTGATGCGCAATCGAGAAAACCAGTTCCTGGTTAATTTTTTTGATCGTGTTATTTTCCCTTAAAATCGGGCTTCCTTTTTTCAAGGAAATGCATGTCGCAATCCCAGCGCTGCCGGAACAACAACACATTGCCGACTGCCTCATCTCTCTCGACAACCGCGTCACCGCCGCCACCCAAGAACTCGAATCCCTCAAGGCCCACAAGAAGGGCCTGATGCAACAGCTGTTCCCGTCGGCGGCGGCACTTGAGGCATGAGCGACCTCATTCTTTACACCACCGAAGACGGCCGCAGCCAGATCAAGCTGCGGGCCGACCAACAGACCGTCTGGCTGACCCAGCTCGACATGGCCGAGCTGTTTGACGCCACCAAGCAGAACATTTCGCTGCACCTGAAGAACATCTTCCAGGACGGCGAGTTGGACCCGGAGGCAACTGTCAAGGAATCCTTGACAGTTCAAACCGAGGGCGCCCGCGAGGTACAACGCCCCGTCACGCTCTACAACCTCGACGCCATCCTGGCCGTCGGCTACCGGGTGCGTTCGCCGCGCGGTGTGCAGTTCCGCCGCTGGGCATCCACCGCGCTCAAGGAGTACCTGCTCAAGGGCTTCGTGATGGACGACGAGCGGCTGAAAAACCCGGACGGCCGCCCGGACTACTTCGACGAGATGCTGGCGCGCATCCGGGACATCCGTGCCTCGGAAAAGCGCTTTTATCAAAAGCTGCGCGACCTGCTTGCGCTGAGCAGCGACTACGACAAGACCGACCAAACCGCGCAGACCTTTTTTGCCACGGTGCAAAACCTGCTGCTGTACGCCGTGACCCAGACGACGGCGGCCGAACTCATCACGGCCCGGGCCAACCCCGCCGACCCGCACTTTGGCCTGCTGCACTGGAAGGGTGCCCAAGTGCGCAAGCAAGACATCGTGGTGGCCAAGAACTACCTGACCGCCGACGAGATCGACACCCTGAACCGGCTGGTGGTGATCTTCCTGGAAACGGCAGAGCTGCGCACCAAGAGCCGGCAAGAGATTCGCATGGGCTTTTGGCGCCAGAACGTGGACCAGATCATCAGCAGCAACGGTTTCCCGGTGCTCACGCATGCGGGCACCGTCAGCCATGCGCAAATGGAAAGCAGCACGCATGCGCTGTATCTGGACTTTGACCAGCGCCGCAAACAGCAAGAAGCCACACAGGCCGACCAGCAAGACGAGGCCGAGCTGAAAGCGCTGGAAGACACACTCAAACACCGCCCCAAGAAATGACCGAAGAAAAACAGAAACAACTGGGCAAGACCCTGTGGGCCATTGCCGACCAGTTGCGCGGGGCGATGGACGCGGACGACTTCCGCGACTACATGCTGTCGTTCCTGTTCCTGCGCTACCTGTCGGACAACTACGAGACGGCCGCCAAGAAGGAGCTGGGCGCCGACTACCCCGCACAGATCGACAGTTCTGTATCGACACCCTTGCAGCGCTGGTTCGAAGGCAACCTGGGCGATGTGCCCGCGTTCGAGAAGCAAATGCGCCGCAAGGTGCATTACGTCATTGAGCCGCAGCACCTGTGGAGCAGCATTGCCAAGTTGGCCCGCACGCAAAGCATCGACTTGTTGAGCACGCTGCAGGACGGCTTCAAGTACATCGAGACAGAGTCGTTCCAAAGCACGTTTGCCGGGCTGTTCTCAGAGATCGACTTGGCATCCACCAAGCTGGGCAAGGGCTACGCTGAACGCAATGCGAAGCTGTGCACCATCATCCAAAAGATCGCCGAGGGGCTTGCCGACTTTTCCACCAACATCGACGCGCTGGGCGATGCCTACGAATACCTGATTGGCCAGTTTGCAGCCGGTTCAGGCAAGAAGGCCGGCGAGTTCTACACGCCGCAGCAAATCTCCGACATCCTCTCCACCATCGTCACGCTGGACAGCCAGGAGCCGGCCACGGGCAAGAAGGACCGCCTGGAAAGCGTGATGGACTTTGCCTGCGGATCGGGCTCACTGCTGCTGAACGTGCGCAAGCGCATGGGGCCCAATGGGCGGGGTGGCATCGGCAAGATTTACGGGCAGGAGAAGAACATCACCACCTACAACCTGGCGCGCATGAACATGCTGCTGCACGGGGTGAAGGACACCGAATTCGAGATTTTCCACGGCGACACGCTGACCAATGACTGGGACATGCTGCGCGAGCTGAACCCGGCCAAGAAACCGGCGTTTGACGCCATCGTCGCGAACCCGCCATTCAGCTACCGCTGGGAAAACAGCGACGCGCTGGCGGACGACGTGCGCTTCAAGAACCACGGCCTGGCGCCCAAGTCGGCGGCGGACTTTGCCTTCCTGCTGCATGGCTTCCACTTCCTGAAAGCCGAAGGGGTGATGGCCATCATCCTGCCGCACGGCGTGCTCTTCCGGGGCGGGGCGGAAGAGCGCATCCGCACCAAGCTGTTGAAGGACGGGCACATCGACACCGTGATCGGCCTGCCGTCGAACCTGTTCTATTCCACCGGCATTCCTGTGTGCATCCTGGTGCTGAAGAAGTGCAAGAAGCCGGATGACGTGCTGTTCATCAACGCGGCTGAAAAGTTCATCAAAGGCAAGCGCCAGAACCAGCTGACCGACGAGCACATCGCCAAGATCATCGAGACCTACCAGTTCCGAAAGGAAGAAAAAAGGTATGCCCGCCGGGTGGCGATGGAAGAGATCGAGAAGAACGACTTCAACCTGAACATCTCGCGGTACGTCAGCACGGCCGTGGGTGAGGCGGAGATCGACCTGGATGTGGTGCATGCCGAGTTGGTCGAAGTGGAACGGGCCATCACGGAAGCAAAAAAAAAGCACAACGGCTTCCTGGAAGAACTGGGCCTCAAGCAGTTGCCATAAGCGCACTTAGAAGTTTTCTTGGTGCCGGCAAGGCCCGAGGATGCCCACGGTGATCTTGGTTGGGACACGACCGGCCGCTGTGGCGCGACGCGTTCGGGGCCGCAGATGTCGCTGATGGGTCGCCCCAGCCATCCAACAGCCGCTGAACAGCGAAGGGCGGCCGCAGCCGCCCTTTGCACCTGCTGCTCAATCCCCGGTCAATCCGCCTGCTTGCGCAAGAACGCCGGGATCTCGATCTCATCCATGCCGTTGCTGGCCAGTGCATCCACCTTCGCCGCCGCGTGCGTGCGGTTGGTGCGCCAGACGCTGGGGGTGTTGAGGCCTTCGTAGCTGTGCGCCTGCGGTGCATGCACCTGCGCGCCCTGGCCACCGTGCGCGCCGTGCAAACCTTGCGCGCTTTGCGGTGCCTGCCCGCCATGCCCGGGCTGCGCCAGTTGGTTCAGCACCGGCAGGTTGTCGGTGCCCGTGCGCTGGTGCGGTTGTGCGTGCGGTTGTGCGTGGTGCACCACGCTCAGCGGCGGCGTGATGGTGGCCTTGCGGGATGAACTCAAGCCCGTGGCGATGACCGTCACGCGCAATTGGTCGCCCAGGCTTTCGTCATAGGCGGTGCCGTAGATCACGTGCGCATCGTCAGCCGCGTAGCGGCGGATGGTGTTCATCGCGTTGCGGCTTTCGGCGAGCTTGAAGGTCTGCTTGCTGGCTGCAATCAGCACCAGCACGCCGCGCGCGCCGCTCAGGTCGATGCCTTCCAGCAGCGGGCAGGCCACCGCCATGTCAGCGGCCTTGTTGGCGCGGTCGGGGCCGCCGGCCACCGCCGTTCCCATCATCGCCTTGCCGGGCTCGCTCATCACCGTCTTCACGTCTTCGAAGTCGACGTTGACAAGGCCCGGGATGTGGATGATGTCGCTGATGCCGCCGACGGCGTTTTTCAGCACGTCGTTGGCGTGGGCAAAGGCCTGCTCCTGCGTCACGTCGTCGCCCATCACTTCCAGCAGCTTTTCGTTCAGCACCACGATCAGGCTGTCCACATTGGCTTCGAGTTCGCTGACGCCGTCGTCGGCCTGCTTGCCGCGGCGCTTGCCTTCAAACTCAAAAGGCTTGGTGACCACACCGACGGTCAGGATGCCCATCTCCTTGGCCGCGCGCGCAATGACCGGCGCCGCACCCGTGCCGGTGCCGCCGCCCATGCCGGCGGTGATGAAGAGCATGTGCGCGCCGGCGATGCTTTCCTTGATGCGCTCGACCGCTTCTTCA
>JANMKK010000429.1:0-3821 GCA_031372005.1 Rubrivivax sp.
CTTGCGCACGATGGCCAGCGGCATGCGCGCGCCTTCGGCCGAGCGGGCGAAGATGAACACGGTGTCGTCGGGCGCGGCCTGGGCTTTCAGCGCGGCTGACAGGCGCACGGTGCCGGTGATGCCGGGGCCGGGCGCGGCGGCTGCGGTGGGGGTGGCAGGCACTGCAGCAGCCTGGGCAGCAGGCGGGGCAGCCTGCCCAGCAGCGGGCAACTTGCCGCGCTCGCGCGCTTCGGCCACGCCGCTGCGCGCCATCTCCACCAGTGGGCCGTCGGCCGGGCCGATCCGGGCCACGCGTTCCCAGTGTTTGACGGCGGTGGCGTAGTCGCCGCGGTTGAAGGCCGCCGTGCCCGCCAGTGCCAGCGCCTTCAGGTTGTCGGGCTCCAGCGTCAGCGCACGGTCCAGCAGGGCCGTGGGTTCACCGTCGAGCGTGCGGCCGTTCTTCACGGCCAGCGCATCGGCATATTCGGTCAGCACGTTGGCGTCGGTTGGCTTGATCTTCAAGGCACGCTGAAAGGCCGCCAGCGCCTCGTCCACGCGCTGAAGGTTCATGTAGGAACGGCCCAGCATGTTCCAGCCTTCGGGGTCGTCGGGCTGGGCTTGCATGCGCGCGGCCAGCTTTTCCACCATCGCGGTGACTTGTTCACGGGTCACGGTCTGAGGGGCGGTTTGCTGCGAGTTACCGGCCGCCTCAGGCGCGCCCGATGCAGCGGTAAACCCCGCAGGCGGTTGGCCCAGTTCGCCCGGCCTGCCAGTCCACCAGTAGCCGGCACCTGCCACCACCAGGGCAAAGACGCTCAGCCCGGCCCACAAGCCGGCCGGCGCGCGCGGTGCGGGCGGCGCAGGCGTGGCTACGGGCGCCGGGCTGGAGGCCGGCGCCGCCAATACGGCGTCAACCAAGCGGCGCTCCAGCGCCGCCTTGCTGGATTCATAGGCAGCGGCGTCGAGGGCGCCGCTGTCGTGCAGCGTCTTCAGTTGCAGCAATTGGTCGCGCAGCGCGCTGAGTGTGTCGATCATCAGAAGGATCAAGGTTTCGGCGGCAGCGAGTCGCCCTCTTCGGGTTCAAAAGCATCGGGTGCCAGGCGGTTGCGCCGGCGCAGGATCAACACCAGCACCACAAGCCCGACCAGCAGCAGCGCGGCAGGGCCAAACCACAAGAGCGCGGTGCTTTCTTTCAATGGCGGGCGGTAGAGCACAAAGTCGCCGTAGCGGTCGGTCATGTAGCTGACGATCTGTTCGCGGCCCTTGCCCTGGCGCAGCATGTCGCGCACCTGGTTGCGCAAGTCCACGGCCAGCCCGGCGTTGGAGTCGGCGATGGTCTGGTTCTGGCACACCAGGCAGCGCAACTCGGCAGCAATGGCCATCACCTTGGCTTCCAGCACCGGGTCGGCCGCGACGGTGGGTGCCTCGGCCGCCAGGGCCGGGCCGGCCAGCGCGGCGCAGGCTGCGGCCATGGCAATCCTGGCGGCGCAAGCCGCAACGAGGGCCGTCCAGCCGCGCAGCGACTCAGGCACTCAGCGCCTTCAGCAAGGGCTCGATGCGGTCCTTCAGCACCGCGGGCGTCACCGGCCCGACGTGCTTGAAGCGGATGACGCCCTGCTTGTCGATGATGAAGGTCTCGGGCACGCCGTAGACGCCGAAGTCGATGCCGACCTTGCCGTCGTTGTCGAACAGTGACGCGTCATACGGGTTGCCAAAATTGGCCAGCCAGCGCAGGCCGTCGGGCCGTGCATCCTTGTAGTTCAGGCCGTACACCGGCACCGTCTTGCGGCGTGAAAACTCCACCAGCAACGGGTGCTCTTCGCGGCAAGCCACGCACCACGAAGCCCAGACGTTCAGCACCCAGACCTTGCCCAGCAAGTCGTCGCGTTTGATGGTCTGCGTGGCGTCGTCCAGCCGCGCCAGCGTGAAGGCCGGTGCGGGCTTGCCGATCAGCGGCGACGGCACTTCCTTGGGGTCGCGGTTGAGGCCTGCAGCCAGGATCAGTGCCAGGCCCACAAACAGCAGCAGCGGCAGGATGAATTTCAGGCTCTTCACGAACCCGCTCCGGCAGTGGCAACGCTGCCCAGCTCGGCGGTGGGTTCCACCGCCGCCGAAGCTGACGTTGACGCTTTCACGCGCGTGCGGTATCGGCGGTCACTGGCCGCAATGCCGCCGCCCAGGGCCATCAACAGGCAGCCGCCCCAGATCCAATCCACAAAGGGCTTGATGTAGACGCGCAACGTCCAGGTGTCCGCCGCCAGCGGCTCACCCAGGGACACATACATGTCGCCGCTGATGCGGGTGTGGATGGCGGCTTCGGTCATCGGGTTGCTTTGCACGCGGTAGACGCGCTTTTCGGGCAGCATGTCGGCCACCTTCTGCTCGCCTTGCGACGTACCGCGCGTGACTTCCACCCAGGCCTGCACGCCCTGGTAATTGGGGCCCAGCAGATCGCGCACACCCTTGAAGATGAAGGCCAGGTCACCGATGGTGGTGCGGTCGCCCAGTGTCATCTTCACGTCGCGTTCGACCTCATAGGTCTTCACCAGCGTGACGCCGAAGATGAAGACCGCAATGCCCAGGTGCGCCAGCATCATGCCCACCGTGGCGCGCGGCACCTGCTGCGCCCGCACCCAGATATTCTGGCCGGGCCGCGGTGCGACGCGTTCCCACAGGTCGGTGGCCAGGCTGGCCACCACCCACCAGGCCATCAGCAGGCCCACCGTGGCTGTCGGCGAAATGCGCCCTGCGAGCCAGCCGCTGGCCAACGCGGCCACCACCGCCACACCGGCCGCCCAACGCAGGCGGTGCGCCAGGTCAGGCAACGTGGCCTGCTTCCAGCGCGCCAGCGGGCCCACGCCCATCAAGAACACCAGCGGCGCCATCAGGGGCAGGAAGACGGCATCGAAATACGGTGGGCCGACCGAGATCTTGCCCATGTTCAGGGCGTCCAACGCCAGCGGGTACAGGGTGCCCAGCAACACGGCCGCCATGGCCACCATCAGCATCACGTTGTTGGCCAGCAGCAGCGTTTCACGCGAAAGCAGCTCAAAGCGCGCACCCAGGCCCACTTTGGGCGCGCGCCAGGCGTACAGCGTGAGCGAAGCGCCCACCACCACCACCAGAAACCCGAGGATGAAGAGGCCGCGCGTGGGGTCGGACGCAAAGGCATGCACCGACGACAGCACGCCAGAACGGACGAGGAATGTGCCCAATAACGACAGCGAAAAAGCCATGATCGCCAGCAGCACCGTCCACGACTTGAAGGCGCCACGCTTCTCCGTCACGGCCAGCGAATGGATGAGTGCCGTGCCCACCAACCAGGGCATGAAGGACGCGTTTTCCACCGGGTCCCAGAACCACCAGCCGCCCCAGCCCAGTTCGTAATAGGCCCACCAGCTGCCCAGCGCAATGCCGACTGTCAGGAACATCCAGGCCGCAATAGTCCAGGGCCTTGTCCAGCGCGCCCATTGCGCGTCCAGATTGCCGCCGATCAGCGCGGCCACGGCAAAGGCGAAGGCCACCGAGAAGCCGACGTAGCCCATGTAGAGCATCGGCGGGTGGATGACCATGCCCGGGTCCTGCAGCAGCGGGTTCAGGTCGCGGCCGTCGGTGGGCACCGGGAACAGGCGCTCGAAAGGGTTGGACGTGATCAGCGTGAAGGCCAGGAAGCCCACCGCCACCAGGCCCATCACCGACAAGATGCGCGCCAGCACCGGCAGCGGCAGCGCGCGGCTGAAACGCGCCACGGCGGTCATCCACACGCAGAGCATGAGCGCCCATAGCAACAACGAGCCTTCGTGCCCGCCCCAGACCCCGGCAATGCGGTAGGCCAGCGGCAG
>JANMKK010000432.1:0-4327 GCA_031372005.1 Rubrivivax sp.
GTCCAGGCTCTGGTCCAGGAACGACAGCGCTTCGCCGACAGCGGCCTGCAGTTCACCGCCCGCGGCCAGCAGCGAAGCCAGCGCCGCCGCCAGCGTGTCGCCGGCGCCGACGAAAGAAGTGTCGAAACGCTCGAACTTCTCGCCAGTGATGGCGCCCTGGGGTGACGCCAGCACGTTGTCGATGAACTGCTCTGGCCCTTTGCTGGGCAGCATCAGGCCGGTGACGAGCACATAGCGCGTGCCGTGTTCACCGGCGGCCACGGCGAGTTCACGCGCCGAGGGCGGGCGTTCGCTTTCCCAGTCGGGCAGCAAGAAGTCCTGCAGCGTCTTGTGGCTGCCCACCAGCACTTCAGTGGCCGGCAGGATCAGTTCGCGGAAGGCGTCCAGGTACGGCTGCAGCTGGTCATCTTCCATCCACGACAGGTTGGGCAGGTAGCTGACCAGCGGGATGTCGGTGTAGTCGCTGAGCACTTCGGCCACGGCCGAGACGTTGTCGGCGCTGCCCAGGAAGCCCACCTTCCAACCGGCCAGTGTGATGTCTTCGAGGATCGTGCGCGCCTGCTCGGCCACCACTTCGGCGTCGATCTCGTGCTGGTCGAAGACATCGGCGGTGTCGCGCATCACGATGGACGTCACGATCGGCAGCGCATGCGCGCCCATCGCGGCGATGGTGGCGATGTCACCGGCCAGGCCACCCGCACCGCAGGGGTCGCTGGCGTTGAAGCACATCACGCACGCCGGCGGGGGCGGTTCGGTGGGCGGGCCTTCGAGGTCCGCAGCCGGGGAAATTTCGGGGGTCATGGAGTCTGGCCTTGGCGCGGGTGGGGCGGGTTCAGGAAAGCGAATTCGTGAGTGTCGGTAAGCGCCTTGGGCGGGCATGGCGCGGAACTTCGCAAACCTGTTCCGCGAACCTCTGGCGAATTCTGAGGAACGGTGTGTAGGTCCTCACGAATCCTGAAATTTACCTGGAGATGGGTGGCTACAATCCGCGTCCATTGTAGTGAAGTGACTGAGTTGCCGTGGACGAACCAAGTACCTGGATGTGCCTGATCTGCGGCTGGATTTACAACGAGGCCGAGGGCGACCCCGAGCATGACATTCCCAAAGGCACCGCGTGGGCCGATGTTTCCATGAACTGGACTTGCCCCGAGTGCGGTGCCCGCAAAGAAGACTTCGAGATGATCCAGATCTGAAGCCTGTGCCGCAGTTTGCGGCGCGGGTTTTGCGGCGCTGGTTTACGACCTGCAGTGGGTATTTGAGGAGAGCGGCGCTTGGACAATCCGGGGCCAGATGCAAGGGCAGCGGCAACTGCACCGGTGGCGGTAGGCGCCAAGGTGCTTGTCATCGACGACAGCAACACCATCCGCCGCAGCGCCGAGATCTTTCTGCGCCAGGGTGGGCATGAGGTGCTGCTGGCCGAAGACGGTTTTGACGCCCTGGCCAAGGTCAACGACCATGCGCCCGAGTTGATTTTTTGCGACATCCTCATGCCACGCCTGGACGGCTACCAGACCTGCGCCATCATCAAGCGCAACCCGCGTTTTGCGCACGTGCCGGTGATCATGCTGTCATCCAAGGACGGCCTGTTCGACAAGGCCCGCGGCCGCATGGTCGGCTCTGAGGATTACCTGACCAAACCCTTCACCAAAGAACAGCTGTTGCGCGCGGTGGATGCTTACCGCCGCAGTGCGGCGTGAGCGCCAACCGATCGCCCAAGGACACCTGATGTCGATCCACAAGATCCTCGTCGTCGATGACTCGAAGACAGAGCTGCACCACCTCTCCGACGTGCTGGGCAAGCGCGGCTACACCGTGCGCACCGCAGAGAACGGCGCAGAGGCCATGCGCCGGCTGGAAGAAGAAAAGCCCGACCTCATCCTGATGGACGTCGTGATGCCGGGGCAGAACGGCTTCCAGCTCACCCGCGCCATCACCCGCGACGCGCGTTTTGCCGACGTGCCGGTGATCCTGTGCACCAGCAAGAACCAGGAAACCGACAAGGTCTGGGGCATGCGCCAGGGCGCGCGTGACTACATCGTCAAGCCGGTCAACGCCGACGAGTTGATCGCCAAGATCAAAGCCTTCGACTAGGGACTTGGCACGTGTCCTCCCATAACGTCAACAGGCCCTGATGGCCAACCGCGAAGCGCTGCGTCAGTTGCAAAGCCGCCTTGCGGAGCGACTCCAGGTTGCCCGCACCGAGGCGCGGCAGTTGTCGTGGCTGGCGGTGGAATGCGCGGGCCAGGGCTTTCTGGTGCCGCTGACCACGGCCGGCGAGATTTTTCCGTCCGGCGCCCTGCTGCCCGTGCCGCACACACAGCCCTGGTTCCTGGGCGTGGCCAATTTGCGCGGGCAGTTGCATGGGGTTGTCGATCTGGCTGCCTTTCTGGGCCTGCGGCTGCCGCTGCCGCGTGACGCGCTGCGAGAACAAGCGCGGCTGCTGGCCTTCAACCCCGCTTTGGGCAGCCACAGCGCCGTGCTGGTGGACCGCTTGGTCGGCTTGCGCAGTGCCGCCCAGCTGAGTGCCGAGCCGCTGGACGTCCAAGCGGGCCTAGCGGGCCAGACGGGCCAGACGGGCCAGGCGCGCCCCGCGTTTGCCAGCGTGCGCTGGCGCGATGCCGAGGGCCGTGCCTGGCAGGAAATCGATCTGGCGGCGCTGGCACGCCACCCGCAGTTTTTGGCCATCGCGGCATGAAGCGATTGGCCCATGCCCACACTGCGGCCAGCTGGCTGCGGCTGGACGACACCGTTATGAAGAGGACGCCATGAGCTTTCTGGACCGCATCAAGGGCGCAGGCCGCAACAAGCCAGAGGCAGACATTCCGTTGCCCTCGTCGCCGTTCGACGACCTGTCGTCGCCGCAGAATCCGAACGCTGCCACGGTGCGTCTGGGCCAGAGCACGCTGTCGCCAGGCAGCCGCGACGGCGCAGACTCGTCCATCATCACCGAAGCCGCGCCTTCAGAACTGGCGCAAGAATTCAGTGAAACGCGCCTGCCAGGCGCCGATAGCGACGGCGACGGCGACGGCTTCAACAGCGGCCTGCCGGTGATCGGCGCGTGGCCGCTGGCGCGCCAGCAGCGCGCGCTGGTGATCCTCTTTGCAGTCGGCCTGGTCGGCCTCTTGCTCGCGGCCTTGCTGGTGCTCACGTCCAGCAGCCGCGGCGCCACGCAGGTGGGCGCGGTGGGGCAGGCGACCACGCAGTCGCAGCGGCTTGCCAAGTCGGTGTCGCAGGCCCTGGTGGGCAGCGCGGCGGCGTTTCCGGAAGTGAAGGAGAGCATCGACGTGCTGGCGCGCAACGTGCGCAGCCTGAGCACCGGCGACGGCGATGTGCCCGCCGCGTCGGGTGACCTGCAGGAACAGATTACGGCGCTGTTGCCGCTGGTGGACCGCGCCGAGAAGAACGCCGGCATCGTGCTGGCACAGCAGAAGACGTTGACGCAGGTGGGCCAGGCCCTGCGCGCCATCAACCGCCAGAGTGCGGACCTGCTGGAAACGGCCGAGACGGTGTCGTCGCTCAAGCTGCAGGGCGGCGCTTCGGCGTCAGAGCTGTCGGCCGTGGGCCAGCTTGTGATGTTGACGCAGCGCATCGGCAAGAGCGCGAATGAGTTCCTGACCACCGAAGGCGTCAGTGCCGAGGCCGTGTTCCTGCTCGGCAAAGACTTGAATTCCTTCAAGGAAATTGCGCAAGGCGTGGTCAACGGCAATGCCGATTTGCGCCTGCCCGGCACGCGCGACCCGCAGGTGCGCGAGAAGTTGCAGCAGTTGCTGGCGCAGTACGAACAGACGCGCACCGAGGCCAGCGCGATCCTCGGCAATCTGCAAGGCCTGGTGGCGGCGCGCGAAGCGCAAACCTCCATCGTGGCCGATTCCGAACCGCTGCGCAAAGGCCTGGATGGTCTGCAGGCGGGGCTGGCCAGTGGCAGCGGTTTCAGCGGGTTGCGGCTGGTGCTGGGTTTGCTGTCGGTGCTGATGCTGGCAGCAGGTGCTTTTGGCCTGCTGCGTCTCTTCGTGATCGACCAGACATCGCGCATGCAGTCTGCTGACGTGCAGCGCCTGGAAGCCGAACGCCAGGAACAGGAAGCCAAGCGCGTCAACGACGCCAACCAGGCGGCCATCCTGCGCTTGATGAACGAACTGCAAACGGTGGCCGAAGGCGACCTGACGCAGCAGGCCACGGTGACCGAAGACATCACCGGCGCGATTGCCGATTCGGTGAACTACACGGTGGAAGAACTGCGCTCGCTGGTGGAGCAGGTGCAAAACACGGTAGGCCGCGTGACCGACACCACGTCGCAGGTGGAGAACACCTCGACGGAATTGCTGGC
>JANMKK010000453.1:0-8224 GCA_031372005.1 Rubrivivax sp.
CGGCATGAAAGACCTGCCCGCCGACCAGCGCCCGCGCGAAAAACTGCAGGCCCGTGGCCCTGCCGCACTGGCCGACGCCGAACTGCTGGCCGTGCTGCTGCGCACCGGCTACAAGGGCTGCGGGGTGCTGGTGCTGGCGCAGCAGGTGCTGGACCACTGCAAGGGCTTTGCCGGACTCCTCAACGCGGAGCCTGACATGCTCAAGGCCATCAAGGGCCTGGGCCCGGCCAAACGCGCCGAGCTGATGGCGGTGATGGAAACCGCGCGCCGCGCGCTGGCGCAGCAGATGGTGGCTGCACCGGTGTTTGACAGCCCGGGCCGCGTCAAGGACTACCTGGGCCTGCAGCTGGGCAGCCGCCCGCAAGAGGTGTTTGCAGTGCTGTTTCTGGACGGCCAGCACCGGCTCCTGCGCCTGGAAGAGATGTTCCACGGCACGCTGACACAGACCAGCGTCTACCCGCGCGAAGTGCTGCGCCGCGCCCTGGTCTTGAACGCCGCCGCCGTGGTGCTGGCGCACAACCACCCTTCCGGCGTGGCCGAGCCTTCACGCGCCGACGAATACCTGACGCAGACGCTGAAGACCGCGCTGCAGATGATCGACGTGCGGGTGCTGGACCACATCATCGTCGGCCAGGGCCAGGTGGTGTCGATGGCCGAGCGGGGGTTGTTGTGAGAGCCCGCAGCTTCAACGACCTGGCATCCCTGCGCGACAGCCTGCAGGAGCGTGACCGCATCGCACGGGAGCAGACCGTGCGCCTGCTGGCCGCGCGTGCCGCAGCCGAACGCCAGCGCCGGCTCTTTGCCGACAGCGTCGGGCCCGTCACCGCGCTGCCACCACACGGCCGCACGCTGCTGCACGGGCCGCGCCCCGAACCGCTTCCGCGCCAGCGCGAGCTGGACGAACAGGCCGCGCTGCATGAAGCCATGTCCGACGAAGTCGATATCGAAAGTCTGCTGCTGACCGACGACGGCCTGAGCTTTCACCGCCCCGGCGTGGCCGCTGACGTGGTGACCCGGCTGCGGCGCGGGCACTGGGCGATCCAGGGCGAACTGGACCTGCACGGCCTGCGCCGTGATGCGGCGCGCGAAGCGCTCGGCGCCTTTCTGCGCGAAGCCGCGCGCCGCGGCTGGCGCTGCCTGCGCGTGGTGCACGGCAAGGGCCACGGTTCACCGGGGCGGCAACCGGTGTTGAAGGCCAAGGTGCAGCGCTGGCTGGGGCAGACCGCCCGCGTGCTGGCCTTTGCGCAAGCCAGCGGGCCGATGGGCGGCGCAGGGGCGCTGATCGTGTTGCTGAAGGGCGGCAGCCGTTCCGGCGACTAACGTTGCATTGCGGTGGAAGACGTCACGACAGCCGCAACCCCGGAAGCGCCAGAAGCCCCGGCCGCCGGTGACCGCGGGCAACGGCCCTGACGCTCCATCCAGTACACGACATTGCCCAAGATAGCGATGCTGCCCGACACCACCACCGACGCCGCCGTCACAAAGCCGGCTGCCGCCAGCATGGCCACGCAGCCGTCGCCAGCACAACGCTGGAAGCCGCCGATGTAGGCCGCCTGCAGCGTGACCTGCCGCGTGTGCATCTTGCAGTCGGGGTCGTAGACGATCTCGGTCTGTGGCAGGACGATGCAACCGGCCAGTGCGGGGGCCATCAATACCGTTCGCAGGCGGGCAACGGCTCGGCGCCATGGACGCGACGGGAATCGGGTGTGGTCACGCATGCGGCAGTCTGACACAGCAACGAAGCGCCAGCGCTTCATCCACAGGCGTGGCGTGGCGGCGGTGCCGATTTGCGATGCTGATTTGCGGCGCTGATTTGCGGCGCTGATTTGCGGCGTTAATCGGCCAGCATGCGCCCGGCAGCCGCCACGAGTGCCTTGGCCGCTGGCGTGCCGGGAAAGGTTTCCAGCAGCAGTTGGCGGCGCTGCACGGCTTCACGCACCGCCTGGTCGGACGGCACTTCGCCCAGCAATTCCAGCTGCACCGTGCCGTCGATGTGGGGGTTGACGTAGCGGTCCACCACCTGCTGCAGTTGTTGGCGCACGGCGCGGCCTTCGCCGAGCTTGCGCGTTTGATTGACCAGCAGATGCACCTGGCGCCGGCCCTGCGTGGTGGCCAGCACCTTGATGGTGGCGTAGGCATCCGTCAGCGAGGTCGGCTCCGGCGTCACCACCACCAGCACTTCGCCGGCCAGCGACACGGTGTACAGCACCACGTCGGAAATGCCGGCGCCGGTGTCCAGCAGCACGTGGTCAAACTTGGGCGCCACTTCGGCGATGACCTTCTGCAGCTGTTCCCTCACTTCGGGCGTCATGCGTGAATATTCGACCATGCCCGACCCGGCCAGCAGCACGTGGAAACCACCGGGCGCTGGCAGCACGGCGTCGGCCAGCGTGCTTTTCCCCGTGAATACATCGTGCAGCGTGATCTTGGGGTAAAGATTCAGCACCACGTCCAGGTTGGCCAGGCCCAAGTCGGCATCCAGCACCAGCACGCGGCGGCCGGCACGCGCCAGTGCGGCAGCCAGGTTGGCGGAGACGAAGGTCTTGCCGACGCCGCCTTTGCCGCTGGTGACGGCCATGATGTGCTGCGCAGGCAACGGGGGAGCGTTTGGCACGGGCGTGCTCACTTCCACACCCTACGGCCTGCGGCCGGTCCCGCACAGCGGGAATTCGCTCTTGGCAAAGCCTGCGTGCTCATTCGTGATCCTGGATCTGAAAAGTATCGAAGAGCAATTGCTTCTCTTCATGGCTGACCACCGACACCGCCGTGGGCTCCAGGCGCACCAGGTTGCGGCCCTGTGTCTTGGCCATGTAGAGCTGCTGGTCGGCGCGTTCCTGCCAGAGCAGGGGCGTGGAGCGCACCCACTGCGGCGCAAAGGCGCCCCCCACGCTGACGGTGACGCTGACTTCCAGCGCGCCGGGCACCAGCGCGCCCAGCGCCACCGGCATGCGTTCCACACGCCGGCGCACACGCTCGGCCACGGTCTGGCCGAAGGTGCTGGCGCAGTTGGGCAGGATGATGGCGAATTCTTCGCCGCCGACGCGTGCCACCAGGTCCATCGGCCGCACGCTGTCCAGCAGCGCATTGGCCACAGCGCGGATGACCTGGTCGCCCGCTGCATGGCCATGGCTGTCGTTGACGCGCTTGAAATGGTCGATGTCCAGCGCCAGCAACAAGGCTGGTTCACCGCTGCGGGCCACGCGGTCCACCTCGCGGCCCAGCGCCAGCTCGAAGGCACGGCGGTTGGCCAGGCCGGTGAGCGCGTCGCGGCTGGACAGGTCCACCAGCGCATCGATCAGCGCCTGCTGCCAAGCCGGCGACCCGGGTTCGCCGGCAGGCAGTGACTGCCCGGAATGCGACAGCAATTGCAGCGCCTGCTCAAACTGCAGCGTTCTTGTCTTGGTGGCGCGGGCTGACGGGGCTCTGTTCAAGGAATGGACAGCGGTGGCTTACCGGTCTGGCAAGGGTGGCGGGCAGTCTAGCAGCGCCATGGCGGGCGGCAGCAGGGGGAAAAGAACCCTGCAAACCGCGCTTCTCGGGCCATGCCAGCAGCAGGGGCCACCCGACACTGGCTACGCCGACAGGTGCCCCTTGCCGACAGCCCATGCTCCTCTGCCCCGCCCCCAAGCCCATGACCCCATCCGCCGCGCACGCGACCTCGTCCGGCGCCAGCGCTGAAGCCGAATTCAAGCTGCTGCCGGCGGACTTCGGGCGCATCCGCATGCTCATTCACCAGCGCGCCGGCATCAGCCTGCACGATGGCAAGCAGGCGATGGTTTACAGCCGCCTGTCGCGCCGCTTGCGCGACACCGGCCACCGCCGCTTTGCGGACTACCTGGTTCACCTTGAGGGCATGACGGGCCCGGCAGCAGAAGCCGAATGGCAGGAATTCATCAACTGCCTGACCACCAACCTCACCGCCTTCTTTCGCGAAGAGCACCACTTCCACGCCCTGGTGGCCGACTTGCGCGCACGCGCTGGCAGATCCACCGGCCAACCCATCCGCCTGTGGTGCAACGCCGCCAGCACGGGCGAAGAGGCGTATTCGCTGGCGATGACGGCGCTGGAGACGCTGGGCACGGCGGCGCAGGTGCGACTGGTTTGCAGCGACATCGACACCCAGGTGCTGGCCACGGCGCAGCGCGGCGTGTATGCAGACGACGCGCGGGGCCTGAGCGCCGAGCGGCTGAAGCGCCACTTCATGCGCGGCACGGGCGCCAACAGCGGGCAGATCCGCGTCAAGCCAGAACTGGCCCGGTTGATCGAATTCCGCAGCTTCAACCTGATGAGCAGCAGTTGGGCCAGCCTGGGCGGGCCCTTCGACCTGGTGTTCTGCCGCAACGTGATGATCTACTTTGACGCCACCACACAGCGCCGCGTGCTGGAGCGCACCCATGCCGCGATCCGGCCGGGCGGCCTCTTGTACGTGGGCCACTCCGAAAACTTCAGCGAATCGCGCGACCTCTTCCGCCTGCGTGGCAAGACCATCTACGAGCGCATCTGAGCGCTTGATACCGCTTGACACCACCTGCCACGCCGCCTGCCGTGCTGCCACCCTTGATGCCTCCCTCAATGCCTCCCTCAATGCCTGCTGCGCCCGGCCGGCTGGAGCGTCTGAAAGCGCAACTCCGCCAGCCTGGAGAGGCTTCGTTTTTCTACTACGACGCCCACTTCAAGAACGAAGCCGTCAAGGTGCTGCCGGGTGAATACTTTGTTCATGACGAAGACATCCTCGTCATGACCACACTCGGTTCGTGCATTGCCGCTTGTCTGTGGGACCGCGACAAACGCGTCGGTGGCATGAACCATTTTCTGCTGCCGGACATGGGGATCGGTTCAGGCCCGGGCGGCGGTGGTCGCGGCAGCAACGGTGGCAACAGCGGCCGCTATGGCGGCTTTGCGATGGACCTGCTGATCGCTGAAATGGTCAAGCGCGGCGCCACCCGATCGTCGATGGAAGCCAAGGTCTTTGGTGGCGGCGCCGTTGTTAGCGGGATGAACACCCTGAACGTCGGTGAACGCAACACCACCTTTGTGCTGGACTACCTGCGCGCCGAAGGCATCACGGTCGTCAACAAGGACGTGCTGGACATCTACCCCCGCAAGCTCTGCTTCTTGCCGGCCAGCGGAACGGCCATGGTCAAGCGGCTGGCCACTGCCAATACCGGGGCCCTGGCCGCCCAAGGACACGCCGCCGCCCGCGGCGCCGCGCCGGCAGTCACCAGCAAGCCATGAACCGGAAAATCCGTGTGGTGGTGGTGGACGACTCGGCGCTGGTGCGCGGGCTGTTGTCGGAAATCATTGACCGCCAGAGCGACATGCAGTGCGTGGGCGCTGCTGCCGACCCACTGCTGGCGCGCGAGCTGATCCGCGCGCTGAACCCCGACGTCATCACGCTGGACATCGAGATGCCGCGCATGGATGGTCTGGACTTCTTGCAGCGCCTGATGCGGCTGCGGCCAATGCCGGTGGTGATGGTGTCCACGCTCACCGAACGCGGCGCTGACGTGACGCTGAAAGCGCTGGAACTGGGCGCGGTGGACTTTGTGTCCAAACCGAAGATCGGCGTCGCCAACGGGCTGCTGCAACTGGGCCTGGACATCACCGACAAGATCCGCACGGCCGCCAAGGCACGTGTGCACCGGTTGGCCGCGCCCGTTGCAGAGGACACCGCGGCGGCGGGCTCCGCGCCCGTGAAACCCACTGCCGTGGCGCCGCTGGGCAGGTTGTCCACCGAAAAAATCATCTTCATCGGCGCCAGCACCGGCGGCACGGAAGCCACGCGAGAACTGCTGGTGAAGCTGCCACCCGACAGCCCTGCGGTGATGATCACGCAGCACATGCCACCCGGCTTCACCAAGCGCTACGCCGCGCGGCTGGACGGCCTGTGCCGCATCCGCGTGGCCGAAGCCATCGACGGCGAAAGGGTGCTGCCCGGTCACGCCTACATCGCCCCCGGCGGCTTGCACCTGAGCGTGGAACGCTCGGGCGCCAACTACGTGGCGCGGGTGCAGGACGGTGAACCCGTCAACCGCCACAAGCCCAGCGTGGAAGTGCTGTTTGACAGCGCAGCGCGGGTGGTTGGGCGCAATGCGCTCGGGGTCATGCTCACAGGCATGGGGGCGGACGGCGCCAGCGCGATGCGCAGCATGCGCGACGCCGGCAGCTTCAACCTGGCGCAGGACGAGGCCAGCTGCGTCGTCTTTGGCATGCCGCGCGAAGCCATCGCCCATGGCGCGGCGCACGAGGTGCTGCCGCTGGCGCAGATGGCACCCCGGCTCATCGAATGGCTGCGCGCCCATGCGGGGGCGGTCAGCAGCCGGGTCTGAGGCTTGGGGCTTGAAGCTGACTGCGGTCTGGCGGCCCAGCAGGCCGCCAGCGGCGCCTCAGGTGCCGGGCTTCGAGGCCGGCAGGAACATCGCCTGCAGGTCCGACAGAAAGTCGAAGCCGCGCACGCTGGGCCGCACCTGGCCGCTGCCATCGTCGGCATCGATCAAGCCACGCTCGCGCGCCTGCTGCAGCGTGGCCTGCACGCTCGACAGCGGCAGGCCGGTGCGTTGTGCATAACGTGAAAGTTCAAAGCCATCCTGCAGCCGCAACGCACCCAGCATGAACTCAAAAGGCAGGTCGCGTCGCGACACCTCGTGCTGGTTGCTGACGGCGTTGCCCGCCGACGCGTTTTTCATGTAGGCCGCCGGCTCCCGCCACCGCACCTGGCGCAGCACGCGGTGCGGAAAGCTCAGCTTGCCGTGCGCGCCAGCGCCAATGCCCAGATAGTCACCAAACTGCCAGTAGTTCAGGTTGTGCAGGCAGCGGTGGCCGGGGCGCGCAAAGGCGCTCACCTCGTAGCGCTGCAGGCCGGTGGCCGCAGTGCGCGCATTGATCAGGTCCAGCATGTCGCTGGCCAAATCGTCGTCGGGCAGGTTGGCTGGCGGCTGGGCCGCGAACACGGTGTTGGGCTCCATCGTCAGGTGATAGATCGACAGGTGCGGCGGCCGGAAGGACAGCGCCACGTCCAGGTCGGCCTGCAAATGGGCCAGCGTCTGCCCGGGCAGCGCATACATGAGGTCGATGTTGAAGGTGTCGAAAGCTTCAGCGGCTTCAGCCACCGCAGCACGCGCCTGGGCGGCGTCGTGGACACGGCCGATGCGCTGCAGCGCGGTGTCGTCAAAGCTCTGCACACCGATGGACAGGCGCGTGACGCCGGCCGCGCGGAAGGCCTTGAAGCGTTCGCACTCGAAGGTGCCGGGGTTGGCTTCCAGTGTGATCTCGGCGCCCGGCTCCAGCGGCAGGCGGGCGCGGATGTCGGCCAGCAGGCGGTCGATACCGGCAGGAGAAAAGAGGCTGGGTGTGCCGCCACCGATGAAGACGCTGATGACACGCCGGCCCCAGATCAGCGGCAGCGCGGCTTCGAGGTCGGCACGCAACGCGTCCAGGTATTGCTGCTCGGGCAAGTCGCCCTTGTTCTCGTGGGAATTGAAGTCGCAGTACGGGCACTTCTTCAGGCACCAGGGCAGGTGCACATACAGCGCCAGCGGCGGCAGCGCGCCGAGTTGCAGGGTGCCGGGGCGCAGGTAGTGGTCCACGCTTTGCACCATTGCTGGTGCCGGCGCAAAGCCGATTGGCACGGCCTCGGTCACAGACTCCAAACCTCTCGCAGCAATGCCCGCATCTGGACCATCGCCCGGCTGCGGTGGCTGTGCTGGTTTTTCAGCGCCTCATCCATCTCGGCTACGGTACGGTTGAGTTCAGGGATGAACAGCAGCGGGTCGTAGCCAAAGCCTTGGTCGCCGCGCATCGCGGTGAGGATCTCGCCCGGCCAGCGGCCGACGGCCACCAGCGGCTGCGGGTCGTCCGCATGGCGCACCGCCACCAGCGTGCTGATGAAGTGCGCGCGGCGGTCGGTTTTGCCCACCATCTGCTGCAGCAGCAGCCTGTTGTTGGCGCCGTCCTGCTGACGGCGCCGTGCTTCACGGTCGCCCCGCGCTGGCACTTCGCCGGCGTAGTGCGCCGAGACCACACCCGGGGCGCCTCCCAGCGCGTCCACGCACAAACCAGAATCGTCGGCAATCGCGGGGCCCTGCGCGGCCGCTGAGGCATGGCGCGCCTTGGCCAGCGCGTTTTCGATGAAGGTGTGGTGCGGCTCTTCAGCCTCATCGATGCCCAACTCGCCTTGGGCCACCACCTCCACGCCCAGGCCGTCCAGCATGGCGCGCAATTCGGC
>JANMKK010000020.1:0-17718 GCA_031372005.1 Rubrivivax sp.
GTGCACGGCCTGGCGCCGCAGCCGCTGCCCGGTGTGGCCAGCCTGGGCGTGCGGCCGACGGTGGAAGACGCAGGCCGCGTGCTGCTGGAAGTGCACTGCCTGCAGTGGCCTGCTGCGCTGGACCTTGACGCCGCCTACGGCCGCTGCATTCGGGTAGACCTGCTGCACAAGCTGCACGACGAACTGAAGTACGCATCGCTGGACGCGCTGCGTGTCGGCATCCAGCGCGACACCGACGACGCGCGCGCCTGGTTTGTGCGCCGGTAGAATCTGACGCATGAATCGCAGCTGCCTGCCCTACCCGCTGTCACCCGCGCCGCAGCGCTGGCACGCGGCCACGCGTCGCCAGGCAACGCACGACCGAATTATTGGGCCGGCCACCTGAGGGTGGCCCGAAGCGCCGGCCCGCAGGCCGGCGCACCCCCCGCGCCCGCTGCGGCGCCCCAGTCCACGCCCTGCACCGAGCCGCCACCGCGGCCTTCGACACGCCATGAGCACCAGCACACCCACCACGCCCACCACGCCCGCCACGTCAGTCGCGCAGGACTACCGCAAGACGCTCAACCTGCCCGACACGCCATTCCCCATGCGCGGCGATCTGCCCAAACGCGAACCGGCCTGGATCAAGTCGTGGAACGACACGGCGCACAACGGCGGCCTCTACAAGCGCCTGCGCGACGCCCGCCAAGGCGCGCCGCTGTTTGTGCTGCATGACGGCCCGCCCTATGCCAACGGCACGCTGCACATCGGCCACGCGGTCAACAAGATCCTGAAGGACATGGTGGTCAAGAGCCGCCAGCTGGCGGGCTTTGACGCCCGCTATGTGCCGGGCTGGGACTGCCACGGCTTGCCGATCGAAAACCAGATCGAGAAGGACCACGGCCGCGGCCTGCCGCGCGACAAGGTGCAGGCGCTGAGCCGCGCCTACGCGGGCGAGCAGATCGCGCAGCAGATGGCCGACTTCCAGCGCCTGGGCATCCTGGGCGAATGGGACCGCCCCTACCGCACGATGGACCGCGCGAATGAATCGGGCGAAATCCGAGTGCTCAAGCGGCTGATGGAACGCGGCTATGTCTACCGCGGCGCCAAGCCGGTGTACTGGTGCTTTGACTGCGGTTCTTCGCTGGCGGAATTCGAGATCGAGTACGCCGACAAGGCATCGCCCACGGTGGATGTGGCCTTCCCTGCCGCCGACCCCGCCGCGCTGGCTGCCGCCTTCGGCTTGCCGTCGCTGAACAAGGCCGCCTTTGCGGTCATCTGGACCACCACGCCCTGGACCATCCCCGCCAACCAGGCGCTCAACCTCAACCCGGCGCTGGTCTATGCGCTGGTGGACACCGACCGCGGCCTGCTGCTGCTGGCTGAAGCGCTGGTTGAAAAATGCCTGGTGCGCTACGGACTAACCGGTGAAGTGGTGGCCACTGCAGTGGGCGCACGACTCGAAGGCCTGGTCTTTGACCACCCGCTGGCCGACACGCACGAAGGCTACCGGCGCCCGAGCCCGGTCTACCTGGCCGACTACGCCACGGCAGACGACGGCACCGGCATCGTGCATTCGGCCCCGGCCTACGGCGTGGAAGACTTCAACTCCTGCATCGCACACGGCCTGAAGCACGACGACATCCTGAACCCCGTGCAGGGCGACGGCGTGTATGAAGCCGCGTTGCCGCTCTTCGGCGGCATGCACATCTGGAAGGCCAACCCACGCATCGTGGAAGTTCTGGGGCAGAGCAACCGGCTGCTGGCCACGTCCACGCTGACGCACAGCTACCCGCACTGCTGGCGCCACAAGACGCCGGTGGTCTACCGTGCTGCGGCACAGTGGTTTGTGCGCATGGACGAAGGCGATGGTGTCTTCACGGCGGACAAGGCGCCCGGCACCTTGCGCCAGACGGCGCTGAAAGCCATCGACGACACCGCGTTCTACCCGGAGAACGGCCGCGCCCGCCTGCGCGACATGATCGCCGGCCGGCCCGACTGGTGCATCAGCCGCCAGCGCAACTGGGGCGTGCCGCTGCCCTTCTTTCTGCACAAGGTGAGTGGCGAACTGCATCCCGACACGATGGCGCTGATGGACCGCGCAGTGGCGCTGGTGGCGGAAGGCGGCGTGGAAGCGTGGAGCCAGCTCGACCCGGCCGCCTGGCTTGGACAGGATGCGGAGCACTACGCCAAAAGCACCGACATCCTCGACGTCTGGTTCGATTCCGGCAGCACCTTCAGCCACGTGCTGCGCGGTTCGCACCAGGGCCTGCCCGCCAACCCGGGCCACCACGCCACAGGCCCCGAAGCCGACCTCTACCTGGAAGGCCACGACCAGCACCGCGGCTGGTTTCACAGCTCGCTCTTGATCGGCTGCGCGGTGGAGGGCCGGGCACCGTATCGCGGCTTGCTGACCCACGGCTTCACGGTCGATGGCGCGGGCCGCAAGATGAGCAAGAGCCTCGGAAACTTCGTCGAGATGCGCACCGTCACCAGCCAGCTCGGCGCCGAGATCGTGCGCCTGTGGTGCGCCGCCACCGACTATTCGGGTGACCTGTCCATCGACGACAAGATCCTGGCCCGCGTGGTGGACAGCTACCGCCGCATCCGCAATACGCTGCGCTTTTTGCTGGCCAACACCAGTGACTTCAACGCCACCACACAGAGCGTGCCGGTGGCCGAGATGCTGGAAGTGGACCGCTGGGCGATGAGCCGCACCGCCGAGTTGCAGGCTGATCTGTTGAAGCACTACGTGGTGCACGAATTCCACCCGGTGGTGTCCAAGCTGCAGGTCTTCTGCACCGAAGACCTGGGTGCTTTCTACCTTGACGTGCTGAAGGACCGCCTCTACACCACGGCGCCCGATTCACACGCCCGGCGCAGTGCGCAAACGGCCCTGTGGCACATCACGCACGCCATGTTGCGCTGGATGGCGCCGTTCCTGAGCTTCACGGCTGAAGAAGCGTGGAAGGTGTTGAGCGTTGAAGGGGCTGGGGGCGATTCGATCTTCACGCAGACCTTCTCCAGCTTTGACGCGCCCGACAGCACCTTGCTGACCAAGTGGACCCGCGTGCGCGAACTGCGTGACGCCGTCAACAAGGAAATCGAAACCCTGCGCGCTGCCGGTGGCGTGGGTTCTTCGCTGCAGGCCAACGTCACGCTCACGGTGCCGGCGGCAGACTTTGCGCTGCTGCAGACGCTGGGCGACGACCTGAAGTTCGTCTTCATCACCTCAGTGGCGGCATTGCAGGCCGGTGAGGCACTGACGATCAGCGTGTCGGCCAGCAGCTCAGCCAAGTGCGAACGCTGCTGGCATTACCGCAGCGACGTCCGCCAAGACACTGCGCATCCCGCGCTGTGCGGCCGCTGCACAGCCAACCTCTTTGGTGCGGGCGAAACCCGCACGGTGGCCTGACCATGGCAGCACGTGGTTCTTCGTCATCCAGCGGCACCAGCCTGTGGCTCTGGCTGGGCCTGGCAGCGGTGGTCATCCTGGCCGACCAGGTGACGAAGACGCTCATCGTCGGCTGGCTGCAACTGGGCGATTCGCGCCCCGTGACCGGCTACTTCAACCTGGTGCGCGCGCACAACGCTGGCGCCGCGTTTTCTTTCCTGGCCGACGCCGACGGCTGGCAGCGTTGGTTCTTCGTCGCCGTGGGCGCCATCGCGTCGGGCTTCATCGTCTGGATGCTGCGCAGCCACCCGACGCAGAAGCTCTTCTGCTTTGCCGTCAGCATGATCATGGGCGGGGCCCTGGGCAACGTCGTTGATCGCCTGCTGCACGGCCACGTCATCGACTTTCTGCAGTTCCGCTTCGGCTTTCTGCAGCCGCTGTTTTCGGGCGGCTACTTTCCCAGCTTCAACCTGGCCGACAGCGCCATCACCTTGGGTGCTGTTTGCCTGATCCTGGACGAAATCATTCGCGTGCGCCAGGCGCGGGGTTGATGCGGGGTTGATGCGGGGTTGATGCGGGCTTGATCGCCAGCGGTGGGCCTGCCTTTGCGGCGGTGGTTTGCGGGCCTGCTGGTGGTCGGGCCAGTGATGGGCCCGGAATCGGACTGAAACGCTAACGCCTGTCGCCCATCGCATGCGCGATGGTGGACAGGTCCACGTATTCCAGTTCACTGCCGGCTGGCACGCCGCGCGCCAAACGGGTGACCTTCAGGCCGCGGGCCTTGAGCGCCTGCGCCAGAGCATGCGCCGTCACTTCGCCTTCGGCCGTGAAGCCGGTGGCCAGGATCACTTCTTCCACCACGCCGTCGCTGGCGCGCTCCAGCATGGCTTTCGCCCCAATCTGGTCCGGCCCCACGCCTTGCAGCGGGCTGATGCGGCCCATCAGCACGAAGTACAAACCCCTGAAACTGCCACTGCGTTCCAGCGCGGCCTGGTCGGCGGGCGTCTCCACCACACAAAGCTGCCGCGCGTCTCGGGTGGGGTCCAGGCAAGTGCTGCAAACCTCACCGGCCGTGTAGGTGTGGCAGCGCTGACAGTGGCGCATGTTCTGCATCGCGTTTGTCAGCGCAGAGGCCAGCGTGCGCGCACCGTCGCGGTCGTGCTGCAGCAGGTGAAAGGCCATGCGCTGCGCCGACTTCACGCCCACGCCGGGCAGACGGCGCAATGCTTCGATCAGACCTTCCAGCGCGGGTTCTGCCATGCAGATGGGCTCAGAAAGGGAGCTTCATGCCCGGCGGCAGCGGCATGCCGGCGGTGAGCTTGCCCATCTTCGCGGTGCTCAGCTCTTCAGCGCGGCGCAGGCCGTCGTTGAAGGCGGCGGCCACCAGGTCTTCCAGCATGTCTTTGTCCTCAGCCAAAAGGCTCGGGTCGATGGCGACGCGCTTGACCTCGTGCTTGCCGGTCATGGTCACTTTCACCAGGCCCGCACCGGACTGGCCTTCCACTTCCAGCAGCGCGATTTCGTCCTGCGCACGCTTCATGTTGTCCTGCATGGCCTGGGCTTGTTTCATCAAGCCGGCGAGCTGGCCTTTCATCATGGCGATATTCCTTGTGTCAGTGTCTGTTCAGACGGGTTTGATCGACCCCGGCACGATGCGCGCGGTCTTGAATTGCTGCATCAGCGCCAGCACCACCGGGTCTTGCTGGATCACGGCTTCAGCGGCGGCCTGGCGGCGGGCACGCTCTGCCGAGTCGCGTTGTGCCGGGCTGTCAGCGGGCTGACCGGCAACGACTTCCAGCGCCACGGCGTGACCCAGCTGGGCCGCCAGTGCGGCACCCAGTTTTTCGGCCAGCGCCGGGTTGCGCAGCGAATCGCGCGCCACCACCAGATGCCATGCCGGCGGGCTGACTTTTTCGTCGATGTGGCGCAGGCCGGCTTGGCTGGCCAGTTCTTTCACCATGGCCACCACCGTGCCTTGTTCGCTCAGCGCCTTGACGATGTCATTCCAGCGCTGGCCCAGCGCGGCGTCGATGGGCACGCTGGCCGAGACGAGTGCAGGAGGGGCAGCAGTGGCGGTCGTGGCGGTTGTAGCGCTGGTGACCGCATACGCGGCGGTTGGTGCAGATGCCTGCACGGCCGCTGGCGACTGCACGGGTTTGGGCATCGCCGCAGGCACAGGGGCGGCCACGGCCACCGGCAATGGCACCGCGCGCGGCGCAGCCGGCACGGCTTTGGCAACGCTGATAGCCGGTGACGATGGCGCGCGCAGCGGCACGGCCCGTGACTCTGGCGGCGCTGGCGCTGGCGCAGGCGCAGCACCCTGCGCCGGAAAGGCCAGGAAGCGCAGCAGCACCATCGTCAGCGCACCGTGTTCATCGCTCATCAGGCTGAGCTCTTCACGGCCATGCAGCACCATGCTGTACAGCAACTGCACCTCATCGGGCGGCATCGCGCCCGCCAGCGATGCGAGCAGTGAACGCGCGTCTTCGGTGTCGGGGTCTTGCGCGTCCAGCGCCCCGGGCACGGCTTGTTCCACCGCCATCTGCTGCAGCAGGCCGGCGATCTCTTCAAGCGTCGCCGCGGCTGACAGGCCCAGGTTGCGCAAGCCGTCCACACCGGCCAGCACTGCGGGGCCGTCGCGCCGCGCCAGCGCATCCACCAGCACCCGTGCATGGCTGCGGTCGACGCTGCCCAGCATCGTGCGCACGACGGCTTCGGTGAGCTGCCCGCCGCCATAGGCGATGGCTTGGTCGGTCAGCGACAGGCCGTCGCGCATGGACCCGCGCGCCGCGCGCGACAGCAGCCGCAGCGAGCCTTCGTCACTGGCCACGCCTTCGGCTTCCAGCACGCGCTGCAAATGTTCTCGCACCGTCCCTGGCGCCATCGGCCGCAGGTTGAACTGCAGGCAGCGGCTCAGCACCGTGGGCAGCACCTTGTCGGGGTCGGTGGTGGCCAGCACGAACTTCAGGTATTCGGGCGGCTCTTCCAGCGTCTTCAAGAGCGCGTTGAAGGCGTCCTTCGACAGCTGGTGCGCTTCGTCGATCATGAAGACCTTGAAGCGGCCGAGGCCGGGCTTGTAAGCCGCACGTTCGATGAGGTCGCGGATCTCATCCTTGCCGCCATTGCTGGCAGCGTCCATCTCGATGTAGTCGAGGTAGCGGTCGGCGTCGATCTCGGTGCAGGCCTGGCACACGCCACAAGGTTCAGCCGTGATGCCGCCCTGGCCGTCGGGCCCGGTGCAGTTCAGGCTTTTGGCCAGGATGCGGCTGACCGTCGTCTTGCCAATGCCGCGCGTGCCGGTGAACAGGTAGGCATGGTGCAGCCGCTGCTGCGTGAGCGCGTTGCTGAGCGCCTGCACCACGTGCTCCTGGCCGACCATTTGCGCGAAGGTGCGCGGTCTGTATTTGCGGGCCAGGACGACGTAAGACATGCTCTTCATTCTACGGGGCAGGGATAATCGTTTCCCCATGAATGCACCCACCCAAACCGCGCTCAGCTACGAACAAGCCGGCGTCCAGTACGACCTCATCGACCCGCTCAAGGTCGCGGCCCAACGCGCCGCAGCGGCCACGGGTGCGCATCTGTCCAGGCACGGCTTTGCGGAGGTGGTCGAATCGCGTGGTGAATCGGCCTTTGTGGTCGATGTGGGTCCGTTCTACATCGCCAGCATCGTCGAATGCCTGGGCACCAAGACACTGGTGGCCGACGAGATGCAGCGGCTCACCGGCACGAGCCCTTTTGCCGGCATCGCACAGGACACCATCGCCATGGCCGTCAACGACCTCATCACCGTCGGCGCCACGCCGCTGGTGGTGCAGGCCTATTGGGCTGCGGGGGGCAGCGAATGGTTTGCCGACGGCGACCGTGCCGCCGCACTCGTGGCCGGCTGGAAGGCCGCTTGCGACACCTGTGGCGTGGCCTGGGGCGGTGGCGAAACGCCGGCGCTGGCCGGGATCGTCGAAGCCGGCCGCATCGACCTGGCGGCGTCCTGCACGGGCCTGGTCAACCCCAAACCGCGTTTGACGCTGGGTGAGAAGCTCGGGCCTGGCGACACCATCGTGCTGCTGCAAAGCAGCGGCATCCATGCCAACGGCCTGAGCCTGGCGCGCAAGCTGGCCGAGCGCCTGCCGCATGGCTACCTGACGGAGATCGCACCGGGCCTGAACTATGGCGACGCGCTGCTTGCACCCACCCTGCTCTATTCGCCCGTGACCGAAGCGCTGGCTGCGGCCGGCGTGCGCGTGCACTACGCCGCCAACATCACCGGCCACGGCTGGCGCAAGCTGCTGCGCCACCCCAAGCGTCTGGCCTACCGCATCCACACCGTGCCACCGGTGCCGCCGGTGCTGCGCTTCATCCAGAGCCAAACCGGCCAGGACGATGCAGAGGCCTACGGCACGCTGAACATGGGCGCCGGTTTTGCGCTGTTTGTGCATGCTGATGACGCGGACCGCACGGTCGCGGTGGCGCAGGCTTGCGGCATTGCGGCATGGGTGGCGGGGCGCGTCGAGCCGGGCGACAAGCAGTTGCACATCGAGCCGTTGGGCGTCACCTTCAGCGGCCAGGACTTGCAGCTGCGCTGAAGGCCGCAAGGCATGGCGGCAAAACAGCCCGCTCGCCTACAATCGGCCCCGACGGGCCTCCCCGCATGGAAGCGCGCCCAACCGGGTCAGGTGGGGAACCAAGCAGCCCTTAGCGTTGCGACCAGTGCCGGGGGTAAGGCTCGTCACCTTTGCCACGCAAGCTGGCCGCAGCCCCGTTCACGCAGCAGCTGGAAGCGCGCCAGTTGACGCGGCGGCAGCAGCGCTGCCGTCAAGGCGCGGCGCCGACTGCGGGCTCTGTGCTTTCGTCCAGCGGCGCGTGTGCAGTACCTGCTTCCAGCGGCGCGTGCGCCGTGCCACCTTCCAACGGCGCGTGCGCAGTGTCTGCAGTCGGTGCGCCGGCGGCGGGCGACTTGCCTTGCAGCGCGGCCTGCAGGTCCCGCTGGTTCACGCTCAGCACGCGGCCATAGCGCTGCACCACACGTTGCAACGCCTGGGCAACGCGGGGGGCGGGCTCGCCCAGCGCGTCCACGGCTTCGTTGGCGCAACTGGCCAGGGTGCGCAGGAGGTCGTCGTCGGCTTCGGTGTTGCGCACCGGCGTGGCCAGCGGCAGGCGACGCGTCATCGCCAGCACGCTCTCGTCCAGCCCCCAGTGGCGGGCCACGGCAGCGCCGATGGCGTCGATGTCAGCGCCCAGCACCGCGTAGGCCGCCGCTTCTTCGCCCATCCCGGGCTCATCGGCTTCGCCTTGGCGGGCCGACGGCGCGGTTTTCATCAAGCGGCGGATCTGCTGCGCTTCGTCGGCAAAGTGGTACTGCACCACCAGCCGGCCCAGGTTCTGCAGCAGCGTGATGAGGTAAACCACCTCGCCGTCATAGCCGGCTGGGCGCAGCGCCATCGCCACGCGGCCGGCGCACTTGCAGCGGTCGATCAAGGTCTGCAGTTGCTGGGCCCCGCCTTCCTGCAGCGGACCAGGCCATTTGCGCAGTGCCAGGGCAGCGCGGCGCACGCCGTCCAGCCCCAGCATCGCTATGGCGCGGCGCACCGTCAACACCGGGCCGCTGCCGGCCACCTGGGCACCGCGCACCTGCGCGGTGTTGACCAGACGCAGCAGTTCGAAGGACAGCGCCAGGTCTTCCAGCACCACGTCGGCCAGTTCATTGGTGCGTTCGCGTTCCATCAGCGCCAGGCGCGCAGCGCGTGCGGCCGCACCGGGCGAAGATGGCAGCACGCCAGCGGCGCGCAGGCGGTCGGCCAGCAGCGCCATCGGGCCGGCGTCGGTGGCGGCGGCGGTCTGCAGCCAGCCTTCAAGCGCCCGCAGCAGGGTGCGTGCACTGCGGTAGCGGATGCGTTCCTGGCGGTCGGTGGCGCGGTTGACAATGGCGCGCAGCGGCTCGGGGACTGGGTGCGCCGTCGACCAGGGCAGGCGCACGAAGTCGCGGCCTGCATGGCCCGAATACGGCGGCAGCCGCAGGATGACGCGGCCCAGGTCCACATCGTCAAAGGCGCCGCTGCCCGCCAACAGACCGTGCAGCAAGAGGCCCAGGGCCAGCACGTCGCGCTCTGCAGCTTCACGGTGGCTGCTGAGAATCATCGATTCAGTGGCGGCTGATGCGCGGCGTCCCACGCTGTGATGAGCCATCCCTGCGACCGTTCCTGCGGTCGTTCCTGCAGTCGTTCCTGCAGTCGTCCCAGCAGTCGTTCCTGCGGCCACGCCGGTGCCGGCCACGCTCACCTGGCCGCTTTCGCTGACCAGCACCAGGTAGGGCTGCAAGTCATGGTGCGCCACGCCGGCTTCATGTGCAAAAGCCAGGCCTTGCAGCGCTTGCGACGCCAGTGCCGCGGCTTCTGCCCCGGGCAGCCCCGTGGTGCTGCTGCGCTCGGCCAGCGTGGCGCAGTCGCGGGGGTCGTAGGCCACAAAGGGCCAGCCGTCCTGCACGCCAGACTCGACCACCGTCGCAAGCTGCGGGTGGTTGAGCCTGGAGGCCTGGCGCATCGCCAGTTGCCAGCGCTCCATCGCAGCCGCGTTGGCGGGTTGCACCCGCGGCAGCACCAGCATCAGTTCCTGCCCTGTGCGCGGGTCGGCCACGCGCCAGGCCGTCGTGCGGTCGCTCTTGCCCAGCAGGCGCAGCAACTGCATGCGGCCGAACCAGCGCACCGCGCTGGCGCGCGCCGGGGCCGGCGTGTCGGGGCTGGATGCGGTCATGGTGGCCGGATTGAAACGCGGCACGGATGGTGGCGATGCGTCGAACAGCGGGCTCAAGTGTGTCCAGTTCAGCGGTGCTGCGGGTCGGCGTGTTGTGCCGCTGTGCCGCTGTGCCGCCTTGACGCGTCAGAGCAGAACCAGTTCGCCCTTGCCCGTGATGAAGGCGCCTTGCACGCCGTCCGCCGGTTGCAGCGCCTGCACGGCGGTCACGTAGGCCTGCAACTGCTGGCGGTAGGGCTCCACCGCGCCGGGGTCGCTGCCCAGCTTGTAGTCCAGCACCCACCAGGTCGTCTGGCCACCCTCTTCCAGTGCCACCAGGCGGTCGATGCGCAGCGACTGGCCCTGCGCGTGGGCCTGACCGGGGACCGGCACTTCATTGCCGGCCCAGCGCAGTGCGGGGCTGCTGAAGAAGCGGGCGCACGCGGCACTGTTCAGCACTGCGCTGGCGCTGTGTTGCACCGCGGCGGCGGCGCTGGCAGGCAGGCCGAATGCCGCCGCTGCCGCGACGCTGAGCGCTGGCAGGTCCGTGGCCCGATCAACAGCCGCCGGGTCGTGCGCGGCCCATTCCAGCACGCGGTGCACGGCCTGACCCACGCGCGCGGCGCGCACGTCGTCCGCCGCTCTTTTTGAAGGCGGGGCAGTGGCGCCGGCCCACCGCACGGTGACCGCCACCTGCACGTCTGCGCCTGGCACAGCGGGGTCGGGCCAGTTGGGCAGCCAGTCGGCAGACTGCGGCTGCACCCGCGCCCACCAAGACCGCGCAGCGCCCTGCGTGCGCGGCTCGGTGCGGCTGAAGACAAGCCATTCCCGGGCCCGCGTCATCGCCACGTAGAGGCTGTTGAGCTGTTCACGGGCTTGCGCCTGCAGCTCCAGCGCCCAGGCGTCGGCCACCGAAGGCGGTGGCTCTGCGCCCGATGCGATGAAGGCGACGCCCCGCGGCGCACTGCGTTCCACCGGCCAGTCCACCAGCAGCAGCGCGCGGTCTGGCGGGCGCGGCGCGGGGTCGGCGTCGGCCACCACCACGGCGCGCGCTTCCAGGCCCTTGGCACCGTGCACGGTCAGCAGTTGCACGGCCGCAGCCGGCGCCACGCCGGGCGCGCGCACGCGGCCGGCGCGCACCTGGCGCACAAAGCCGTAAACCGTGCTGAAGCGGCCGCCGTCCTGGTCCAGCGTGGCCGCCAGCAAGGCCTGCACGGCGTGTTCAGCGGCAGCGCGGCGTGCGGGTGGCACGGCAGCGGCGAGGCGCTGCAACACATCGGCTTCATGCACGATGCGGTCCAGCAAGTCGTGCGGCGGCAGTGCGGCGGCCAGCGGAGTCCAGCGGCGCAGCAAAGCCTGGGCGCGCTGCAGCGCGGCAGACGGTGGCGTGGCTGCTGCCAGCAGTGCACCGCGCCAGCGGCCGCCCGCGCCTGTGCCCTTGCCTGCGCCGTCCCCTGCGCCGTCCCCTGCGCCCTTCCCTTCGGCGGCGGCGGCCTGCGACAACCACAACAAGTCGTCGTCCGACACACCGAACACCGGGCTGCGCAAGGCCCGCGCCAGCGACAGGTCGTGGCCCGGCGAGCCCAGCACGTCCAGCAGCGCCACCAGGTCCTGCGCTTCGGGCGATTCATGCAGCCAGAGCGGCTCGGCGACGACGTGCGGCACGTTCAGCCGTGCGAGCGCTTGAGCCACTGCCGCCAGCACCACGCGGCGGCGCGCCAGCACCATGATCTCGCCCGGCGCCAGGCCTTGCTCGGCGATCAGCGTGGCCACCGCGCCGGCGACTTGTTCGGCCTCTTGGGCCAGCAGGCGGGTTTCGGGCTCGGTGCGCGGCTCGGTGAGTGAATCGCGCCAGGTCTCGCTGTGCGCGGCGGCACCCATCTTCGGCGGCCGCACCACGCCGGGCAGGCAACGCAGCGCGCCGGAGGCGGTGGACGATGTGGTGTGGGCGCGGAACGGCATCCATCCGTCGAGCCGTGCCGCATCGTCAAAGACCGCGTTGAGCGCAGAGACCACGGCCGGTGCGTTGCGCCGCGTGTGGTCGCACTGCAGCAGCACGCCGTCCAGTCCCTGAACCACAAAGTCGCGCGCGGCGCCGAAGACCTTGGGCTCGGCACCGCGAAACCTGTAAATGCTTTGCTTGGGGTCGCCGACAAGAAACACCGCCAGCGGCCGCTGCCCGCTGGCACCACCGCCCGCGCCAGCGTAGGAAGACAACCAACCGTGCAGCGCCTGCCACTGCAGCGGGCTGGTGTCCTGGAATTCGTCAATCAGCAACTGGCGCACGCGCTGGTCCAGCCGCTCTTGCACCCAGCCGGCCACTTCGCTGTCGCCCAGGAGAGCCTCCGCACAGCGCTCGAGGTCAGCCATGTCCACCAGGCAGCGCTGACGCTTGAGTTGTGTGTATTCGTGCAGCAGCACGCGCGACAGGCGCAGCAGGGCCTGGTGGTCTTCATGCGCCATCTGCTGGCGGCGCATGGGGTCGATGCTTTCGAGCGCAGCCGCCACGCTGGCCAGCAAAGGCGCATCGCCCAGGTTCTTGCGCAGGGTGCCTTTGTCGGTGAAGAGCGCTTTCCAGGCCAGATCGAAGGCGCCCGCCGCGTTCTTCTCTTCGATCGCAAGCCGCAGGCCCGCCGCAGCCTTCCTCGGCGTGGCGTTGGCAGCGCCCCCAAGCTGAAGCGCCAGCCCAGCCACGTCCTGCGCCAGCGGCAGCTTCAACAGCAGCTCCGCCGCGTCTGACAAGCCCTCGCACTGCGGCCACAGCGCGGCGGCCGGTGGCACGCCGTTGTCGGCCGTGCCGGCGGCGTCGGCGCGCGCCAGTTCCGGCCCCTGGTGCCAGGCCCGGTCCAGCCACTTCAGCGTGGTGCTGCGCCGGTGCCGGCGCACCAGCGCCACGTAGTCGGCGCGCAAGGCAGCGTTGGCCTGCACCGCGCGGTGGAAGCGGCGGAAGAGCGGGTCGCTGAGCGCATTGATGTCTTCGATGGTTTCGAAGGCCACCGGCAGCGCCAGGCGTTGCAGCAGCGCCAGCGGTGCATGGGCCAGCAGCTGGCCAAACCAGGCGTGGAAGGTCCGCACTTCGACTCGGCGGCCCTGGCGCAGCAGGCGTTCGTGCAACGTGGCCAGCGCCGGCGCGGCGGCCTCGGCCTGAGCGCTGGTCATGCCGCGCTGCTGCAAGGCCTGCGCGCGGTCGGCGTGGCTGCTGCTGCCCTCGGAAAACGCGGCCAGCCATTCGTCGAGGCGCTCGCGCATCTCGCCTGCAGCCTTGCGCGTGAAGGTGATGGCCAGCACCTGCTGTGGCTCCACACCGGCGAGCAGAGCACGCAGGATGCGCGACACCAGCATCCAGGTCTTGCCCGACCCGGCGCAGGCTTCCACCACCACGCTGCGCGCGGGGTCGCAGGCGGCGGCGTAGAAGGCTTGGTCGCTGACGCTGGCCCCGTCCAGGCGGTAGGCGGGGTGGGTCACGCTGCCAGTCACGCTGCCAGTCACGTCGCTTGTTACGGCGCTTGTCACGGCGCTTGTCACGGCGCTCGTCACGGCGCTTCCCAATGGTCACGGCGGCACAAGCCGCGCGCCTCGCAGCTGTCGCACACCGCGCCTTCGCCCAGTGCAGGCATCGCAGCGCCGGCGCGCAGGCGCTGCCACTCATCGCCCAGGCCATCCAGCAGTGTCTGCGCACTCAAGTGCACGTCCTTGTGCGGCAAGGCCAGTGGCGCACCGGGCGAGTCCAGCGCCACATAGGCCGCGCCCAAGGTTTCTTCAGCACCCAGCAGCGCGGCGTAAAAGGCCAGCTGCGTGTCTTCCAGCGGCTGGTTCACCTTGCGCTTGAAGGCATCGGCGTTGCCGGTCTTGTAGTCCAGCAGTTGCTGCCGGCCATCGGGCCCGTGGTCGAGCCGATCAATGCGGCCGCGCAGGCGCAGGCCTTCAAGTTCTGGCGGTGCGCGTCGGTGATCGGATTCGCCATCGGCCCAGTACCAGCCTTCGGCTTCGCGTGCCGCACACCATGCCAGGTAGGCGGGGCTGAAGGTTTCGAAGCTGGCGCGCCAGGGCAGCATCTCGCCGTCGTCCAGCGCCATCGTCCGGGTGACGTGGTCGGCGGCCTGCTGCAGTTGCGCTTCCGGTCCATCGGAATAGACGCGTTCGCTGTGGAAGTGGTGCAGCACGGCGTGCAGCCAGTTGCCGTAGTCGCGCTTGGCCAGACCCGTGTCAATCTCTTCGGCCTCGTCCAGGCGCAGCACGGCGCGCGCAAAGAAGCGGTAGGGGCAGGCGCGCAGTGCTTCCACCTGCGTGGCGCTGATCAGGTCGGGCAAGGCCGCAGCTGCCGTTGGCAACGGGCGCGGCACGCCCTGGCGGGGCCGTGCCGCATGCTCGGGCTGCCAGGCCTGAAGGGGCCAGACGGGCAGGCCCGAACGCGCGCGGCACAGCAGCAGCCATTCGACGTCCGGGCTTTCGGTGAGCGTGTCTTCGTCGTCACGGCGGCGGCGCAGCAGCGTGACGTGGTCGGCACGCAGCACCTGCGCCAGCGCGGCCTGCTGGCGCTGGCGGCGCAGCGCGGCATGGTCCAGGCCCAGGGCGGCTGCCCAGCTGTCACTGACCAAGGCTGCGGGGCTATCTGTGGCGCCCAGGTGGCGGTGGTCAGCACCCGGCATCACGATGTGTCCGAAGGGACGGCCGAAGGCACGGGCCAGCGGCGTCAGCACCACCACCGCGTCGTCGTCAGGCAGCGGCAGGTACGGCATCTGTTCCAGCGTCGCCTGCACCCAGGCCGTGAAGCCGCCGAGGGTGAGCCGTGCCTGGGCTGTCGCCTGCTGCCAGGCCACGCCGCTGTCGTCCAGCAGACGCAGGGCGGCGAGCACCTGGCTGCCTGCGCCGTCTGCGCGCAGGCGTTCCAGCGTGCCGTCCGCCGACAGAGAATCGCGCAGGCGACGCAGCCAGGCCGCCAGCGGCAACGTGCCGCCATCGGCCAGCGCTTGCAGACAACGCTGGGCGCGTTGCCAAAGGCGCTGCGCAGCGTCGCGGTCTGGCACGTTGCGGCGGTCGCGCCACAGCGCTTCCAGCGAATCGAGTGCGGCCGGCTCTGCGCCAGGCCAGTCCTTCAGCCAGTCGAGCACCGTGTCCTTGTTGGCCAACGCTTCCGCCACGATCTCTGCCGCCTTGAGCAGGCCGACCACCGCCGCGGCTGCGCGTGTGGTGGCCAGCACCCAGCCGGTCTCGTCGATCAGCGGAATGTGCTGGCGTTCCAGCAGCGCGCGCACGCGGCGCACCAGCGCACGGTCCAGCGCCACCAGGGCCACTGGCGCGCGGCCGGCGTTGAGCGCGCGAACCACTTCGGCTGCGGAGGCCTGGGCTTCGGATTCAAAGTCGTCACAGATGAAGCGCTGGAGCTGGGCGTGATGACTGACGGCAGCAAATGGGTCGTCAGCGGGCGCGTCGAGGACCAGTCGCAAAGCCGGCACGGTGCCTTGCATTGCCACAGCCTCGGCCACGGCGTCAGGCCCGCCTGCGGTCACGGCGATCCAGGCTGAGGGGCGCATCGCGAAGAGGCTGTCGGTGTGCGCGGGCGCGGCCACGGCGGCCCATTCCAGCGCCAACTGCAACAGCATCGACTCTGCAGCCGCAGGCCCGGCCGGCGCAGCCAGGCTGGACCGGGCCTGGGACCAGAACGCGGCGCGGTCTGCAGGGGCACGTTCGTGGGCGCCGGCTCGCAGGGCCTGCGCTGCGTCCACCACCGACACCACGATGCGGTCGAACCCCGTGGGGTCGGTCTGCGCCCAGCGCTGCGCCCAGGCCTGACGCTGCAAGAGCGTGCGCGCGCAAAGGCGGTCCAGCACCACGTCGCCCGTGCACTGATCAGGCTCCAGCGCTGCCGGCGGCCCTAGCGAGGCGGCCAGGGTCAATGTCGTCTCAATCCGGGGTTGCCAACCGCCCAGCGCCGCAAAGGCATCCCGCGCCGGGGCGAGCAGCGCCGCAAAGGGCAGCAGCAGGATGGCATCCCGCAGCGCCAGTTGGTGCTGCTGCAGCCACTGCAGCGTGGCACTCGCGACCGCCGTCCAGGGCTGGCGTGCAAACGCGTCAACACGCGTCTCGACCGCATCAGGGGCCAGGCAGATTTGCTCTATCGCGGGCATAGCGGAATGGCGGTGCGGGCAGGGCTGCCCAAAATGACGTTTGTGTCAGAATGATTGTGCATTGCCAACGTCGTGCAGGCCCTGCGTTCACCCCTGAACACCCTGCGCGCGGAGAACGCCGCCATGAGCATCGAACTGGACAAGAAAAGCGAACTGATCAAGCACGTCACCGACGATTCTTTCGGCAGTGATGTGCTGCAGGCCGACAAGCCCGTTTTGGTGGACTACTGGGCCGAGTGGTGCGGGCCTTGCAAGATGATCGCGCCCATCCTGGACGAAGTCTCCAAGGAATACGCCGGCCGCCTGCAGATCGCCAAGATGAACGTCGATGAAAACCGTGACGTGCCAGCCAAGTTTGGCATCCGCGGCATCCCGACGTTGATGCTCTTCAAGGGCGGGGAACTCGCTGCCACCAAGGTGGGCGCCTTGTCCAAGGCCCAGTTGACTGCGTTCATCGACGGTCATCTATAATCAGTAACAACACTGGTTGCGAGCCCTTCCCAGGGCGGCAGCCAGCGTCTGACCCGCCACCACGCACCGCCCGCACCGCCATTACCGGCCCTTGCCACAAGCAAGCCCGGCTGCCACACGTCAGATATCTGACGGCAGAGAGACGGCAGAGCGCGTGGGACCGGCGCCAATCCTTCACCGTCTTGCAGACCTTCCACGCGTTCCGCGTCAATTCACATTGGCGCATTTTTGGTGCGTGAGCCGGTCCGCATCTGCCCAAGGGTGCCTCATGCATCTGTCAGAACTCAAAGCCCAGCCCATTGCCGACCTGATCACGATGGGTGAGGCGCTGGAGATCGAAAACGTCGCCCGCCTGCGCAAGCAGGAACTGATGTTTGCGATCATGAAAAAGCGTGCTCGCGCCGGCGAGCAGGTCTTTGGCGACGGCGTGCTGGAAGTGCTGCCCGACGGCTTTGGTTTCTTGCGCAGCATCGAAGCCAGCTACATGGCGTCCACCGACGACATCTACCTGAGCCCGAGCCAGGTGCGGCGCTTCAACCTGCACACCGGCGACAACGTCGAAGGCGAAGTGCGGGTGCCCAAGGACGGCGAGCGTTACTTTGCACTGGTGAAGGTGGACCGCGTCAACGGCGTGACGCCCGAAGAAGCCAAGCACAAGATCATGTTCGAGAACTTGACTGCGCTGTTCCCGACGCAACAGTTCAGGCTTGAGCGCGACGTCAAGGTCGAAGAGAACATCACCAGCCGCATCATCGACCTGATCGCGCCCATCGGCAAAGGCCAGCGCGCCTTGCTGGTGGCGCAACCGAAGACCGGCAAGACGGTGATGATGCAGCAGCTGGCACACGCCATCGTCGCCAACCACCCCGAGGTCCACCTGATCGTCCTGCTCGTCGACGAGCGGCCCGAGGAAGTGACCGAGATGCTGCGCAAGAAACCAAAGCCGTCGGGCAGCACTTCCAGCACGCCGTCGCCAAAGACCTGCTCGCCGGCGCGAGCACGCTTTTTCATGATCGCAAA
>JANMKK010000056.1:0-10420 GCA_031372005.1 Rubrivivax sp.
CTGCATGCCGGCTACGGCAAGGTCGAGGTGCTGCAGGGCATCTCGATGGACGTGCCCAAGGGCCAGGTGGTCACGCTGATCGGCTCCAACGGCGCCGGCAAGACGACCACCATGCGCGCCATCTCCGGGATGATCGCGCCGACCGCCGGCGAGATCGTGCTCAACGGCGAGCCGATCGCCGGCCGCGAGCCGTACTACATCGCCAAGCGGGGCCTCGCCCATTCGCCCGAGGGCCGGCGTGTGTTCGCGACCATGTCGGTGACCGACAACCTGACGCTGGGCGCGTTCCCGCGCCTGACCGGCAGCCGCCCCAAGGGCGACGTGGCGGGCGATCGTGTAGCTCTCCTGGCCGTCGATGCGCTTGCCGTTGAGCGTGATATCGCCGCCAGTGGGCGCGATCATTCCCGACACGGCGCGCATCGTCGTCGTCTTGCCGGCGCCGTTGGAGCCGATCAGCGTCACGACCTTGCCCTTGGGCACGTCGATCGAGATGCCGTGCAGGACCTGCACCTTGCCGTAGCCGGCGCTGAGGTTGTTGATGGTCAGCATGATGGGTCCTTAATCTGCAACGGTGCCGCCGAGGTAGGCTTCGATCACCTTCTCGTCGGCCTGCACTTGCGCGGGCACGCCTTCGGCGATCTTCTGCCCGAAGTCGAGCACCGAGACGGTGTCGCACAGGTTCATCACCACGTCCATGTGGTGCTCGATCAGGATCACGGTCACGCCGTGCTCGCGGATCTTGCGGATGATCGCGATCAGCTCCTTGATGTCGGGTGCGGTCAGGCCGGCGGCGGGCTCGTCGAGCAGCAGCAACTGCGGGTCGAGCGCCAGTGCGCGGGCGATCTCGAGCAGGCGCTGCTTGCCGTACGGCAGGTTCCGCGCCTCCTCGAACGCCAGGTTGCCCAGGCCCACGAACTGCAGCAGGCCAAGCGCGCGGCTGGCGGCGCTGGCGCTTTCGCGGTTGTAGCGCGGGGTGTGCAGCGCCACGTCGAGCAGGTTGCTCGCGAAGGTGTGGTGCAGGCCCACCTGCACGTTCTGCAGTGCGGTCATCTCGCCGAAGAGCTGCACGTTCTGGAAGGTGCGTGCAATGCCCGACAGCGCGATGTCGCTTGAGGTGCGCCCCACCACCGATTGGCCGGCAAACATCACACCGCCTGCCGTCGGTTGGTAGATGCCGGTGAGCACGTTCATCATCGTGCTCTTGCCCGAGCCGTTCGGCCCGATCAGGCCGTGGATGCTGCCGCGCTTGATGACGAGGTCGACGTTGTTCAGCGCCTTCAGGCCGCCGAACTGCATCAACACACCCGTGGCCGTCAGCAGCTCGGGCGATGTGTTCGTGCCCGCCGCCGTGCCCACGGCATCGCCCTTGACCGTGCCGATGGCGGCTTGCTGGTCGGCCACGGATGTCTGCTTCAAGTTCAGCGCGTTGCGCACGAAGCCGACGATGCCGTCTTGCAGGTAATACACGACGAACAGCGTGATCACACCGAAGATCGACAGCCGCCAGTCGGTCATGCTCTGCAGCTTGAACGCGAGGCCTGCCAGCAGCAGCGTGCCGACCACCGGAATCGCCATCTGCTGCGCCGTGCTCTTGCCGCGCCGAATGCCCACCACGGCCGACACAGCCACCAGCACCGCCAGCGCAACCGACACGTAGCGGAACATCTCGATGTCGTCGAGCAGCTTGGGCAAAAGCACGATGATCGTCGCACCGACCAGCGAACCGATGCGGCTCTTGCGCCCGCCCATGATCACGGCCAGCAGGAACAGCACCGTCAGCTCGAAGTTGTAGGTGTTCGGCGAGATGTACTGCTCGGAATACGCGTACAGGTTACCGGCCAGCCCCGCGAAGCCGGCGCTGATCACGAATGCGTAGACCTTGTAGCGATAGACCGACACGCCCATGCAATCGGACGCGACCGGGCTGCCCCGCAGCGCCTCGAACGCGCGCCCCAGGTGCGAGCGCAGGATGCGGTGCACGACGATCAGCGCCAGCACCATCAGCACCAGCACGACCCAGTAGAACTCGCGCTCGTCGAGCTTGTGGCCGAAGAGTTCCGGCTTCTCCAGCTTGATGCCCAGCGGCCCTTCGGTCAGGAAGCTCATCTCGTTGATGAGGATCTGGATGATCGTGCCGAACGCCAGTGTCACCATCGCGAGATAAGGCCCCGACACGCGCAGCGCCGGCAGCGCCAGCAGCGCGCCGAACCCGGCCGTGATGAGGATGGCCGCCGGCACCGTGAGCCACAGCGACGCACCGAGCTTGAAGACCAGCACGCCGACCGTGTACGCGCCCACGCCGAACAGGCCCGCGTGGCCGAGCGACACCTGCCCGGTGTAGCCCACCACGATGTCCAGGCCGAACAGCACGATCGCATAGATCATGATCGTCTCGACGAGGTGGATGTAGTACGGGTTGTGAACCCCGACCGGGAACAGGGCGAGTGCGGCAATGCCGATCACTGCCAACAACAGATGACTGCGCTTCATGGGATCAGACCTTCTTGATGGCAGTCTTGCCGAAAAGGCCGGCAGGGCGCACGGCCAGCACGATCAGCAGCAGCACCAGGCCCGGCACATCCTTGTAGCCGGTGGAGATGTAAAAGCCCGTCGTCGTCTCTGCAATGCCCAGGATGAGCCCGCCGACGACGATGCCCATGCCGCTGGTCAGGCCGCCGATGATGGCCACCGCAAAGGCTTTCAGTCCGAGCACGGCGCCCATCGTCGAACCCGTCAGCGTCAGCGGCGCGATCAGCACGCCGGCAAAGGCGGCTGTCAGCGAACTCAGCGCGTACGAAAAGGTGATGACCAGGCCGGTGTTGATGCCCATCAGCTTGGCCGCGTCGCGGTCGTTGAAGGTGGCCACCACGGCCTTGCCGTAGATCGACTTGCGGTTGAAGACCTCGACCGCCAGCATCATCGCCAGCGCGCCAAACACCACCAGCAGTTCCATCGGCAGCACGTTGGCGCCCAGAAACTTCAGCGGCGACTCGGGCAGCGGGCTTGGAAACTTCAGGTCGTCGCGGCCCCAGACGTTTTCAGCCACGTTCTTGAAGATGATGCCAAGCGCAATGGTCGACATGATCCAGCCGAATTCGCTCTTCATCTTGATGGCGGGCCGCACGCCGATGCGTTCCACCACCACGCCCTGAAGCGCGCCGAACATGCACACCAGCGGCACCATCAACCAGTAGTTGACACCCAGCCCCACCAGCGTCAGGCCGACGAGTGCGCCCAACATCAGCGCGTCCCCCTGGCCGAAGTTCAGCGTGTCGGATGTGGCGAATGTCAGCTGGTAGCCAAAGGCAATGACAGCGTAAATCATGCCCAGGGCAATGCCGCTGAACACGAGCTGGATGAAGATTTCCATGGGGTCTCCCGAGTGGCCGCTCAGGGCCGCGTAAGGCCGCGTAAGGCCGGTGTGCAGCGCGCATACAGCACCGCCGGGCACGGGCCCGGCAGCGAGGCGGCGCGCAGCACGCGCCGTAGAGCAAAACCGCGTCCTGCGACGCGCACCGCAGTCTTACTTCTTGACAGCCAGCGCGCCCTTGGCGGCTGCGTCCTTCAAGCGCACTTGCGAAGCCTTCTTCAGGTCGTCGGGGTAGGCATACACCACGCGCTGGCCCTTGACTTCACCAAACACCGGTATGTTGGCGGTGATGGCCTCGTGGTCCTTGGCGGTAAAGGGGCGGATGTAGGTGGTGACCACACCTTCAACGGGTGCGCGCAGGTCTTCAAGTGCGGCCTTGATCTTCGGGCCGTCGGTGCTGCCGGCTTGTTGGATGGCAGCGGCCAGCAGGTACACCGAGTCGTAGCCTTGTGCAGCCGACACCGGTGAATCGATGCGGCTGTTCTTCGGGTTGAAGGTCTTCAGGTAGTTGACGATGAAGCTCTGGCGCTTGGGTGTGGTGGGCTCCTGGATGAAGGTTTGCGGCATGCGTGCGCCTTCACCGCCGGGGCCTGCGTTGTCGATGAAGTTGGCCATGCTGAGCGTCCAGCTGCCGATCATCGGCACCTTCCAGCCGAGCTTGGTCATGCCGTTGGCAATCTGCGCCAGCTCAGGCCCGATGGCGTAAGTCAACACCGCTTCAGCGCCGGCTTCCTTGGCCTTCAGCAGCTGCGGCGTCATGTCCACGTCCTTGATGTTGAACTTTTCGACTGCCACCGCCTTGACGCCCTTCTGGCCAAGTGCGGTTTCCAGGTCGGCGCGACCAAGCTGGCCGTAGTTGGTGCTGTCGGCCAGGATCGCCACGCGCTTGAAGCCGCGGCGCGTGATGGCCTCTTCCACAATCATCGGTGCCTGGATGCTGTCGTGCGCGGAGTTGCGGAAGATGTAGTTCTCGGGCTGGTCGTCGAACTGGCGCGTGATGAGCGAACCGGTGGCCACGTTGTTCATCACCGGGATGCGCGCTTCCTGGTAGAAGCGCTGCGAAGCCAGGGCCACGCCGGTGTTGATGTAGCCCACCGTGGCGGTGACTTTTTCCTTGTTGATCAGTTCCTGCGCGATCTGCACGCCGCGCTCATTCTTGGCTTCGTCGTCGCGCTCTACCAGCAGCAGCTGGCGGCCCAGCACGCCGCCGGCCTTGTTGATTTCGTCAGTGGCCATGCGCACACCGTCGCGCATGCTCACGCCCATGGACGAAGAGCCGCCCGTGAACGGACCGGCCACGCCAATCTTGATGGGCTCGGCCGCATGGGCCACGGTCAGCGCAGTGGCCAGTGACAGGACTGCCAGCGCGCCCAGGCTGAAGGGGGTGATACGGCTCATAACGCTTGTCTCCGTGCCCGGCATGGGGCTCTGTGGGGTGTGCCGTAGTGTGCGCACGTGGCTGCGGCGCCGCAAGCGGTGCACTACGCACGACGCCACCGCGAGGTTACGTACTGGAAAACCCCTGCGCCGGACCACCGTGGCGGCGGCCATGTTCGACGGCGTAGCGGATCAGGTCGGCCTGGGTTTCCAGGTCGAGCTTGCGGCGGATGTTCTGGCGGTGTGACTCCACCGTGCGCACGCTCAGGTCCAGCACGCGCGCAATCTGCTTGCTGGACTGTCCCTGCGCCAGGCAGGCCAGGATGTCCTGCTCGCGCACCGACAGCAGGTTGCGCTGCGCGGGCGTGCGGAACAGGCGCTGCGCGATGTTCGGGCTGAGATACGTGCCGCCCGCGGCTACCGTGCGCAGCGCACTCAGGATGTCGCTGGACGGCGCGTCTTTCAGCACGTAGCCGCGGGCACCCACCTGCAGCGCACGCTGCGCGTATTCGACGCTGTCGTACATGCTCAGCATCAGCACCGCAAGCGCAGGCGTCTGCTGCAGGATCAGGGCCGTCAGGTCGATGCCGTTGGTGTCCTTCATGCCGATGTCCATCAACACCAGCGTCGGCGCCGTGCTGGCCACCGCAGCAATGGCGCTGGCGGCATCGCCGGCCTCACCGACCACGTCAATATCGGGCTCGTTGGCAAGGCGCAGCTTCAGGCCTTCGCGCACCAGCGGGTGGTCGTCCACCAGCAGCAGGCGGATCATGCTGTCGGCGCCCGTGCCGTGGCTGCCGTCGGCGCTGCGGCAGACAGCCGCCGGATCGCCGCGTTGGACAGCTCGGCCGTCACCCGCGTGAGCCCGGCCTGCGACTGCACCGTGAGCTTGCCACCCACCGCTTCGATGCGTTCGCGCATGTTGTGCAGCCCGATGCCGCGGCTGCCGCCGTCGCCCACCGCATGGGCGTCGAAGCCAACGCCGTCGTCGTGGATCGACAGGCTCAGTGCGCGGCTGCCAAAGGCCAGGCTCAGGCTGACGTTGGCGCTGGCCGCATGCTTTTGAATGTTCGCCAGCGCCTCTTGCGTGATGCGGAAGAGCACGGTTTTCAAGTCGTCGGGCAAGACCATCTCAACGCCCTCGACTTCCAGCGTGAACTGCATGCCCGCCTGCGCGCAAGTCTCTTCGCCCAACTGCTGCAGCGCCGCCGGCAAGCCCAGCGTGTCAAGCATCACCGGGCGCAGCCGGTGCGACATGCCGCGCACTTCCAGCAGCGCGTCCTTCAACCGCGCCAGCGCACGCGCAAGCAGCGTGCGGGTGGCTTCGTCAGCAGGGGCGATGCGGTCCAGAGCCGATTCGATCAGCAGTTTCACCGCCACCAGCGTCTGCCCCGTGCCGTCGTGCAATTCACGCGACAGATGCACCCGTTCGGCTTCCTGCGAATTGACCACCTGGCGCGCCAGGCGTGTGAGCTTGGCGTCGCTTTGGCGGTGTTCGCTAAAGCTCAGCACCAGCGCGCAGCCGAAGATCAGCGCCACACCCAGGCCGCCGGCACCCCCAATCCACAACATGGTGCTGCGTTCGCTGGCGGCCAGGCTGTCGTCCAGCTGCATCATCACCGCGTCCAGTTCATCCAGGTAAATGCCGGTGCCGACCATCCAGCGCCAGCGCTCCAGTTGCGTCACATAACTCAGCTTGGGCGCAATCTGCTGCGTTGACGGCTTGCGCCAGCGGTGCACCACAAAGCCCCCGCCTGTGCGTGCACGTTCCAGCAGCATGCGCACGGTGGGGTCACCTTGCGGGTCGCGCAGTTCGATCAGGTTCTGGCCCACCAGTTCGGGCTGCGGCGGGTCCATCAGGTCCACGCCGTCCATGTCGAAGAGGAAGAAAAAGCCGTCGGCACCGTAGGCCAGCTTGGCCAGCCTTTCCATGGCCTGGCGCTTGATGTCGGCGTCGTCGCTGCCCGAGTTGTAGAAAGGGCTGATGGTGCTGAGCGCCAGTGCCATGTAGTGCCGCAACTCGGTTTCCTTGGCGCTGATGGTGGCCGCGCGCAACTCCAGCCGCTGGCGGTCGGCCAGGTTGTTGCCCTGCAGTTGCACCGCCATAGCGATCAACGCCAGCGACATCAGCAGGGGCACCACCGCCAGCAGCAGGAACTTGTATTTGAGGCGCATCGGGCGGGTGGTTCTGCGTGTCGTGCAGCGGCTTGGGCGACAGCGCGATTATCCGGCGGCCTCAGCAGCCTTCAGCACCACCGTGAAGACCGCGCCGCTGCTGGCGTGGGTGCTGACGTGGGTGCCGGCGTGGGTGCTGAGGTGGGTACTGGCGTGGGCGCCGCTGCGGTTGCAAGCGCGGATGTCGCCGCCATAGCGTTCCACCAACCCGCGGCTGATCCACAGGCCCAGGCCGGTGCCGTCGGGCCGGCGCGTCACAAAGGGCTGGAAAAGCCGCGCCAGCAGTTCATCCGACAGGCCCGCGCCGGTGTCGGCGACTTCAATCTCCACCGTGTCAGCGCCCGTATCCCGCGTGCTCAAAAGCAGCGTGCCGCCTCGCGGCATGGCGTGAATGGCGTTGACCATCAGGTTCACCAGCACCTGCTGCAGTTCTTGCCGGTTGATGGCCGGCGCACGCGTGGCACGGTAGTCACGCTCAACGCGGATGCCGCCGCTGGCGATCTGGTGGCCGGCCAGCACCAGGCAGTCGTCCAGCGCACGCGCCGGGTCCACGGCTTCAACATAACCTGCAAATTCTGCGGGTCGTGCAAACTGCAACAACTGCGTGACGATGAGTCGCATGCGCTCGATCTGCTCGTCGACGAGCCGCAGTTCGGGTGCGATGCGCTGGGCCGCGGCCGGGTCCAGCAACTCGCGCACCAGGTCCAGGTTGCCCTGGATCACCGCAATCGGGTTGTTGACCTCGTGCGCGATGCTGGCCGTGAGCTGGCCCACCGTGGCGAGCTTTTCGCTTTTCACCAGTTGCTGTTGCGCGGCTTCAAGCGCCTGCGTGCGTTCTGCCACCTTGGCGTCCAGGCCGCGCGTGTTTTCCGCAATCACGCCCAGCAGTTGGTCCAGGTGGCCGGCCAGGCGGCCGATCTCATCAAAGCTTGCGACAGTGCCCACGCGCGCGTCCAGCGACCCGCCTTCCACGCGTTGCATGGTGGCGGCCATCTGCTCCAGCGGGCGAAAGATGCTGCGCGCCCAGCGCAGCGAAACCACAGCGGCGACGATCATCACGGCAAAGAAGATCGCGCCCACGCTGGCCAGCGCGCCGTATTTCAACTGCGTGAAGGGCCGCTCCAGGATGCCGACATAGAGCATGCCGACGCGCCGCCCGCTGCTGTCGGCCAGGGGCTCGTAGCCTGACACGTACCAGTCGTTGACGACAAAGGCGCGGTCGAGCCAGGTCGCACCGCGGCCCAGCACGGTGTCGCGAACGGTCTGCGAAACGCGGGTGCCGATGGCGCGCTGGTCTTTCTCGGCACCGAACAGGCGCACATTGGTGCTGATGCGCACGTCGTCCAGAAACAGCGTGGCCGTGCCCCGGCTGCCCCATTCAGAAAACGGCACCGAGCCTTCGGGGTACACGATCTCGTTGATGTGATCGATGAACGGAAGGTTGCGGTTCAGCAGCACACCGGCCTGCACGTGGCCCAGCAGCGTGCCGTCGGCGCCGCGCACTGCACGGGTCGCCACCAGCACCATGGCACGGTCTTCAGCAATGCGCTCCGTGGGTGCTGCATTGCGCGTGGCCACCAGTGGCACGGTCACCCGTTGGCGCAGCCCTGCGCCCAGCAAGCCTTGCTGCGCGGGGCCCAGCACTTCCACGCTGGTGCTGTCGGCACGGCGGCCGTCGGCGGGCAGCAGGTGGATGAAGTCCAGCCGCTCGCGGTCCGCCAGGCGCGCCAGGATCGGAGGCGGCAGCGCCGCGTCACCGTGGCGCAGTGCCTGCAGCAGCGCGGCCGATTCCGCCACGCCGGTGGTGCTGGCGCCGACTTCGCCCAGCACGCGGTCGAAGTAACCGTGGGCCACCGCCAGGTCAGACCGCACCTTCGCCAGCAGCATGCGGTCCAGCGCTTCGCTGCCCCACCACAGCAGCAAGGCACCCAGCAGCGGCAGCACCACCAGCAGCGGCAGCAGCACCATCGCCAGCAGCTTGTTGCGGATGGACAGGTGGGCGAAGTGGCTGCCGTGGCCCGTCCGGGCTTCTTTCAAGCCAGCGCCCATTCGGCGCAGCGCCGTTCCAGCGTGCGGCGCGAAATGCCCAGCAATTGCGCGGCGCGTGTCTTGTCGCCCTGCACCGATTCCAGCACCGCCAGGATGTGCCGCTTTTCCAGCGTGTACAAGTCGGTGGGGCCGCCCAGTGCCACCGCGGTGGCGGGCTGCATCGCCGGCGCCGCTGCTGGTGCAGGCCGCGACAGCCCCTGGTACAGCGCCGACACGTTGAGCGCACCGACGATCAGCGACCGTTCGATCAGGTTGCGCAGCTCGCGCACGTTGCCTGGCCAGGCGTACTGCTGCAGGTAGCGCATCTCGTCGCCGCTGACTTCGATGGGCTCCACGCCAAGCTGTGGCGCCAGCGTGTCGATGAAGTGCGCCACCAGGTCGGAGATGTCTTCCTTGTGCGCGGCCAGCGGTGGCAGCGTGATTTCAACCACCTGCAGCCGGTAGTACAGGTCGGCCCGGAAGCGGCCGGCGTCCACTTCAACGCGCAGCGGCCGGTTGCTGGCGGCGACGATGCGCACGTTGACGGGGATCTCCTGCTCGCTGCCCACCGGCCGCACGCGGCGGCCCTCCAGCACGCGCAGCAGCGTGGCCTGCAGCGGCAATGGCAGCTCGGCCACTTCGTCCAGAAACAGCGTGCCGCCCTGGGCATACACAAAGAGCCCGTCGCGCCCGGGCTGGCCGAACAGTTCAGTTGCGATCAGCGCTGGCGACACGCTGGCGCAGTTGACGGGCACGAAAGGCGCTGTGGCGCGCGGGCTCAAGCGGTGCAGCGCCAGTGCGGCCAGTTCCTTGCCGGTGCCCGATTCGCCTGTCAGCAGCACCGTGCTGTCCACCGCCGCCACGCGGTGCAGCGCGGCCTGCAGGCCCTTGATGACGATGCTGCGGCCCACCAGCCCGTCAGGCGGCGGCGTGCGCTGGTGCAGTGCGCGCTTGAGCACCCAGTTTTCGCGTTTCAGCCGCGCCCGTTCCAGGCCGTGCTTCACAGCGCCCAACACCTGCGCCACGCGGAAGGGCTTGAGCAGGAAGTCGCCCGCGCCCGCACGCAGGGCCTCGATGGCGGTGTCGAGATCGGCGAAGGCCGTGATCAGCACGACTTCGCAAGGGTTGCCTTGCATGCGCATTTCCTGCAGCAGCGTGATGCCGCTCTTGCCTGGCAGCGTGATGTCCAGGATGACCAGGTCGAAGCGGTGGCGCTGCAGCAGTTCTTCGGCCTCTTCAGCGCTGCCGGCCGTCATCACCTGGCCGGCGCGTGGCTGCAGCGTCTTGAGCAGGAAGTTGCGCATGCCCGGCTCATCGTCCACCACCAGCATCGTGGCGTGGGGCCAGGATTCAGCAAGTGCGGCGTGGGTGCTCATCGGGGCTGCAGTTTAAGCGTCGGCCTCAAGCTCACCCGTGTTGCAGACCCGCAGCTTCAGACTCCAAAGCGCGGCTGGCCTAATCGCAGCCGTG
>JANMKK010000073.1:0-14332 GCA_031372005.1 Rubrivivax sp.
AGCCACGCTGGCGCAGGCGCTGGCCCTCATCGGCGAACACCGCGTCGACGACGCCGACCTCTACTTCCAGACCACGCGCCACGAAGGCTGGAGCCTGGAAGAAGGCATCGTCAAGAGCGGCAGCTTCAGCATCGACCAGGGCGTGGGCGTGCGCGCCGTGGCCGGCGAGAAGACGGCATTCGCCTATTCCGACGACCTGAGCGTCGAGTCCCTCATGGACGCCGCACGCACCGTGCGCACCATCGCCGCCGCCGGGCAGAACAAGCGCGTGAAGATCGCCCGCGCCCCGACCGTGGCCAAGAGCCGCGTGCTCTACGCGCCCACCGACCCCATCGGCACGCTGGACAGCGCGCAGAAGGTGGCGCTCTTGGAAAAGGTCGAGAAGCTGGCGCGCGCCAGGGACCCGCGCGTGGCGCAGGTGATGGCCAGCGTGGGCGCCGAGTACGACGTGGTGCTGGTGGCCCGTGCTGACGGCACCCGCGCTGCCGACGTGCGGCCATTGGTGCGGCTGAACGTCACCGTCATCGCCGAGCAGACCGTGGGCGGCGAGGTGCGCCGCGAGACCGGATCGGGTGGCGGCGGTGGCCGCTTCGGCCTGGGGTACTTCACCGACAGCGTGATCGAGGATTACGTCAACCACGCCGTGACGGCAGCGCTGACCAACCTGGACAGCCGTGCGGTGGCTGCTGGCGAGATGACCGTCGTGCTCGGCCCCGGCTGGCCTGGCGTGCTGCTGCACGAAGCGGTGGGCCACGGCCTGGAAGGCGACTTCAACCGCAAAGGTTCGTCCACCTTCGCCGGCCGCGTCGGCCAGCGCGTGGCGGCCAAGGGCGTGACGGTGCTGGACGACGGCACGCTGCCCGACCGCCGCGGCTCACTCAACGTCGACGACGAGGGCCACGCCACGCAGCGCAATGTGCTGATCGAAGACGGCATCCTGCGCGGGTACATGCAGGACAGCCTGAACGCGCGCCTGAGTGGCGTAAAGCCCACCGGCAACGGCCGCCGCGAAAGCTATGCCAGCCTGCCGATGCCGCGCATGACCAACACCTACATGCTGGCCGGCACGCGCACGAAGGAAGAGATCGTGGCCAGCATCAAGCGCGGTGTCTATGCCACCAACTTCGGTGGTGGGCAGGTGGACATCACCAGCGGCAAGTTCGTCTTCAGCGCCAGCGAAGCCTTCTGGGTCGAAAACGGCAAGGTGCTGTACCCCGTGAAGGGCGCCACGCTCATCGGCAACGGCCCCGAAGCAATGACGCGCGTCAGCATGATCGGGAATGATTTGCAGCTGGACAGCGGCGTCGGCGTGTGCGGCAAAGAAGGCCAGAGCGTGCCGGTGGGCGTGGGCCAGCCGACGCTGCGCATCGACCGCCTCACGGTGGGCGGCACGGCTTGAACAAGGCCACCCCCCGAAGCGCCTTCGGCGCTCCCCCCCAGGGGGGCGCCCCCAGCGGCCCGGCGAAGCCGGTTCCGCGGCGGCCACTTGGCTCGTCCTGCTGAGGCGCTGGCGTGGTCGCGTTCGAAGACATCGAAGCGGCCGCGCTGCGCCTCGCCGACCAGGTGCTGGACACGCCGTGCGTGGAGAGCAAGACACTCGGTCAGATCGTCGGCGCGCAGGTCTTCCTGAAGTTCGAGAACCTGCAGTTCACGGCCTCCTTCAAGGAACGCGGCGCGCTCAACAAGCTGGCGACGTTGATCGAGTCCGGCGTGCCGATCACGGGTGTGATCGCGGCATCGGCCGGCAACCACGCGCAGGGCGTGGCGCACCACGCGCAGCGCCTGGGGCTGCGCACCGTGATCGTGATGCCGCAGCACACGCCAACCGTGAAGGTCGAACGCACACGCGGCTTTGGCGCTGAGGTGGTGCTGCATGGCGACAGTTTTGACCAGGCGCGCGACAAGGCGCTGGAGATGGCGGCCGAGCAAGGCCTGACCTTCGTCCACCCTTTCGACGACGCGGCGGTCATTGCGGGCCAGGGCACCATCGGCATCGAGATGCTGAAGGCCCAGCCCGATCTGGACACGCTGGTCATCGCCATTGGCGGCGGTGGCCTCATCAGCGGCATTGCGACCGCAGTGCGCAGGCTCAAACCCGGCATGGAAATCATCGGCGTGCAGACCGCGCGCTTCCCGGCGATGGTCAACGCCATCAAGGGCACGGCGCATGCGCAGGGCGCCAGCACCATCGCCGAAGGCATCGCCGTCGGCCAGCCGGGGCTGATCACGCGCGAGATCGTGCGCGAACTGGTGGACGACATCGTGCTGGTGGACGAAGGCGACATCGAGCAAGCCATCGTGATGCTGCTGGAGATTGAAAAGACGCTCGTCGAAGGCGCCGGCGCGGCCGGCCTGGCGGCGCTTCTGAAAGACCCGGCACGTTTTGCCGGCAAGAAGATCGGCCTGGTGCTGTGCGGCGGCAATATCGACCCCCTGCTGCTGGCCGCCATCCTGGAACGCGGCATGGTGCGCGCAGGGCGGCTGGCGCGCATCCGCGTGGCCGCGCGCGACACGCCGGGCGTGCTGGCACGCATCACGGCGATCGTGGCCGAGGCCGGCGCCAACATCGACGAAGTGCACCACCAGCGCGCCTTCTCGACGCTGTCGGTGCAGAGTGTGGAAGTCGAGCTGGTGCTGCAGACACGCAACCGCGCGCATGTGCAGGACGTGGTGGCGCGGCTGATGGCGGCGGGGTTCGAGGCGACGAGCGGGTGAGTCGGCGGCCCATGTGGGCTCCTACTCCCGTGTAGGACACGTCTGCTACCGCACCCGCCACAGCACGTGTCCAATCTGACTCAATTGACTCTCCTCGGCAGGGCGTTCGCGCCGCGATGCGGCAAGCCGCCAGGAGAGCTTGGCAATCGAAAGGGGTGAATGCATGGACAAGTCAATGATCAAGGGCATCGCCCTCGGCGGCGTCGCGATGGTTGTGCTGGGCGCTGGCGCCGTGACGGGCTACAAGACGATGGCGAAGCCGCAGTTTGCCGAGGTCGTCGCGGCGAAAGAAGTCTTTGAGACCGTGGTCACACCACGTGAAAAGTGCGAATCCGTCCAGGTGCAGCACCAGGCGCCCGTGAAGGATGAGAAGCGCGTTGCCGGCAGCGTGGTCGGCGCCGTTGCGGGCGGCCTGCTGGGCAGCACCATCGGCGGTGGCGACGGCAAGAAGCTGGCCACTGTCGCGGGCGCTGCGGCCGGCGGCTATGCAGGCAACCGCGTGCAAAAGAACCTGCAAGAGAAAGACGTCACCACAACGACGGAGCAGCGTTGCAGGACGGTGAGCGAGAAGACACAAAAGCTGGTGGGCTACAACGTCAGCTACCGCTTCCAAGGCAAGGAAGGCGTGGTGAGAACCACCTTCAAGCCGGGCCCGACCTTGCCGGTAAAAAACGGCGAAGTGGTGACGACGCCTGACGCTGACGGCAAGGCGTAACGACCGGGCCCTGCCAGGCCTTGAACAGCGCCTGTTCTCCGCTGTTGTTCGACCGGTTGGGGCCCGCGCAGGTGGCAAGAATCGTGGACCGAGTTCCACTTGATGAAGCCATCACCATGCCGTCCTACACCTTCGCCCCGCTGGCCGTTGCCTTGTGCCTGTCCGCCAACACCGCACAAGCCGGCGAGCTCTACACCCAGGCCGGCCTGCCCGGCTTGATGATCGGCTGGGCCCAGCCGCTGAACAGCCAGTTCGGCCTGCGTCTGGACGTGGCCACCATCGGTGAGCGCACAGACCGCCGCACCGAAGAAGGCATCAGCTATGACAGCAAGCTCAAGCTCAACCGCACCGCGCTGCTGGCGGACTGGTTCCCCTTCTCCGGCAGCTTCCGCTTGACCGGCGGCGTCACCGCCAACCAGTACAAGCTCGACCTGCTGGCCACCGGCGCTGGCGGCACCATCACGGTGGGCAACACGAGCTACACCACCACCTCAGCCGACCAGTTGCTGGTGCGCGGGCGCTACCCCTCAAGCACGCCTTACCTCGGTTTCGGCTGGGGCCACCAGGCCAGCACGGGTTTGCGTTTTTCGGTGGACGTGGGCGCGATGTTTGGCCGCGCCAGCGTCAGCGCCACCGTCATCGGGCCCTGGGCACAGCGGGTGTCGCAGGCCGACATCGACACCGAACTGGCCGAGCTGCGCAGTGGCGCGGCCAAGGTGCGCGCGGTGCCACAACTCAGCCTGGGTCTGGGCTACAGCTTCTGATACATTCGCGGCCATGCGTTCTGCAGCGTCTTACTTTGCGTATTTTTGGTTCTCGCACCGCTTGGCGGCTGGTGAGGCAAACGCGTAGGTCAGACACACGCACCGCACCCCAGACAACCGCCGGCAACCCCGGCGGTTTTTTGTTGCCTGTGAAGGAAGAATCCCATGAGCCCCAAGTCCGTGACCTCTGCGAACCCCGCCGACGAACGCCTGGCGCTGTCTGAAAAGACCAGCCAGACCGACGACCAGCGCATTCATGATGTGACGCCGCTGCCGCCGCCCGAGCACCTGATCCGCTTCTTCCCGATTGCCGGCACGCCGGTGGAAACGCTGATCAAGGACACGCGCCAGAACATCCGCCACATCATCAGTGGCAGCGGTGAAGGCAGCGACAGGCTGCTGGTGATCATCGGCCCCTGCTCCATCCACGACCCGGCGGCGGCGCTGGAATACGCACGCAAGCTGAAGCCGCTGCGCGACAAGCTCAAGGGCGAACTGGAAGTGGTGATGCGGGTGTACTTCGAAAAACCGCGCACCACCGTCGGCTGGAAAGGCCTCATCAACGACCCCTACCTGGACGAGAGCTACCGCATCCACGAAGGGCTGCGCATTGCGCGGCAGTTGCTGGTGGACATCAGCCGGCTGGGCGTGCCGGCAGGCAGCGAATTCCTGGACGTGATCAGCCCGCAGTACATCGGCGACTTGATCGCCTGGGGCGCCATCGGTGCGCGCACCACCGAATCGCAAGTGCACCGCGAACTGGCCAGTGGCCTGAGCGCACCGGTGGGCTTAAAGAACGGCACCGACGGCAACATCCGCATCGCCACCGACGCCATCCAGGCCGCCGCACAGCCGCACCACTTCTTGTCGGTGCACAAGAACGGCCAGGTCGCCATCGTGCAGACCAAGGGCAACAAGGACTGCCACGTCATCCTGCGCGGCGGCAAGGCGCCGAACTACGACAAGGCCAGTGTGGCGGCAGCGTGCAAGGAAATCGAAGCCGCCAAACTGGACTGCAAGCTGATGATCGACGCCAGCCATGCCAACAGCAGCAAACAGCACCAGCGGCAGATTGACGTGATGCGCGATGTCGGCGAACAGGTTGCTTCCGGCAGCCGCTGCATCTTCGGCGTGATGGTTGAAAGCCACCTGCAAGGCGGTGCCCAGAAGTTCAGCCCCGGCAAGGACGACCCGGCGAAGCTTGAATACGGCAAGAGCATCACCGATGCGTGCATCGGCTGGGACTATTCGGTGGCGGTTCTGGAAGGGCTGGCTGCGGACGTGAAGCGGCGGCGCGCGGGCTGACTCGGGCTGACTCGGGCTGTGCGGCCGCTGCGACTTATGCTGGCTCGCCAGCCAGCCAGCGCGCTTCAGGGTGGGTGTTTGCGCCTGCGGCGGTAACGACGCCGCGGCCCACGCAGTCGGCCTGCTGACGGCGAGCGCGCGCCACCAGCCCGCTGCGCAAGTTGCGCCCTGCTGCCGATTCACCCAAGGGCGCCTGCGCCAACCGCACCAACCGCACCAGCAGCACCAGCATCACCAGCATCACCAGCAGCACCCACGCTCGCACGCATTCGACGGCGTCGCGCGGGTCGCGCACGGCCTTCGTACTGGCCGTCAGCGCGGCGCGCTTCGAAGACTTCGCCCATGCCGCCGCTGCCGACGGGGCGCACGATTTCCCAGGCACCCAGGCGCTGGCCCACCCGCGCGGCTTGGCCGGCAAGAGGGTCTGCGCTGCCATCGCCCAGCGAACCTGCCAATGCCGACGACGCCGAGCCGTTCATGAACCCCGGCGTGCCCGGGTTGCTGACGCTGCTGGCCATGTGGTGGCGCAGCAGTGAACGCAGTTCGGCCCTTGTCTCGGTATCGCACTCCGCGTGGACGACAAAGGCCTCACGCTGTGCATCTGGCAGATCCAGCGCTTGTTCAAACAGGGACTTGACCCGCAGCCATTGCGGCTTGGTGGGCGTCATCCGGCGTGGTCTGTGTGCGGGCGGCCTGGTTGAAACAGCATGGTTGGGCGCGCTGCTCTTTTCAGCGCTCGGACTTCAAACGCGCCACCAGCATGCTGGCGGCCGAACCCAGGCCGGCGCCGACCACGTCCTTGTAGCGCGCCGGGTCGGCCACCACTTCAAGCTCTTTGCTGCTGCTGCTGTCCTTGCTGCCGATAGCCAGGCGCAGCAGGCCCACGGCTACCGCGCCTGCCACCTCACCGGCGGTGGTGGCCTTCTCGCGCACCTCGGCGAAAGCGGCCGTGTCCAGCGACAGCGTGTGCTTCATCGTCACCGAGCCGCGCGCAGGCCCCGACTGCACGCTCATCATCACGTTGTCAACGCTGGGGAAGGCCTTGCCCGACGCCGATGCGCTGCCCGCCAGCCGCCCGAGGAAGCCTCTGGTGTCGTCGCTGAGCTGCACGAAGTTGACGCGCATGCGCACCTCCAGCAGGCTCGCGTCCAGATCCGTGGACAGTTGGATCGAGTCACCGATTGCGCCCACCGCTGCAAAGCCGCTGCCCACTTCCGACAATGCGCTGAAGATGCTGCGCCCGCTGCTGCTGTTGCCGCCGCCGAGCTTGGCAAAACCGTACAGGCCCAGGCCGGGTGGCGCCATCATCATCGTGCTGTCGGTCTTGATGGGCGCCGGGCTGCCACCGGCCACCAGCTTGCGGTAAATGGGCGAAGCCGCGACCTGGCTGGCTTCAACCACCTCGACGCCGCTGGCCTTCAACTCAGCCAGGAACCGGGTGTACAGCGCGTCGGTGATGGCCTGGAATTCAGGCTCGCCCACGCCCAGCAGCTTGTAGTACAGCGACGACGAAGATCGCCCCGCAGAGCCAAAGCCCGAGGTCTGCGAATTGACGTTGTCGGCCATGATGAATTCCACCGCAAACACCGGCACGGCCACGCGCTTGATGCCCTTGAGCGCTTTGCCTTCGGCGATGGTGAAGCCCTTGTCGGCGGCGCTGGCGGCGTTGAAGCTGGCGTCCACGGTGAGTGGCGTGGTTTCGTCTTTGGCGTGGCTTGCGGGGGCGCTGAAGAGCAGGCCTGCGCAGAGCAGGGCGGCGGCAAGGCTGGGCAAAGAACAGGCGTGGATGCGGGTCATGGGTACTTCCGGGTTGGCAGCGGTGCTTGCGGGCTGCAAACAACTCACCTTGCTGTCTATCGCAGCACGGAGCCCCCAAAAGGGTCAAGCGCGGCCAAAGAGTTGCGCCACCGCGCCGACGCACGAAGCCTGGTTTCGGCGGCGCGAACAAACGCGCACGCAGTGGCAAAGCCGCAGCCACTTCCTGGGCATGGCGTCGATGATGATGCGGCGCATCCTGGTCCACCAGGCGGTGGCCAGGCAGGCGGTCAAACGCGACGCGCTTTTGGTGTCGCTGACCAGCGCCACCGTGAAGGCGGTTTGCGCTGGCTCAGCGGGCCACCAAGGCCGACAGCGGCACGATCCACGGCTGCAGCGCTGGCGGCGGGCCACCGGCAGGGGGCACCGAGCGCCACAACACCAGCGCCTCGGCGGCCAGGCGCGCGGCGGCCGTTGCATCGCCGACGCTGGCATGGGCATGGGCCTCTTCACCCAGCGCCTGCGCCAGCAACCAGCGCCGCGTCACGTTGTCGTCGTCGGCGGCGCGCGGCGGCATCAAGGCAGCCGCATCATGCGCCAGGTCCAGCGCGCGACGCGGCTGTTCATTGCGCCAGGCGCGGGCGGCCCAGATCAGCGTTTCGGCGCGCGGGCGGGAAGCGGCAAAACTCTTTTCCTCACTTTTGCCATCGCTCTTGCCATCGCGTTTGCCATCGCTTTTGCCATCACCGGGCGCCAGAGTGCTGATCACCTGGTCGGCCAGCACACGCGCCGCTGCAGTCTCGCCGGCCGCCAGCAGCAGGGGCACACGCAGGGCTTCCAGCGCCTGGATGCGTTGTGCACCGGCCTGGTTGCCGAAGTCTGCCGCCATGGCCGCGCCCGCGATTTGCAGGGCCTGATCCAGCGTCTGCCGCGCGGCCGTGTGCTGACCTTGCGCCGACAAGGCCCGCGCCAGGTTGCCGCGTGAAATCGACCGCTGGTAGCGAAAGTCCATGTCGTCGGGGTACTTCGTCGCCATCTGGTCGCGAATGCCCACCTGTTGCTTGAAAAGCGCCACCGCCTCATCGGCCTTGCCCGTCAGCAGCCGGCAATGGGCCTGCTCACCCAGCGTGAAGCCCAGGCTGTCGGGCGCGTAGTGGTTGCCGGGGTCGGCGGCCAAGGTCGCCTCGGCTGCGGCGCGTGCCTGGTCCGCCGCCGCGCAGGCATCGGCCCAGCGGCCCAGCGTGGCATAGGACAGGCTGCTGCCCAGGATGCGCGCATGCACGCCGTGCAGGCTGATGGCGCTGGCCAGCGCCCAGCTGTCCTTGGGGTTGCGCGCCAGCGCGCGCTGCAGGATCGGCAGGCCTTCCAGCAGCGCCGCCTCGGCCTGCGCCATGCGGCCGCTGCGCTGCCAGAGTTCACCCTGGCTGACGTGCATGTTGATGGCCAGGCCGAGTGCTTCGGTGGACATCTGCGGCAGGCCCACGTAACGCCGGGTCAAAGCCAGTGCCTTGCTCAGATTGTCCTGCGCCAGATCGTGCTCACCCGTGTTGATGGAGCTGTCCACGCCCTGCAAACGGCTGATGCGGTAGTAGGTGCCGGCAAGTTCATACGCAAGCTCCGGGTCGCTCGCAGTGTCCTTGTCCAGGCTGTCCAGAAAGGCTGCTGCATCCACCAGCAGCGACTGCCGCGCCTGCGTCGCGCCGGGCAGGTTTTCAATCTGATCGTGGTACTTGAAGACCTGCTGGTTGGCCAGTTGCCTCAGCTGGTTGAAGCGCTGTTGCGCGATGTCGCGCTGGGCGTCGGCCACGCGGCGCTGCGCATCGGCCACTTCGGCCTGCCACAGCGCCAGGCCCGCGCCGCCCACCACCGCCACCAGCGCCAATGCGGCGGCGGCGACCGTCGTGCGGTTGCGCTGCACGAAGCGCTGCAGCAGGTAGCCAGCGCTGGGCGGCCGCGCGCTGACCGGATAGCCCTGCAGGTGGGCTCGGATGTCGGCGGCGAGTGCATCGACGCTGACATAACGCTGCACCACCGGCTTGGCCAGCGCCTTGAGCAGGATGTTGTCCAGGTCGCCCTGCAGCCGTTTGCGCGTGACCAGCCAGGCGCTGTCTTGCGGGCTTGCCGGCACCAGGTCGCTGGGTCGTGTGGGTTCGTCTTCCAGCACCGCGCGTGCCGCTTCCATGGGCGTGGTGGCCGTGCGTCCGTAGGGCCGCTGGCCCGTCAGCATCACGTACAGCAACACCCCGAGGCTGTAAATGTCGGTGGCGGTGCTGACGGGTTCACCGCGCACTTGTTCGGGGCTGGCGTAGTGCGGGGTGTAGGGGCGCTCACCGGCGGCCGTCAACCCGGCATCGGCACCTTCCAGCGGGTCGATGGCCTTGGCGATGCCAAAGTCCAGCAGCTTGACGTTGCCCTCTGCGGTGACCAGCACATTGCCGGGCTTCAAATCGCGGTGCACCAGCAGGTTGCGGTGCGCATGCGACACGGCATCCGCCAGTTGCAGGAAGAGCTTCAGTCGCGCGTCTACCGCAAGGCCTTCGCAGGCCTTGTCGATGGGCCGGCCCCGCACGTGTTCCATCACGAAGTAGGGCAGACCGTCGGCCGTGCGGCCGGCGTCGATGAGGTGCGCGATGTGCGGATGCTGCAGCCGCGCCAGCGCCTGCTGCTCTTGCGCAAACCGCGCCAGCACGGCCACGCTGTCCATGCCGCGCTTGAGCACCTTCACCGCCACCTGGCCGCTGTAGGCGCCGTCTGCACGCTCGGCCAGCCACACGTCCCCCATGCCACCGGCACCCAGGCGCTGGCTCAATTGCCAGGGGCCCAGCCGCTGGCCTTCGCGGCCGGGGTCGGGTTGGCTGGGCAGGGCGGCGGGTTGCGACAGGAAGCCAACGCTGGCTTCCGGGATCTCGTAGGCCAGCAGCGAGCGCACTTCGGCCACCACCGCAGCTTCGTGCGACAGGCTGGCCAGCAGTTCGGCCCGCTCGATGGGCCCAAGCGCCAAGGCGCGCTCAAAAAGGGCGCGCACGGCGTCCCAGGGCGGTGGTGTCATGGGGTCGGATTCATGAGGACATGACAGGAGACGCAGCGAAGTGCGCTGCAAAGGCTCATTCAGGGCAAGGGCGCATTTCAACACCACCGCTGGGCAACACCGCCACTGCAGCGCAGCGCCCGGCGTGTGTTTTGACGCAGCGGCCGGGCCTGGGTGCCATGGACAATCAGCGTCTTCATGAACGCCGCCGACCCTTCCGAAGTCACGCAGTGGCTAAGCCAGCTGGCAGACGCCAACCCGCAGGCGTCGTCGCAGCTGTCTTCGCAACTTTTTGCGCTGCTCTACGACGAACTGCGGCGCATGGCGCGCAACCATCTGCGGCGCGAAGGCCCGGGCCACACGCTCAGCGCCACGGGCCTGGCGCACGAGGCCTGGTTTCGCATGGCCGACCAGACGCGCACGCAGTGGCGCAACCGCAACCACTTCCTGGCCGTGGCCAGCACGATGATGCGGCGCATCCTGGTCAACCACGAGCTCGCCCGCCGCGCCGACAAGCGCGATGTGGAACTGGTGCCGGTCACGCTCAGCGGCCTGGAACAGATCGGCGCCGCACCCGACCGCGACCTGGTGGCCGTGCACGAAGCGTTGCTGGCTTTTGAAGAGGTGGATGCCCGCGCCGCCAAGGTCGTCGAGCTGCGCTTCTTCGGCGGGCTGGAGAACGACGAAGTGGCATTGGCGCTGGACGTGAGCCTGGCCACGGTCAAGCGCGACTGGGCGGTCGCCAGAGCCTGGCTGCACCGGGAACTGGCGACACGCTGAAAGCCGCCGGGCGCGTGCCGCATGGGGATGCGGGATGGGGATGCGGGACAGGGATGCAGAATGCGCCACCGCACATCCAAACCGCCGCGCGCCCCGCGGCCACACCGCACCATGGAAGTCCCCACCCTGCAAACCCCGCCGGCCTCCAAGGTCCACTTCATTGGCGGCGAAAAAGGCGGCGTCGGCAAGTCGATGGTGGCGCGCCTGCTGGCGCAGTACTTCATCGACAACAAATTGCCCTTTGTCGGCTTTGACACCGACCGTTCCCACGGCGCGCTGCTGCGCTTTTACGCCGACTTCGCGTCTCCCGCGCTGGTGGACCGTTATGAGGCGCTGGACCTCGTCATCGAAAGTGCCGTTGAAGTGCCGGGCCGCCGCGTGCTGGTCGATCTGGCCGCGCAGACGCATGACCCGCTGGTGCGCTGGATGGACGAATCGGGCGTGCTCGACATGGCCGACCTGTCCGGCATCGCGCTGCAGTACTGGCACGTGATGGACGCCGGGCGTGATTCGGTGGACCTGCTGCAAAGGCTGCTGGACCGCTTTGGCCAGCGCCTGCGCTACGTGCTGGTGTGCAATGAGCTGCGCGGCGACGACTTCAGCCAGCTCGAAGCGTCCGGCCAGCTTGAACGTGCCAGCCGCCTGGGCGCGCGCGTCATCCACCTGCGGCGCCTGCACGACGCCGTGGTGCAGAAGATCGACGCCAAGAACGCCAGCTTCTGGGCTGCGCGCCACGTCACCGGCGCCGAAGGCCCGGGCCTTGGCTTGATGGAACGCCAGCGCCTGAAGCTGTGGTTGAACCACGCCCAGGCGGAGCTGGCCAAGGCCGAGCCATGAAGGCGCGCGCTGAAGCCCGACCGTCAGTCTTCTGATCGCGCCAGCCGCTCTGACCGCCAATAGACGTCGTCGCCCCCCAGCCCGTCGAGGTTGGCGCGGTTGAGCACACGGGCCAGCACGAACATCAAGTCGCTCAAGCGGTTGAGGTACTGGCGCGGCGCGTCGTTGACCTTCTCGGCCGCCGACAGCGCCACCACCGACCGTTCGGCGCGCCGCGCCACCGTGCGGCTGACATGCGCCAAGGCGGCGCTTCGGGTGCCCGCCGGCAGGATGAATTCCTTCAGCCGCGGCAGCTTGTCGTTGTGCAGCGCCAGCGCTTCGTCCAGCCGCAGCACGGCGTCGGCCTTGAGCAGTTCGTAGCCGGGAATCGACAGCTCGCCGCCCAGGTTGAAAAGCTCGTGCTGGACCACCACCAGCAGTTCGCGCACCTCAGCCGGCAGCGGTTCTGCCAGCAGCACACCGAGGCCGGAATTCAGTTCATCGACGTCCCCCATGGCGGCCACGCGCAGGTGGCTCTTGGGCACGCGCGTGCCGTCACCCAGACCGGTGGTGCCGTCGTCTCCGGTGCGGGTGGCGATCTGGGTGAGGCGGTTGGACATGGGAATCAGGGCTCCAGGCAGCAGCGGGACGCCATTGGACCATCAGCCGCGATTCCGCCCGGCTTCATCCCCGAAGGTTCTGTGTCTCATGGTGATGAATGAGGGCCGTGGTGATCGGGCCACGATGCCGCGACTGGCCTACGATTGCAACCCCGGCCAGCTTCAGGACACCGAATGAACGCACCCCTGCCCCACCACGTGCTGCCCCGCGTCGAACTGCGCCCCATGCCCGCCGCCATGCTGGCCGCCCTGCGCCAGCGCTTCGGCGACCGCTGCAGCACCGCAGCCGCCGTGCGCGAGCAGCACGGCCGTGGCGAATCGGTGTACGACGCCGCGCCGCCCGAAGCGGTTGTCTTCTGCGAGAGCAACGACGATGTCGTCTTCATCGTCCGGCAAGCCCACGAACACGCGGTGCCGGTGATTCCTTTCGGCGTCGGCAGTTCACTGGAAGGCCACCTGCTGGCGGTGCAGGGCGGCGTCAGCGTGGACCTGTCGCGGATGACGAAGATCCTGGCCATCAACGCCGAAGACTTGACCGTCACAGTGCAGGCCGGTGTGACGCGCGAACAGCTCAACCGCGAGATCAAGGACACCGGCCTCTTCTTCCCCATCGACCCCGGCGCGAATGCGTCGCTGGGCGGCATGGCCGCCACGCGCGCCAGCGGCACAAACGCGGTGCGCTACGGCACGATGCGCGAAAACGTGCTGGGGCTGACCGTGGTGACGGCGCAGGGCGAACTCATCCACACCGGCACCCGCGCCAAGAAAAGCAGCGCCGGCTACGACCTGACGCGGTTGATGGTGGGCAGCGAAGGCACGCTTGGCGTGATGACGGAGGTGACGTTGAAACTGTTCCCGTTGCCCGAAGCGGTGAGCGCGGCAATCTGCCACTTCCCCAGCATCGACGCCGCCGTGCAGACCACCATCCAGCTCATCCAGATGGGCGTGCCGATTGCGCGTTGTGAGCTGCTGGACGCCAACGCCATCCGCGCTGTCAACCAACATTCAAAGTTAGGCCTGCGGGAAGCGCCGATGCTGCTGATGGAATTTCACGGCAGCGACGCCAGCGTGAAAGAGCAGGCCGAAACCGTGCAGGCGCTGGCCGCAGAACACGGCGGCGAAGCCTTCCAGTGGGCGCGCACACCCGAAGAGCGAACAAAGCTGTGGGCGGCGCGCCACCAGAGCTACTTTGCGGCGCTGCAGACGCGCCCTGGCTGCCGCTGCCAGAGCAGCGACACCTGCGTGCCGATCTCACGCCTGGCCGAGAGCATCAACGACAGCGTGGATGAAGCCGAAGCGTCGGGCATCCCGTACTGGATCGTGGGCCACGTCGGTGACGGCAACTTCCACCTGAGCTATCTGATGAACCCTGACGACGCCAGTGAGGTGGCTGCCGTCGAACAGCTCAACGTGCAGATGGTCCAGCGCGCGCTGCGCCTGGGCGGCACATGCACGGGGGAGCACGGCATCGGCCTGCACAAGATGGGCTACCTGGTGGAAGAGGCCGGCACGGGTGCGGTGGACATGATGCGCAGCATCAAGCGCGCGCTGGACCCGAAGAACATCATGAACCCGGGCAAGGTGTTCACGGCCTGAGCGACCTGCGCCAGGCGCTCAGGGCAGCCTGGTCTTGATCTCCACCACGACGCCAGCGGCATCCGCATTCACCGGGGCCGACAGGCCTTCCAGGTCACCCGGCTGCGGCATCGCCTGGCCCGATTTGCTGATGCGCGCGCCGACGATGACGCGCTGGGCGCCCGACAGCTTTGCGGCCGGCGACATGGCCTGGCTGTCGTCGAGCTTGAAGTCGAAAGGCAGGTCCTTGACCTGCTTG
>JANMKK010000093.1:0-4175 GCA_031372005.1 Rubrivivax sp.
TGTTGATGGGCTACAGCGACATCACGGCGCTGCACGCGCTGTGGGCGCTGCACGGTTTGCCCAGCCTGCACGCGCCGATGCCGGCGTCGGACCTCATCAAGCCGGGGCGTGAAGCCGATGAAGCCGCGCTCTTCCACCTGCTGCGGCACGGGTTGCAGGCGGGTGCGGTTCTGGCGCCGGCGCTGGAGCCGGGCGCGCTGAACATAACTGGTGACGTGAGCGGGCAACTCATCGGCGGCAACCTCAGCCTCGTCGCGGCACTGCTGGGCACGCCCTGGGCCTGGAAGCCAGAGGGCACGATCCTGTTCCTGGAAGACATCAACGAAGAGCTTTACCGCATCGACCGCCTGCTGACCCAGCTGCGCCTGGCCGGCGTGCTGGACGCGGTGGCCGGCTTCGTGCTGGGCAGCTTTACGGAAGAAGTCTCGCCTGCGGCTTTGTTGCGCGACACCTTGCTGCCCTTGAACAAGCCGGTGCTGGGCGGCTGGCCCACGGGCCACGGCACGCCGAACCGGCCGCTGCCGATGGGGCTGCGCGTTCAGATGCAGGCCCGGCCCGACGGCAGCGGGCAGTTGCAGCTGCTGGAAGACTTTCTGTTGCCGCGTTGAAGCGCTGGAGTGCGCCCCGCTGCCACTCACTTCACCCGGTACCACCGCCAGGCCGCAGCCGCCAACGCCAGCAGCAGCAACGCGCCCAGCACCCACACTTGTGCATGCTGGACCTTGCCCAGCAGCGCCTCGGCCGCGCCGCCCAGCACCCAGCCCAGGCCGCCGATCACCGTCGCCCAGATGACGGCGCCCAGGGCGTTGAAGGCCGCAAACCGCAACGCCGGCATGGCCGACGCGCCCATCACCACAGGGCCGGCGATGCGCAGGCCGTACGCAAAGCGGATGCCAACCACCAGCCAGCCGTCCCAGCGCTGCAGCAGCGCATCCACGCGCGCGGCGTGGCGGGCCCAGCCAGGGCGCAGCGCCAACACCCGCGGGCCGTGGTGGCGGCCCAGCCAGAAGAAACACTGGTCGCCCACAAAGGCCGCCACGCTGGCCACCACCACCACCGCCATCGGGTTCAGGTGGCCCTGGTGGGCCGCAAAGCCAGCCAGCAGCAGCACCGTTTCGCCTTCCAGCAGGCAACCCAGCGCCAGCACCCAGTAGCCGTGGCTGGCAATGGCTTGGGTCAGCCAGGGGCCGATGTCCAGATTCATGGGGGCGACTCTTGCTGCATCGTCGCATTCTGGCTTCCAATTTCCGGCCAGGCCCGGCGGGGCAAAATGCGGCCCTTGCCGATTCACAGCACATCACCATGACCGAGCCCTCACAGGCCCTGCGCGCCCTGGGGCCCGCCCTGCAGGACACCTGCATCACATCGCTGCCCCTGCTGGCACGCGGCAAGGTGCGCGACAACTACGCCGTCGGCACCGACCGCCTGCTGATGGTGGCCAGCGACCGCCTGAGCGCCTTCGACGTGGTGATGAAGGCGCCCGTGCCCGGCAAGGGCCGGCTGCTGACGCAGATGGCGCTGTTCTGGTTTGAGCACCTCAAGGACATCGTGCCCAACCACCTGTCCAGCGCCGCGCCCGAAAGCGTGGTGACGGCGGCCGAAGCGCCCCAGGTGCGGGGGCGCGCGATGCTCGTCAAGCGCCTGACGCCGCTGCCTTGCGAAGCCGTGGTGCGCGCTTATGTGGCGGGGTCGGGCTGGAAGGCATACAGCCAGAGCGGCAGCGTCTGCGGCATCCCATTGCCGGCGGGCCTGACGACGATGCAGCCGCTGAGCGAACCCATCTTCACGCCCGCGACGAAGGCCGCAGTGGGCGACCATGACGAGAACATCTCCTTCGAGCAGTTGGCGGCTGTCATCGGCGCCACACGCGCGGCCGAAGTGCGCGACACCGCCATTCGCCTGTACCGCGCGGCGGCAGCCTATGCGCTGACACGCGGCATCGTCATCGCCGACACGAAGTTTGAATTCGGCCTGGACGACAACGGCCGCCTGACGCTGATGGACGAAGTGCTGACGCCCGACTCGTCACGCTTCTGGCTGGCTGATGAACTGAAGGCCGGCCGCATCGTGCCGCTGGACAAACAGCCGCTGCGCGACTGGCTGGCCACCACCGGGGTCACCGGTGGCGCACAGCAAGCAGCGCTGGACCTGCCGGACGACGTGATCGTCGGCGTGTTCGAGCGTTATGCGCGTGCACACCGCATGCTGTGCGGCGGGGATGAGTGAGGGCGGCAAAATGAGGACAGCAGCATGATCAGCAACAGCAACCTGCGCGCCCACCGCGTCGCCGGGCTGGAGCCCGGCCCGCGCCTGATCGTCACCGGCGCCGTGCACGGCAACGAAACGGCCGGCACCAAAGGTATCCGCCGCGTGCTGGCAGAAATTGACAGCAGCGACATCGACATCATCCGCGGCCATGTCACCTTCGTGCCGGTATGCAACCCGCTGGCCTACAACAACGTCCGCCGCATGGGCGACCGCAACCTCAATCGCCGGCTGCAGCCCACCGCGACACCGCAGGACTTCGAGGACCGCATCGCCCGCGTGCTGTGCCAGTGGCTGAGCGAACACGACGTGCTGCTGGACCTGCACAGCTTCCGCAGCCCCGGCCAGCCTTTTGCGATGGTCGGCCCGGCCGACAACCGCGGCGCACTGCAGCCTTTTGCGCACGCTGCCGCCGAGCTGCAACTGGCCACGCACGTCGGCACAGGCCGCATCGTCGAAGGCTGGATGGAGTCCTACGCCGCCGGCGTGGCACAGCGCCGCGCACGCGCGCTCACACCCGGCGCCGTGCATGAAGACCCGAGCTATGGCGTCGGCACCACCGAATACATGCGCAGCAAGGGCGCCAACGGCCAAGGCGGCTACGGCATCACGCTGGAATGCGGCCAGCACGACGACCCCGCCGGGCCGGATGTGGCCTACCACGCCATCCGCCAGACGCTGGCGCTGCTGGGCCTGGCCGACCTGCCGCTGGCGCCGCCTGCAAGACCTGTCGAGATGCTGCGCCTGGTGGAAGTCAGCGACCGCCACGCCGAAGGCGACCGCTTCGTCAAGACCTGGACCAGTTTTGATCCGTTGGCAGCAGGCGAACTGATTGCCGTGCGCGCCGACGGCAGCGAAGTGCGCGCGCCGACCGCCGGGTGGATCGTCTTCCCCGACGTGTCGGCACTGCCGGGGCATGAGTGGTTTTATTGGGCGCAGGGCAGCGACCGCTTGGGCGCAACGCCTACGCCAACCTTGGGCGCGGCCCGAAGCTTGGCGTGATCGAACCCAGGCGTTCTGAAGCGGCAAGCGCTTCGGCCACCGCCGCAGCAAGCTGCGCGTCCCGCCCCGGCGCATTGAACGCATCGTCCTGCGGCGCATTCGCCACCGCCACCTGCGGATCGGTGCCGTAGTTCTCCACGCCGTAACCCACGTCCTTGAACCAGAAGCTGTATTCCGGCTGCGTGGTCTCGGTCCCGTCGATGAGGGTGTGGCGCGGCCAGATGCCCACCACGCCACCCCAGGTGCGCTGGCCCACGAGCGTGCCGATGCCCATGAGCTTGAAGCAGTGGCTGAAGATGTCGCCATCCGACCCGGCGTGTTCGTTCGTCAGCGCCACCACGGCGCCTGCAGGCGCTTCTTCGGGATAGCTCGTGGGCTGGCCCCAGCGCGTGACGGTCCAGGCGATGCGTTTGCGCGCCACCTTTTCCAGCAGCAGCTGGCTGACGTGGCCGCCGCGGTTGTAGCGCACGTCCACCACCAGCGCGTCGCGGTCGCATTCGGTGCCGAAGTAACGGTGGAATTCAGCGAAGCCGGCGCTCATCATGTCGGGCAGGTGCAGGTAGCCCACCTTGCCGCCACTGGCATCGTGCACCCAGGCCCGATTCGCTTCGACCCATTCGCGGTAGCGCGCCGGGGTTTCGTCGGCCAGCGCCGTGATCAGCACGTCGCGCCGCGTGCCTTGCGGACTGGCCAGCGTCAGCGCCACTTTGGCGCCCGCGTGGTGCACCAGCAGCGCCTGCGGCGGCGTGTCTGCGTCCACCGGCTGGCCGCCGACAGCGACGATGCGCGCGCCGGGCTGGGCCGCCACGCCGACGGCATTGAGGGGTGAGTCGGCACTGGCGTCCCAGGCGTCGCCCTGCACGGTGCGCATGATTTCCCAACCGTCCTGCACGGGCTTCAGCTCAGCC
>JANMKK010000106.1:0-9788 GCA_031372005.1 Rubrivivax sp.
TGTCAGGCTGTCGTGGAAGGCCAGGTGGTGCAGGCCTTCTTCGGCGTTGCGGCGTGCCGTGATGTCCTGCACCTGCAGGATCAGGCACGGCGCGCTGGCGCCGGGTTCGCTGAAAAAGCTGCAGTGCGAAGCCACCCAGACGGCGCTGCCGTCGCGGTGCAGGCAGCGCAGTTCCAGCGCGAAGCCCTCGAATTCATGGTCACTGACAAGCCCCAGCTGCTCGTCCAGACGGGTGCGGTCAGCTGCCAGCACGATGCTCTGGAAGGGTTCGTGCACCAGCTCTTCGTCACGCCGGCCCAACAGCGCACGCAGCGCGTGGTTGGCCTGCAGGATGCGGCCGTCAAAGGCCAGCAGCGCCATGCCGATGGACGCATGCGTGAAGGCGCTGTGGAAGCGCCGTTCACTGGCTTCAAGTTCGCCCACATGGCGCTGTGCCAGGTCGCGTTCGCGGTCGGCGGCCTCGGCGCCAGCCTGGCGCACTTCTTCGGCGGCCTCTTGCTGACGAAAGAAGTAGTGCAGCGTGGCCAGCATCATCGCCAGCAGCGGCACCATCGCGGCCAGCACGCCACCGCCCGACTGGCGATAGGTCAGGTAGAGCAACACCGCCACCGCTGCGCTGCCGGTGTAGGCGATGCCGATCCAGCCAAAGATGCTGAAGAGGTCGGACGGCTGCAGCCTTTCGTTGCGCTTCAGGCGCGGCACGGCGGTGACGAGCAGGGTGTTGAAGACGAAGAAGACCACCGCAAAGACCATCGTGGCCACGATCAGCAATCCGGCGTTGTCGGCCACATGCTTGAAGACCAGGCAGAACAGTGAGCCGGCAGAAAACATCGCCAGCGCTGCCATGGCCGGGCTGGCAATGCGGCTGGTCCAGCGCTTGGAAGTGCGCCACGAGCCCACGGCCGCTTCGCCCGAGGCCGCCAGCGCGGCGGCGCCCGGGCCGTGGATGAGCAACAGCAGGAAGATGAAGATTTCGCCGGCGGCGAAGGAATTCTTGGAGCGCGGCACGCGCACCGGGAAGAAGCCCGCAAACATGGCAATGGCCATGCCAATGGCGATCTGCAGCCAGGCCTGCGGGCCGTCATCGGCCACGCTCACCATCGACCCGATCAGCGTGACGCCCCCCATCACCGCCACCGACCACCAGTAGACCGTGGCCTTGCGGTTGTAGTCGGGCATCAAATGGCGGTGCACCCGGCTCCACCACCGCAGGTGCTGCGGTGTCTGTGCGAGTCCGGTGTGAGGTTCCATCGTTCAGGATTCCGAACTTTGTTTGGCGCGTTGGGGTGTTGTCGGCACACCGGGGCTAACTCTTGAGTCGGCTGCCAGCAGCGCGGGCACCTGGTCGGCGCGCAGCGGGCGCGACAGCAGGTAGCCCTGCCCCACGTCGACGCCGATATGCCGGAGCATCGACAGCTGCTCCGCTGTCTCGATGCCTTCGGCAATGATCGTCTTGCCCAGTGACCGCCCCAGCGTGAGCACGGCGCGCACGATCTCCACGTTCTGCGGCTTGTCGGTCATGCCGCTGACAAAAGAACGGTCGATCTTCAGGCTGTCGATCGGCAGCGTGCTCAAGTAGGCCAGCGACGAATAGCCGGTGCCGAAGTCGTCGATGCTGAATTTCACCCCCACGTCCAGCAAGGCATGCACGGTGTCGAGCACGGTCGTCAGCTTGCCCATCAGTGTTGTCTCGGTGATTTCCAGCGTCAGCTGGCGCGCCGCAAGGGCATGGCGTTGCAGCGCTGCGCGCACCCGCGGCACCAGCGCGGCGCTGGTCAGGTCGCGGCCGGAGATATTGACGTGCATGCCCAGCGGTCCCGTCGCCGGATGCTCGGCCTGCCACTGCGCCAGCTGGCCGACAGCCTGGTCGATGACCCAGGCGGTGAGCGCCTCGATGTGGCCGCTTTCTTCGGCCAGCGCGATGAACACATCGGGGCTGATCATCCCGCGCTCGGGGTGATTCCAGCGCGCCAGTGCCTCGAAGCCGATCAGCCGATGCGGCTGCAGCGCAAACAGCGGCTGGTACACCAGCGCCAGTTGGCCTTCGCCGATGGCCCGGCGCAGGTCACCTTCGAGCTTGAGTTTTTCGGCCACCCGCTCGTGCATGCCCTGGTTGAACAGCGACACGCGGCGGCTGCCGTCGGCCTTGGCGTCGTACCTCGCCAGGTCGGCATCGCGCAACACTTCGTCGGCCGTGCGGTAGCCGAGGTCGCTGAAGGTGATGCCGATGCTGGCCACCGGCACGACCTCGGTGCCGTTGATCATCATCGGCGCCGACAGCACCAGCTGCAGCCGCTGCGCCAGAGCCATGGCGGCCGTGGGCTCCTGCACATGCTCCAGCAGAACCCCGAATTCGTCGCCACCAAGCCGGGCCACCAGGTCGCACGGGCGCACGGCAACACACAGCCGACGCGCCACTTCGCAAAGCAGCGCGTTGCCCGCAGGGTGGCCCAGGCTGTCGTTGACCAGTTTGAAGCGGTCGAGGTCCAGAAACATCACCGCAAAGCCGGCTTCAGCGTCGGTGCGGTTGCGCTCGACCGCTGCGTTCAGCCGCTCGACAAAGCAGTTGCGGTTGGCCAGGTCGGTCAGGCTGTCGTGAAACGCGATGTGTTGCAGCTGGTGTTCAGCCAGCCGGCGTGAGGTGATGTCGTGCAACTGGTAGATCAGGCCGCTGCGCTCGGTGGCCGGGTCGATGAAGCGGCCGCAGTGCAGCGACACCCAGATGCCGTGACCCCCCGCGTCACGGCAACGCAGCTCCATCGAGAACGCCTGGTCGGCGTCGTTGGCCACGGCCTCGGCGCGGCGCCTGAAGAGGGTGGCATCGCCGGCGTGCAGCAGCTCGTCAAAAGGACGCTGCACCAGGTCAACGCTTGCGCGCCCGAGCAGCGCGCACAACGACTGGTTGACCTGGTGGACAGTGCCGTCGTGGCGCACGATGGCCATGCCGATGGCCGCGTGGGTGAAGGCAGCGGTGAAACGCTGCTGGTTCAGCGCTGCTTCGTGCTCAGCTTCAGCAACGCGTGCTTCCTGCGCCTGAAAGTCGGCCTCGTGGCGCCGAATCGAGAAGTGCATCAGCGCCACTGCCGCCGCCGTGACGGCAGCCGCGACGGCAAACACAGCCGGGCCGAACTGCCGTGCATTCATCGCCAGCACACCGGCGATGGCCGCCGCCAGCAGGTAGACCGCACCCACCCAGCCATAGCCCTGGATCCAGTCGCGCAAGGACAAGCGCCGGTTGTTCTTGGCCGCCACCACCGCCAACAGCGGCAGCGTGGTGAGCGCAAAGTAGGGCAGTGCCAGCGCGCACAGCGCCGCGAAGCCGGCGCTGCCCGGCAGCCAGCCGGCCGCCACCAGCGCCTGCTGCGCGGCGTCGGCGCCCAGACCGCACAGCGTCATCGCCAGCGTGGCCGTGGCGGGTGTGCTGATGCGACTGCTCAGCCGCTTGGACGACCGCAACACGCCCACCAGGCCCTCGGCACCGGCGGCCAGCGCCGCAGCCGGCGCGCCGTGCAGGGCGAGAAGCCCGAAGATGAAGATGTCGGCCACGCCGATCGAATACTTGGTGCGCGGAATGTGCACCGGGAACAGCGCCGCCAGCACGACGAAACCGATGGCCGCCACGACTTGCGCCAGCGCCGGCACAGGCAACGCGGCCAACCGCAGCAGCGCCCAGACGGCCGACAGCAGACCCGCCGTCGCCAGCAGCAACCAAAGCCCGGTGGCGGCGGCGTTGTAGTCGAACAGGTGGCGCCTGGCAAAGCGCGCCCACACGCCGGTGGGTGCGTCTGGAATCCCTGGCTGCGCGGTGGAGGGCGGGGGCGTCATTGCTTTGTTATCGACCGATGACCGCCTGCATTGAGCCGCGCAGGACGTGTCGCCCGCCGCCCGCGGCTAAGGGCTCAGGGCTCAGGGCTCAGGGCTCAGGGCTCGCCCAGCGGGCCGCCGACAGTCTGGCCCAGCGGGTCGGCCAGCGATTCGTTCAGGATGAAGCCTTCACCGAGGATGAATCCTTCACCCAGGATGAAGCCCTCCGCCAGGATGAAGCCGCTGCCCAGCGTGAGGCCCTCGCTGAGGATGAAGCCTTCGGCCAGGATGAAGCCCTCGCCGAGGATGAAGCCACTGCCCACCAGGCGCTGCTGGCCCAGCGTCAGGCCCTCGGCCAGGATGAAGCCTTCGCTGAGGATGAAGCCGCCGCTCAGGACCCGGCCACCGCCGGAGTCCACGCTGCGCGCCAGACTGGCCGTTGGCGTGAACAGCCCCGTGCCCCGTGCGGCCGAGTTGCTGCCGGCCAGGGCGTCGAGCAACACCACCTGCGGTGTCAGCAGCGCCTGCGCCGAGGCGTTGGTTTCCACCACCGCCAGCGGCACCGTGTTGGCCTGCATGGTGCTGCTGGCGCCGACGTACTGCACGGTGTTGCGCAGCGCCACTTGCCGCACCCAGGTCAGGCCCGGATCGTAGATGGGCTGGAAGGTGGTGAAGAGCGCGTCGCCACTGACCAGATGGCTGCCACCGGCAAAGACGATACGGCCCCAGTTGAAGGTCTGTCCCTGGAAGGTCGAGTACGGCAGCGGCAAGGTCTTGCCCGGCGCCAGCAGGCCAGCGCCGGACTTCAGCGTGCCGGCAGCCAAGGCGCTGCCGACATCGGTGCGCAGCGCCTGCGCCAGGCGCACGGCGCCTTCGATGTTGAGCTGTCCTGCGCCTTGTTGCAGCAGGTTGGCGCCGGCCAGCGGTTGCGCCGTGTACTGCAGGATGGCCTTGATCAGCGGCGGCGTCAGCCCCGGGTTGACTTGCAGCAGCATCGCTGCCGCGCCGGCCACGGCCGGGGCCGCCACAGACGTCCCGCTCAAGCGCATCAACTCCTGGTTCAGTGTCTGCGGTGCGCCGGTGTCCTGCATCAGCACCGGGTACAACGTGGCCAGCAGGTTGCCGGTGGGCGCGCTCTGGTTGTGCTGGTTGGCCACTGCGCCAAGCAGGCGGTTGCCCGGCGCCACAAGATCAGGCTTGAGCACGTTGTCCACCCACACGCTGCCGCCCGAGGCCAAGGCACGGCCTCGCGAAGGGCCGCGCGAGCTGAAGCCCGTCATGGTGTCGTCGCTGCGCACGGCGCTGGCCTTGGAGTTGGCCGCCCCCACCGTGATCACCGAGGGTTCGATGCCTGGCGAGCCCACGGCGCCGTAGACCTCGGCACCGGCCTCGTTCTTGCCGGCATTGCCCGCAGCGGCCACGACCACGATGCCGGCGGCCACTGCACTGCGCGCGGCGCGTGCCAGCGGATCGACCAGGAACGAGTCGGTCGAGTTGGCAGCCAGGCTCATGTTGATGACCCGGATGTTGAGCTGCCGGGACCGCTGGATGACCCAGTCGATGCCCGCCAGCACGTCGGCCATGTTGCCCACGCCCTTTTCGTTGAGCACGCGCACGTCGTACAGCGCAGCGCCCGGCGCCACACCGCTGGAGTCCGGCGTCTGGTAGGACGCCGAGCCGGCCGCGATCGAGGCCACGTGCGTGCCGTGTCCGTACGGGTCGGGCAGCAGCGACCTGGGCGCCATCCTGGCCATTTCGGCGGGGAGCGCACTTATCTTGTCAAAGCGCGTCAGCGTGGTGCCCGCGCCGCTCATGTCCACGCCGGCAGTCCAGCCACCGCCCGGGAAGCCCCGGCTGTTGGCCACGAAGTCCACCACCTGGGCCACGCGGCTGCCGCCAGCGGGATTTCGCAGGCTGCGATGGTCCCAGTCGATGCCCGAATCAAGCACGGCGATGCCCACGCCGGCGCCGTCGACAGGAATCAGCGCGTTTCTCGCCGCCGGGCCGACGCCGATCCTGGGCACCGCCGAGCTGCCGGTGGCGTCCTGCAACAGGCTGCCCGCGCGCCCGGTGGAACGGTTGGGTGCGATGGCCAGCACGTCGGCGCGCGCAGCCAGCGCGTTGAGCGCGGCCACCGGCACCATGCCGGCCAGCACGCGCACCGACAGGTAGACGTAGTGGACCGAGCCGCCCCGCGCGAGCACGTCCTTGCGCAGCGCGGCCAGCGAGGCGTCGCTGCCTGAAGACACGATCAGCACCTTGGCATAGGGCTGACCGTTCTGGCTTTTGAGCCAGGTGCTGCCGGGCGACGCGCTGGTGCCCATCTGCGCCACCAGGTCGGTGGCAATCTTGGGGTTGTGGGCCTGCGCCAGGGCAGAGGCGGACACCGACAGCCCGGCCACGCAGGTGACCACGGTCAGCAGGGTTTTGAAGATCGAACGACGCTTGTTCATGGGGTCTCTCGTGTGACGTGGGCGGGCGAACGCCAGCCCACGTCGAATGCAGGGGCCGAAGGTGGCAAGTCGCGCCGACGCCTTGGGCGCCGGCGCATGGCGGCGTCAGGGCTCGCCGAGCACCAGACCTTCGCTCAGGACGAGGCCTTCGCTCAGCACCAGCCCTTCGCTCAAGACGAGCCCTTCGCTGAGCACCAGCCCTTCGCTCAGCACCAGGCCTTCGCTCAGGACGAGGCCTTCACTGAGCACCAGGCCTTCGCTCAACACCAGCCCGGTGCCAAGCACCAAACCACTGCCGCTGACCAGCCAGCCTGACAGCGTGGCCGTCGGGATGAACACACCCGTCATGCCGAGCTTGGAGCTGGTGCCGGCCAGTGAATTGCCACTGACGACGCCCGAAGTCAGCAGGGACTGGTTGGCCGGCACGGCCTCGGTGAACTGCTTGACAAAAGTGTTGGCTGCGATGCCCGTGCCCGACCAGTACACCGCTTCGCGCTTGCGCACGATGCCGTTGGCCCAGGTGGTGCGCGGGTCCCAGATCGGCTGGTACTTGGTGAACAGCGCGCTGTGGCTGAGCACGAAGTTGCCGCCTGCAAACACCATGCGCGACCAGTTGAAGCTGGTGCCGTTGATGGTCGAAGTGGCCCCCGGCATGGTCTTTCCGGCTGCCAGCATCGTGTCGCCGGACGTCACGGTGCCGGCGTTGATGGCCGTGGCCAGGTCGGTGCGCAGCACCTTGGCCAGCTTGACCGCACCTTCCACGTTGAGCAGACCCGCGCCTTGCTGCAACACGTTGGCATTTGCCAGCGGCTGCGCCGTGTACTGCAGGATGGCCTTGATCAACGGCGGCGTCAGCCCCGGATTGGCCTGCAGCATCAGCGCCACGGTGCCGGCCACGGCGGGTGCGGCGATCGAGGTGCCGCTCATCACCATCTGGGTTTCCCCATACTTCTGGCCTTCAGCCAGCGGTGCCACGAGGGTGCTGTTGTAAGTGCCGGCCAGGAAGTTCCAGGTGGGTGTGCTGCTGCTGGCCTTGGTCGCTGCGGCGCCGACGATCCTGTTGCCCGGCGCCACCAGGTCGGGCTTGAGCAGGTTGTCCACCTTGCGCAGGCCGGTGGTGTCGACGTAGCTGCCGCGGGTGGGGCCGCGCGAGCTGAAGTAGTTGACCATGTCGTCAGCGCGCGCCGCAGTGCCCCTGAAATTGACGGCGCCCACCGTGATCACCGACGGATCGTTGCCCGGCGCACCGATGGCGCCGTAGACCTCTTGTCCGAGCGCGCCCCGGCCGAAGTTGCCGGCGGCCACCACCACCGTGATGCCGGCGGCCGCAGCGTTGCGCACCGCGACGCACAGCGGGTCGGTCTGCCAGGTCTCGCTCGAGTTGGCTGCCAGGCTCAAGTTGAGGACGCGGATGTTGTATTCCTTGGCGTGGTAGATCGCCCACTGGATGCCTTCCAGTGCGTCGCTCAAGGTGCCAACACCCTGGTCGTTGAGCACCCGCACGTCATAGACATTGGCGTTGGGGGCCAGGCCGGTGCCGTCGGAAGCTGCCGAGCTGTAGTACTTGGCGCGGCCGGCCGCCACCGAAGCGACGTGGGTGCCGTGGCCGTAGGGGTCCTGGTTCAGATCGTTGTCGACGGCAATCGCCGCCTCATACGACGCCAGCGCGCTGCTGCCGGGTGCCAGCGAGAGAAGGCCGTCGGTCCCGATCACCCAGTTGGCAACGTTGGCGTTGAGCATGTTGACATTGCGCTTGACGCGCGCTGCACCCGAGCCGTCCATGAAGGCTTCGTGCGCCTTCATCACGCCAGAGTCCAGCACCGCGATGCCGATCCCGGTGCCGTCGACACCGCTGTAGCCCGTCTTGGTGCTGGAGGTGCGGACGCTGGCCGTCAGCGCGCCGGTGATCAGCTCCAGCGTGCTGGCGGTGCGCTGCGTGTCGCGGTTGGGCGACACGCTGAGCACATCGCTGCGCTGCGACAGCGCCGCCACATCGCGGGCCTTGATCTGTACCGTCAGCGCACGCACTGCCGGGTGCAAGGCATGGACCGAGCCGCCGATGCTCTTGACGTAGTCGCGCAGACTTTGCATCTGCGGATCGGCGTCGTTGCTGAGCGCGATGATCTGCACGTGGCGCACGCCGTTCAAGTCACGGACCCACCGGGCTTTGGCGAAGCCGACGCGAACGACCTCATCGTTGAGATCTCGCGCAATCTTCTGACCGCTTGGCGCGGCATGGGCGGCGGTCAAGCCGAAGCCGGACAGCAGCATCGATACCGCAGTGACCGTGGCCACGACGGCCTTGTGCAGGCGGCGGCTTTCGATCAGGACGACGAAATGGGAGACGAAGCTCATATGGATTCCCCTGGGTGGCGAGGGGCGCGGCCTTGTGCAGGCTGCGCGCTGGGACTGAACTGATTGCCGCGGTTGGCTCGAGGCCACCCCCGCAGGGTTTCCAAGTACGCAGCTGACCGAGGCCACCCCTGCGTCTTGGGATGGCGTCAGTATGGCCCGAAGTTGCAGTTCGTAACCAGGGCTCAGCAGTGTTGTCGTGAGGTTCTGCCGTGGCATTCCGCACAGCAAGCCCACACGATCGTGGGCGCCGGCCGATTGCGGGCGAGTCAGCTTCGGGTGCCGAAGATCGCGCTGCCCACACGCACCACCGTGGCACCTTCGGCCACTGCGGCTTCAAGGTCGGCGCTCATGCCCATCGACAGCGTGTCGAGCGCCAGCCCCTCGCGACGCAGGCTGTCGAACAAGCCGCGCAGCACGCGGTGCGGGTGATGCTGGGCCTCAAAGTCAGTGGCAGATTCGGGAATGCTCATCAGGCCACGCAGCTGCACACGTGCGGGCGTGAGCGCCGCCACGGCGTGCGCCAGCGCAGGCAGCTCAGTGGGCAGGACGCCGCTCTTGCTGGCCTCACCGCTGACGTTGACTTGCAGGCACAGTTGCAGCGGCGGCAGCCCCGGCGGCCGTTGTTCGGCCAGGCGCTGCGCAATCTTCAACCGGTCCACCGTGTGCACCCAGTCGAAGCCTTCAGCCACCGCGCGCGTCTTGTTGCTTTGCAGCGGGCCGATCAGGTGCCATTGCAGATGCGGGCGCAGGTCTGACAGTGCGTCGATCTTGGCCAGCGCTTCCTGCACGTAGTTTTCACCAAAAGCCTGCTGGCCTGCGGCAAAAGCCTGGCGCACGGCGCCGGCACCGAAGGTCTTGCTGACGGCCAGCAGCGTGACGCTGTTGGCAGGGCGATCGGCCCCGCCACAGGCCGCTGCGATGCGCCGCTTCACTTCTTGCAGGTTGCTTCCGATGCTGCCCATAATCCCTTGAGCTTAAAGCGCCGGCGCCACCGGCCACGCACCCACCCATGGACATCACCCAGCTGTTGGCCTTCTCGGTCAAGAACAAGGCTTCCGACCTGCACCTCTCGGCCGGACTGCCGCCGATGATCCGGGTGCACGGCGACGTGCGGCGCATCAACGTCGAAGCGCTGGACCACAAGATGGTGCACGCCATGGTGTACGACATCATGAA
>JANMKK010000118.1:0-13040 GCA_031372005.1 Rubrivivax sp.
GGCGATCGAGTTCGGTCGCAAGGTTCTGTACTCCGGCGATCGGCCGTCGTTCACCGAACTCGAGTCGCACGTCAAGGGCAAGAAGTGATGGGAGCCCGCCATGGCCGGTGACGCGAAGAAGCTGCAGCCGATCATCATCAAGCGCGTCAAGAAGGGCGGCCATGCGGTGCACGGTGGCGCCTGGAAGATTGCCTACGCCGACTTCGTGACGGCGATGATGGCTTTCTTCCTGCTGATGTGGCTGCTGGGCTCCACCACCGAAGGCGACAAGAAAGGCATTGCCGACTACTTCAGCGCGCCGCTGAAACTGTCGCTGCTGGCCAGCGGCTCGGGCGCGGGTGATGCGTCGCACGTGGTCAGGGGCGGCGGGCAGGACCTGTCCCGCACCACGGGTCAGGTCAAGCGCGGCGAAATTGAAGCCAAGCGCGCCACCGTCAACCTGCACCAGCTCAAGGCCGAGCAGATCCGCGCTGAAGTGGCGCGGCTGGAAAACCTGCGCAAGAAGATGGAAGACGCGCTGGCCGGCAATGCAGCGCTGAAAGGTCTGGCTTCGCAGATCCTGATGGAGATGACCGGCGACGGCCTGCGCATCCAGATCATCGACCAGGACCAGCGCCCGATGTTTGCCAGCGGCAGCGCTGCGGTGCAACCCTACATGCGCGACTTGCTGCGCGCCGTGGGCGGGCTGCTGGCCGAGGTGCCCAACCGGCTGACGCTGGAAGGCCACACCGACGCGCAGCCGTTTGGATCGCTTTCGGGGTCCAGCGGCCATGAGCGCGGCTACAGCAACTGGGAGCTTTCTGCAGACCGCGCCAACGCGTCGCGCCGCGAACTGCTGACGGGCGGCTTGCCCGAGGAGCAGGTGCTGCGCGTGCAAGGCCTGGCCGCCAGCAACCCCTTTGACCGCAAAGACCCGACAGCGCCACCCAACCGGCGCATCAGCATCGTCGTCATGACGCGCGAAGCCGAAGACCGTGTGTTCCGCGGCACCCCGCTGGAGCCCGCAGCAGCGGCCGAACCGGCCACTGCCCCCGCCACGGCATCCACCGCACCCGCCGCCTCAGAGCCAGGGGCCAGCCGTCGGTAGGCCCGCCGTGTCCTCCAACCCTTTTTCGCCAAATTTTCAAGACGCGTCATCCGCCTGAGGCCAGCACCATGAACACCACCGACCTGAAGTTCCTCATCGTTGACGACTTCTGCACCATGCGGCGCATCGTGCGCGGCTTGCTCAAGGAGATGGGCTGCAACCATTCCGAAGAAGCCGAAGACGGCGTGGTGGCGCTGAGCATGTTGAAGCACGGCAAGTTCGACTTTGTGGTGTCGGACATCAACATGCCCAACATGAACGGCTTTGATCTTCTCAAGGCCATCAAGGCCGACGACCAGTTGAAGCACCTGCCCGTGCTGATGGTGACGGCCGAAGCGCGCAAGGAAGACATCGTGCTGGCCGCGCAGAGTGGTGCTGCCGGCTACATCGTCAAACCCTTCACGAAGGCGACGCTGGAAGAGAAGTTGCAGAAGATCCTGATGAAACTGGCCGCCACGGCTTGAGGGCGCGACGCATGAAAATGGAAAACGCCGCCACCCTGAAACCCGCAGCCCTGGCCCCTGCAGCCCCGAGCTCCGCAGCCCAGACACCGGCCCTATCCCCGGTATCGCCCGAGGTCTTTCAGCAGATCGGGGCCATCACGCGCCTGCTGCACGACACGCTGCAGCAGGTGGGTGTGATGCCCCAGCTGCAAGTCGCCGCCGTGGGCCTGCCCGATGCGCGCAGCCGCCTGACCTACATTGCCAGCAAGACCGCAGAGGCCGCCAACAAGGTGCTCAATTCGGTAGACCAGGCGAAAGCCGAACACGCCGCCATCCGCACGGCCACGCGGGACATGGCCCGTGCCATCGTTGCCAACCCGGTGCGTGCCGTGGCCAGCGGCGCGGTGCTGAACTTTGTGCAGGACACCGAGGCGCGCACCGCCCGCATCGACGCCCACCTGACCGACATCATGCTGGCGCAGGACTATCACGACCTCACCGGTCAGGTAGTGGCCAAGGTGGTGAAGCTGGCGAGTGATCTGGAAGACAGCCTCGTCAAGCTGCTGGTGCAAGTGGTGCCGGCCGAGCAGCGCGACAAGGTGGACCGCAGCGCGCTGAACGGCCCGGTGGTGGACGCAGAAGGCCGCACCGACATCGTCAACAACCAGGGCGAAGTGGACGACCTGCTGGCCAGCCTGGGGTTCTGAGGACGTCAAACGGTCCTGGGGACCGTTTGTCGCCGAAGAACGCCTGACCCGTCCCGGGTCAGGCCGGGCGTGTGGTCCCCTTCGGCGCTGGCGTTGTAGCCGCCCGGGAACACCCCGCACTTTCCCCCGCTTATCGCGCTCAAGTTGGCGGCCCGCACGGGCACCATGGCTGTTGCTCTGTTCAGAGCACTTGAGCCATGGCCGAATCCCCCCAAGACCGCAACCTCCCCGCATCACAGCGCAAGATCGACAAGGCGCGTGCCGACGGCCAGGTTGCGCGTTCACGCGACCTGGGGCACCTGGGCGCCATTGGCGCGGGCGTGGCCATGCTGGCCTTTTTTGCGCCCGCCTTTGCCGACGCCACCGCCCGGCTGCTGCGCGACGGCCTGCGCTTTGACGCGGCGCTGCTGGCGGAGCCCGGTGCGATGGTGCAGCGCCTGGGTGAACTGGGCGCGCAGATGCTGCTGCTGTTGGCGCCGCTGTTTGCGGCTGTCGTTCTGGTGGCCATCGCTTCGGGCGTGCTGGCCGGTGGCTGGAACTTCACACTGAAACCCCTGCAGCCGAACTTCGGCAAGATGAATCCGCTGACTGGCATCGTGCGTGTGTTTACCGGCGGCCAGCTCACCGACACCTTGAAGGCCTGCCTGCTGGCGTTGCTGCTGGGCACCGTGGGCGCCGTCTACCTGGGCCAGCACTGGATGCGCCATGCAGAACTGTTGGCCATGCCGTTGCCGGCGGCGCTGGCCGCAGGCGCAGAGCTGATTCTGGGTGGCCTCTTGCTGATCGCTGGTGTGCTGGCGGTGTTTGCGCTCGTCGATGTGCCGCTGCAGCGCCAGATGTTGATGCGCCGCCTGCGCATGAACGTCGAAGAAATGAAGAAGGAGCACAAGGACGTCGAAGGCAATGCCGAAGTCAAGGGGCGCCTGAAGGCGCGCATGCGCGAACTTGCCGGCCGCCGCATGCTGGCTGCGGTGCCGCTGGCCGACCTGGTGGTGATGAACCCCACCCACTACGCCGTGGCGCTGAAGTACGACGAAGGCAGCATGGCCGCGCCGCGCGTGGTGGCCAAAGGCGCGGACCTGCTGGCGCTGCGCATCCGCGACCTGGCGCGTGAGTTCAAGGTGCCGGTGTTGCAGGCGCCGCCGCTGGCGCGCGCGCTGTACACGCATACGGAAGTCGACCAGGAAATTCCGGCGCGGCTCTTCAGCGCTGTGGCGCAGGTACTGGCCTGGGTCTATCAGCTGCGCGATGCGCTGGCCGCTGGCCGCACGTTGGCCACCGAGGCCCCGGTGCCCGAGATTCCGGCCGACCTGGACCCGTTGAATTCACCACAAAACGCGCCTTCGAAGACGCGCAAGGAGCCTGAGCTTTGAACCCCTTGATCACGCGCATCAACGGCTGGCTGGGTGGCGCGCAGGGCGCGGCCATCAAGACGATGCTGCTGCCGGTGTTCGTCGTCATGATGCTGGCGATGATGGTGCTGCCGCTGCCGAGCTTTGTGCTCGACCTGCTGTTCACCTTCAACATCGCGCTGGCGCTGACCGTCATCATGGTCTCGGCGCAGATGGTCAAGCCGCTGGACTTTTCGGCACTGCCCAACGTGCTGATGCTGACGACGCTGCTGCGGCTGTCCTTGAACGTCGCTTCCACGCGCGTGGTCCTGATGGAAGGCCACACCGGCCCGGGCGCGGCGGGGCAGGTGATCGAGGCCTTCGGCCACTTCATCATCGGCGGCAACTTCGCCGTCGGGCTGATCGTGTTTGCGATCCTCGTCGTCATCAACTTCGTCGTCGTCACCAAGGGTGCTGAGCGCATCGCCGAAGTCGGGGCAAGGTTTGCGCTGGACGCCATGCCGGGCAAGCAGATGGCCATCGACGCCGACCTGAACGCCGGCCTGATCGACGAAAAGATGGCCCGTCAACGGCGGGCCGAAGTGGCCGAAGAAGCCGACTTCTTCGGCAGCATGGACGGCGCCAGCAAGTACGTGCGCGGCGACGCGATGGCGGGCTTGCTGATCCTCTTCATCACGGTCGTCGGCGGCTTTGTCATTGGCCTGTCGATGCACGGCATGAGTGCCGCCCAGGCGGCGTCCAGCTACGTCACGCTGGCGGTGGGCGACGCGCTGGTGGCGCAGATTCCGGCGCTGCTGATTTCCGTCGCATCGGCGATGGTGATCTCGCGCGTGGGCAAGGGCCAGGACATCGGCACCCAGATTCGCGGCCAGGTCTTTGATTCACCGCAGGCGCTGGGCGTGGCGGCCGGCGTCATCGCCTTGCTGGGTCTGGTGCCGGGCATGCCGCACCTGGTGTTCTTGATCGTCGCGTCGGGTCTGGCACTCTTGTCGTGGCAACTCATCCGCAAGCGCAAGCAGGCCGCGCTGCAGCCCGAGCGCGCGGTGGGTGCCGAGGTCACGCCGGCCAATGCCGAAGCCAGCTGGGACGACCTGACGCCGGTGGACACGCTGGGCCTTGAGGTCGGCTATCGGCTCATCGCTTTGGTGGACAAGGCGCGCCAGGGTGACCTGCTGGCACGCATCAAGGGCGTGCGCAAGAAGTTTGCGCAGGACGTGGGCTTTCTGCCGCCGCCGGTGCACATCCGCGACAACCTGGGTGAGCTCAAGCCCAGCGCCTACCGCGTCACGCTGCGCGGCGCGGTGGTGGGCGAGGGCGAGGCGATGCCCGGGATGCAACTGGCCATCAACCCGGGTGGTGCCACGCAACAACTGCCCGGCACAAAAACGCAGGACCCGGCCTTCGGCCTGCCGGCGGTGTGGATCGAAGAGCGCCACAAGGAGATGGCCCAAATGGCGGGCTTTACGGTGGTTGATTGCGCCACCGTGGTAGCCACCCATCTTTCACACTTGATGCAGGTGAACGCAGCACGTTTGCTGGGCCGCGTGGAGACCCAGTCGCTGGTGGAACACGTCACCAAACTGGCCCCCAAATTGATTGAGGATGTCGTGCCGAAGATGGTTGGAATTGCCACCCTGCAGCGTGTGCTGCAACTGCTGCTGGAAGAGGGTGTTCACATCCGCGACATGCGCTCGATCGTCGAATGCCTGGCCGAACACGCCGCCACCGTCACCGACCCTGCCGAGCTGGCGCGCCGCATCCGCGTGCACCTGGCGCCGGCCATCGTGCAGCAGATTTACGGCCCGGTGAAAGAGCTGGACGTGATTGCGCTCGACCCTGAACTGGAACGTCTGGTCACGCAAGCTCTGAATTCCCCGCACGGCGCGGCGCTGGACCCCGGCGTGGCCGACACGCTGGCGCAAAGCGCGGCCACCAATGCCAAGAAGCAAGAAGACCTGGGCCTGCCGGCCTGCCTGCTGGTGCCCGACCTGATCCGAGCACCCATGGCCCGCCTGCTGCGCCGCGCCGCGCCGCGCCTGAAGGTGCTGAGCCACAGCGAGATCCCTGAAACCCATTCGATCCGCATCGGGTCGGTCATCGGAAGTACAGCATGAACGTCAAACGCTTTACAGCCCGCACCTCGCGCGAAGCCCTGGCGCTGGTGCGCCAGGCTTTTGGCGACGACGCGGTCGTCATGTCCACACGGCCCTGCGCCGAAGGCGTGGAAGTGCTGGCGATGGCGCCGGAAAGTGTGCAGCAGCTCGAAAGGATTGGTGCGCCGGCAACGCCTGCGCGTGCTGCGGTACCCGCTGCGCCAGTGCGCGCCCAGATCAACGTCGTGCAGCCGCGAGAGCCGCACCCCTCACGCCCTGACCGCCCTGCGAGCCGCGCACTGCAGCGGCAAGAACCGACCTTCGGCGCCAGCGTCGAGCAGGACGTCGAACAGCTGGAGATGAGCACGCTGTCGTTCCAGGACTACGTGCGCGACCGCATGCTCAAGCGCCGTGACGCGCAAGCCGCTGCAGAAGCCAGCGCCGCGCCCGCTCCGCCGGCACCGCCCGCCGTGGAGGCGCCCATTTCCGCAGCGCGCACGCGCCATGCCGCTGCGCGCGAAGTTCCACTTTCCGTGCCGGTGCTGCGCGAAGAGCTGCGGCCGGCAGAACCCGTGCTGGCAGCACCGCAGCCATTGCAGGCGCTGGCGCCTGCGGCCTCGGCCTCGGCCATCGCGCCGTCGGGCGCCGGCCGCGCCGACCAGGCCGAGATGATGGGTGAACTGCGTTCCATGCGCGGCCTGATCGAGCAGCGCTTTGGTGCCCTGGCCTTCATGGAAAAACTGCAGCGTCACCCGCGCCAGGCGCAACTCGCGCAAAAGCTGCTGGACGCCGGCTTTTCGCCTGCGCTGATCCGCAAGCTGGTTGAAAGCGTGCCGGCCGAAGGCGATGAAAGTTCCTGGGCCGCAGGCGTGCTGGAACGCAACCTGGCCACTGGTGAACGCGAAGCAGCGCTTGAAGAAACGGGCGGTGTCTATGCGCTCATCGGCGCCACGGGCGTCGGCAAGACGACGAGCACCGCCAAGCTCGCAGCGGCCTTTGCCGCGCGCCACGGCGCGGCCGAACTGGGCCTCATCACGCTGGACGCCTACCGCGTGGCCGCGCACGAACAACTGCGTACCTACGGCCGCATCCTGGGCGTGCCGGTGCACACCGCGCATGACCGCGCGTCGCTGGAAGACCTGCTCGACTTGCTGTCGGCCAAGCGCATGGTGCTGATTGACACCGCCGGCATGGCGCAGCGTGACAGCCGCACGCGGGACCTGCTGGAGATGATCTCGCACCGCTCCATCAACCGCCTGCTGGTGGTCAATGCGTCGGCGCAGGGCGAAACCATCGAAGACCAGTTGGCGGCCTATGGTGCGCCGGCTTGCAGGGGCATCGTGCTGTCCAAGCTGGACGAGGCCGTCAAGCTCGGGCCAGCGCTGGATTCGATGATTCGCCACAAGCTCAAGGTGCTGGCGGTGGCCAATGGCCAGCGGGTGCCTGAAGACTGGCACCGCCTGTCGGCCAACGCGCTGGTCCAGCGCGCACTGAAAAGCCACAGCGGCGCCGCGTGGCGGCTGGACGACCAGGACATGAACCTGATCTTTGCTGCGCTGCCGGCGTCGCGTTCGGTGGGCGCGTCGGCAGCCGCCGGACGGAACGCATGACATATCCCGGCTAACGCATCACATGCACGACTTCTACGCCCATTCCCGACCTGTGCCGTTGGACCAGGCCGACGGCCTGCGCCGCATGTTTGCCGGCCGGCAGCACCGGGTGCTGCCGCTGGTGGCCAACCCCTACGTGCCCTTCAGCGGCCTTGTGCTGGACCGCCTGTCGGCCGTGCTGTCCAGCGGGCTGTCCAGCCTGCCGCCTGTTCCTGGCTGCCAGGTGCTGGTGGTGGACGCGTCCAGCGCGTCGCCCCCACCGCACGAGATGGCGGCGCTGGACTTGTCGGCGGGCATTGAGGGGGTGTCGCCGCGCGTGGCCTACCTGCCAGCGAGCGGTTTGCCGATGGCCTATGTGGACACGCGTGGCAGCGCGGGCGGCTTCATCGACGCCGTGCAGCGCGCTGCGCCGCAGGCCGAACTGATCCTGCTGCATGCCGACGCGCCCGACCTGGCGCGCATCTTCAAGCGCCGCGCCGCGCGGCCGCTGCTGATCGGGTCCGACCACCCCGACAGCATCAAGCACGCCTACGCCGGCGCCAAGTTGCTGGCCCAGCGCTGCACGCTGCTGAGCTTTGACTTGCTGCTGGCCGCCGCACCGCAGTCGCCACGCGCGGCGTCCATTGCCCAGAGCCTGGCCGGCTGCATCGAAACCTTCCTGGGCGGGGTGCTATGCCACACCGCGCTGATCGACCCCGCAGGGGACCCCGCAGCGCCACCTGACACAACGCTCGCCGCCCTGTTGGCGGCGCAACTGGCACTGGATGAGTTGGCCGACGCGGCAGCGGCGTACCCATTCCAGACTGCCACCCGCAGCACCCCCGCCACCGCCCGACCCGCTTTCAGATAGAGGCCAAGCACACATGTACACCGCCAAGGGACAACTCGACTCCGGCGTGCTGCTCAAGCAGTACCAGCCCCTGGTGCGCCGCCTCGCGCACCAGATGATCGCCAAGCTGCCAGCCAACGTGGAGCTCGACGACCTGATCCAGGTCGGCATGATCGGCCTGAGCGATGCGCTGTCGCGCTTCGACCCCGGGCAGGGCGTGCAGTTCGAGACCTTCGCCACCCAGCGCATCCGCGGCGCCATGCTGGACGAACTGCGTGGCAACGACTGGATGAGCCGTGGTGACCGCCGCCACCAGCGCAGCATCGAAGCCGCCGTGCACAAGCTGGAACAGCGCTTTGGCCGCGCCCCGCACGAAAGCGAAATCGCGCGCGAAATGGGCCTGAGCCTGGAGGACTACCAGACGCTGCTGGGCAAGGTGCGCGGCACCCAACTCATCTACCTGGAAGACATGAGTGGCGACGACGGCGACGACGACTACCTGGACCGCCACGTCATCGACAACAGCGCGAACCCGATTGCGCGGCTGCAGGACCAGCGCATGCGCGAGGCGCTGGTGGAAGCCATCAAGCACCTGCCGGAACGCGAGCAGTACGTGATGAGCATGTACTACGAACACGACATGAACCTGAAAGAAATTGCCGCCGTGCTGGGCGTGACTGAAAGCCGTGTCTGCCAGCTGCACAGCCAGAGCATCGCGCGACTGCGCACCAAGCTGCGCGAATGGTAGCGGCAAGCTCTGTAGCGGCAGCCTCCGCAGCGGCAAGCTTCGTAGCGGCAGGCTCCGCCCACGCAGTGCACCAAGCGATCGCGCCGTAAAACCAGGAGTTTCACACCCATGTTTGCTGTCTTCAGGCGTACCCCCGCTGCACCGGCAGAAGCCGTGGACCGCACGCCCGCGATCGATGTGGACCGCCTGGTCACCGTCTTCAGCCAGCGCGCTTCAGACCTGGGCCGCGAAGCCGCCGAAGTGCGTGGCGTGCTGGACGACACACACAAGATCGCCTCCGCCCAGGCCGTGGCGGTGCACGCGCTGGCGCAAGGCTTGCAGGAAGTGGTGCGCTCACAGGGGGAGATAGCCGACGAAGTCGGCATGGGGCTCAAAGCGGTGGCTCAGGTGGGCGACGCGGTGCAAGGCGTGGCTGCCGAAGTCAGCGCCATCGTGGGCACCTTGCAGGAAGTCGCAGGCGCTGCGCAGCAGATCACGCAGATCGCACTGCAGACCCGCCTGGTGGCCTTCAACGCATCGGTTGAAGCCAAACGTGCGGGCGTTGCCGGGCGCGGCTTTGCCGTGGTGGCCGACGCGGTCAAGGACCTGGCCGCCCAAGTGGAGAGTTCATCCAAGGCGATCATGGGCACCGTCGCCCAGCTCGGGGGCCGCATCGACACGCTGGCGCGCGAGATCAGCCGCGAAGGCACGCCCGACAAGCAGGGCACGGTCTACCGGGCCCTGGGCGTGGTGGTCGAAGGCGTGCAGCGCATTGCACAGGCCAGCGCGCGCAGCCGCGAAGTGTGCGGTGGCCTGGACGGCCAGATGAGTGGCATTGAAACCGAGATGCGCCGCACCACGACCGCGCTGGACGCGGCGCTCCAACGCACCGACGGCTTCCTGCGCATCTCAGAACAGATGATCGAAGCGGTGGCCGAATGCGGTGTCGAGACTGACGACACACCCTGCATCCGCGCTGCCCAGCAGGCGGCAGGCCAGATCGCCAAGCTGCTGGACGACGCGGTGCGCACCGGTGCCATCACCGTGCAAGACCTCTTCGACGAAAGCTACCAGGCCGTGGCCGGCAGCAACCCGGCGCAAGTCACCACGCGTTTTGTCGCCTTGGCCGAACGCCTGTTTCCGCAGGTGCAGGAACGGGTGCTCGGGCTGTCCGACAAGGTGGTGTACTGCATCGCGGTGGACCGCAACGGCTATGTCGCTTGCCACAACCAGCAGTACAACCAGCGCCAGCGCAGCGGCGACGTGGTCTGGAACACGGCGCACTGCCGCAACCGTCGCATCTTCAACGACCGCACCGGCCTGGCGTCGGGCCGCAACCAACGCCCCTTCCTGCTGCAAACCTACCGCCGTGACATGGGCGGTGGCCACTTTGTGGTGATGAAGGAAGTGGCGGCACCCATCGCCGTCGGCGGGCGGCACTGGGGCGGGCTGAGGTTGGCCTTCAAGTTCTGACTGATGCATCACCCATCAAAAAAAGACCGGCGCTGGCCGGTCTTTTTTATTGAAGAGCGCGATTCAGCCCATGCAGCGGTTCAGGCCAGCAGGCCCCCGCCGGCCGGGCTGTGGCGGTCACTGCCGCCGCCGGCCGAATACAGCGCGCTGGGCGCCAGGCGCGGAATCAACACGTCCATGGCGCGGTCCAGCGACGCCGTGGCGCGGGCCAGCGCTTCACGTTGTGCGGCCACCTGGCCGCTGGCCAGGGCCAGGCGCCGGCGCAAGGGCGCCGGCACACCGCCGCTGCGCGCCGCGCGGCCGAAGTGGTCCACCGCAGCGGCCAGTGCCAGATGCAGGCCCGACGCCGCCTGGTCTACCGCGACCACGTCTTGCTGGTGCAGCGCCAGGCCCAACGCCAGCAACTGGTCTTCCACGGCCTTGAGGGGTGGTTCCAGCGCGGCCGCCAGCTGCGCGGTTTTCAGTTCCTGCGGGGGGTGGATCATGCGGATTGGTTGGGAAAATGCAGGGTCAACGCTGGGTCAACAAAAGATCAACTGGGCTTGCGGCCCAGCAGCTCTTGCGCGTTGACGATCAGCTTGTCGGCAATTGCTTCGGCGTTGATGGTGAACTTGCCGTCGCGGATGGCCTGCGCGATGCGCTCAACCTTCTTGGCGTCGAAGGTGGCGTCGGCCGCCTGGCCTGACAGCAGCGTAGCCGCCGGCGACAGCGCAACCTGTGCGCTGGCTTCGGCCGTGGGCGGCATGGGCACACCCGCGCTCTTGCGCTCTGTGTTGGCCGCGGGCACCGGGGGTTTGGTATCGAGAGGACCGATCTTCATGATTGACTCCTGCCTTGGGCACAAGGGATGTGCTGGCCCATGGACATGAACGGTGTATCGGACAAAGACGGCGCCAACTTTAGCCCCGACATGAGATTTTTCATGCAACCCCCGTGAATGCGGGGCTGCAGGCACACGGGGCGCGGGTTTGCTGTCACAGATTCAGCTCCACGCGCCGTTGGCCCACCGGCAACCCCACCACCACGCGGCCAGATTCCATGCGCACGCGCACCGCCTGGCCTTCCAGGCCCGCTGCCATCGCCTGACCTTCGGCGCTGACCACAAAGCCGCGGCCCTGGGCCACAAACTGCACCGTGTCGCCGGACGCAAACCACTGCCGCGCGCGCAAGTCGGATGGGCGCAGCGCCTGGCCCGCCGCCACGGGCCGCACCAGCACGCGGCCGTCCAGTGCTGACAACTCGGCTTGTGGCGTGCCGGACGCCGCCGCCCAGTCCACCACGGCCAACGCCAGTTGGCTGCCTTCCAGCCGCGCCCCGGCGGGCAGCGCCGCCTGGGCGACGACGGCCGGCGCCCAGACCTGCACCGTCACCGGCAAGAAGACCTGCCAGGCCACCGGGCCTTGCACACAACGCAAGCCCACGCGACTTTTGCCCCCGGCGCCCCAGGCGGCCACGCCGGCCGGCAAGAAGGGTTGCACTTGTATGCAGGGCGCCAGTTTCAGCCGGGCGTCCAAGGCGCCCGGCAGCGCCAGGATGCGGGCGCCGCGCGGCGCGCCGGCCTGCGCCGCCTGGTGCAGCAGTGCGGTGGCTTTAGTCAGCACTTCGGGCGCCAGGCTGTGCTCGGCGGTCTGCGCGCGGGCCTGCGCAGGAGCCCACAGCGCCATGGACAGCGCCATGGACAGCGCCAGGGGCAGCGTGCGGACGGACAGACAGGTCAGTGCAGGACGGATGTTCACGAGCCGGACTGTAAGGAGCGGTGGCCCGATACAAGGCCCGAAATGGGCCACTTTCGGGGCTTTTATCGAACTCACGTTTTGTCGTCCGCCGCCCAGAATTCCGGCCATGTCGAGTCGAGCCTGCCGCCTTTGCGGATGCCCACCCCGGCTGCAAGGAGCGCCCATGATTCCCCGCCTGACCGATTCGCAGGCCCGCTCGGCCAGACCAACGCGCCGATCATCCTCAACATTGGCTCCGCTACCACCCGCCTCTGGGTTAACGGCACCACGGTCTTCAATCGCGACTTCATCGTGCGGGGCACACCGAACGTGTTTTTCACCGCCGGCCTCGGCTCGACCACCACGAACATGATTACGGTCAACGGCAACATCGACGTGCAACGGCGGCTGACGATTGAGAATGGAAGCACTCTTCCTTTCACGATCAACGGCGTCGTCTCCGGCCCCGGCCCTCTCGCGGAAGCCTTCAGCAGTCTCGTGGTGCTCAACGGGAACAATAGCTACAGCGGCGGCACCGAAATCGGCACCGGCACTTACGAACTCGGCTCGGATACTGGTCTCGGCACGGGCACGGTCTACTTCATCGGCGCCGGGGGTACTATCCGCGGCGCAGGCACTACTCCCCGCACCATCGCTAACAACTTCCTCCTGCAATCCACCTTGAACACCACGACCCCGGCGTCGAACCCGACCTTCGGAGGCACAGCGCCACTTACCTTCACCGGCACAATGGACCTCAACGGCAACCGCGGGCTAAACGTGACGAACACCGCGCCGACAATCCTCACCGGGGTGGTCCAAAACGGATCCTTTAACAAATTTGGTTCCGGCGTCCTTTCACTCAATCGCACAGCGGGCAACACCTACACCGGCGGCACCACCGTCACCGCGGGCACTCTCAACGTGAACAACACCTCCGGTTCGGGCACCGGTCCCGGCACAGTCTCGGTCCTCGCGGCCGGCGCTCTCAGCGGCAACTTCTC
>JANMKK010000148.1:0-4838 GCA_031372005.1 Rubrivivax sp.
CTGCCCGATCAGGTTTTCCAGCACCACGGCAGACTGCGTCTGCGCAATCACGCCGCCGGCCGCCAGGTCCTTGTCGTCGCCACCGGGCTCCAGCCCCACGTACTGGTCGCCCAGCAGGCCGGCGGTCAGGATCTTGGCCGAAGTGTCCCTGGGGAATTTGTAGCCCTTGTCGATGTCCAGCGTGACGACGCCCTGGTAGCTCTTGGGGTCGAGTTGGATTGACTTTACGCGGCCCACCGTGACGCCCGCCGTGCGCACGGGCGCCCGCGCCTTCAGGCCGCCGATGTTGTCGAAGTTGGCCGTCAGCGTGTAGGCATCGCTGCCGCCCAGACTGCCGAGGTTGGCGGCCTTGAGTGCCAGAAACACAAGGCCCAGCACGCCAAGCAACACGAAGCCGCCGACCATTGTTTCAATGCTTTTTCTGCCCATCAAATCAGTCTCCCTCCGAGCACCGAAACTACGGTGTCGAGAACATCAGGGCGGTGAGCACGAAGTCCATGCCCAACACCCACAGCGAAGAGATCACCACCGTGCGGGTGGTGGCATAGGCCACGCCTTCTGGCGTGGCTTCGGTCTCGAAGCCCTGGTACAGCGCGATGTCCGTGCAGGCAATGCCGAACATCGCCGCCTTCACGAGGCCGTTGCCGACATCACGAAACACATCCACCCGCGTTTGCATGATCGACCAGAAGTTGCCGGAATCGACACCGATCAGCAGCACCGCCACGACATAGGCGCCCAGGATGCCGACGGCCGAAAAAAGAATCGCCAGGATCGGCATCGAGACGATGCCGCCGATAAAGCGCGGTGCCAGCACGCGCGCCTTGGGGTCGATGGCCATCAGTTCCATGGCGGCAATCTGCTCGCCCGCTTTCATGAGGCCGATCTCGGCCGTGAGCGACGTGCCCGCGCGGCCTGCGAACAAGAGCCCCGTCACCACCGGCCCCAGTTCACGCACGAGCGACAGGTTGACGATCAGCCCCAGGCTCTCGGCGGCACCGTAGGTCACCAGTGCGTAATACATCTGCAGCGCCAGCACGAAGCCAACCGCCAGGCCCGAGGCCATGATGATGATGAGTGAACGGTTGCCGATGGCATAGATCTGCGCCACCACCAGCCGGGGCCGGCGCAGTGATGCCGGCACGGCGCGCAGCAGGTCCATGAAGAAGTAGGCGGCGTGGCCCCAGCCGCGAAACTGGTCCAGCGCCACACGCCCCAAACTTTGCAAGATGCCGTGCAACATCGCCGTCATGCCGCCAACCCGAAGTCGACGGCCAGCGCCGGCGCAGGGTAGTGGAACTTGACCGGGCCGTCGGGCTCGCCGCGCACGAACTGGCGCGTTTCGGGGTCTGTGCTGGCCATCAGTTCAGCCGGCGTGCCCTGGGCCACGATGCGGCCCTGGTTGGCCAGCAGCACGACATGGTCGCTGATGGCCATGCATTCCGGCACGTCGTGGCTGACGACCAGGGATGTGGCGCCGGTGACGTCGTTCAGCGTGCGGATGAGCTTGGCGGCCACGCCCATGCTGATGAGGTCCAGCCCCGCGAAGGGCTCGTCGTACATGATGAGCTCAGGGTCGAGTGCGATGGCGCGCGCCAGTGCAATGCGCCGCGCCATGCCACCCGACACCTCCGAGATGCGCAGGTCCGCCGCGCCGCGCAGGCCGACGGCGTTGAGCTTCATCAGCACCAGGTCGCGGATCATCGCTTCAGGCAGGGTGGTGTGTTCGCGCATCGGGAAGGCGACGTTCTCGAACACCGTCAAGTCGGTGAAGAGCGCGCCAAACTGAAACAGCATGCCCAGTCGGCGGCGCAGGCGGTAGAGCTGATCGCGGTTGCGGGTGTTGAGCACTTCGCCGTCGATCAGCACGCGGCCCTTGTCGGCGGCGTGCACGCCACCAATCAAGCGCATCAACGTTGTCTTGCCGCAACCCGAGCCGCCGAGGATGGCGGTGACCTTGCCACGCTGGAACTTCAGCGACACGTCGGAAAGAATGGTGCGACTCGCGTCATAGCCAAAGGTGACGTGGTCGATCTCGATGAAGGTGTCGGTGGTCAAGCGTGTGCAGGGACGGGCTCGGTGCGAGCCCTGGGCCCCTTGGCCAAAGTGGCGCGAATTCTCGCATGCAGGGCAAACCCGCAGGGCGGGCGCCGGTAAAGCCTTGTGAAGCTCGGTCGTGCGGTCGGTCGTGCGGTGAATTGGGTGTGCGCGCGGCCATGCGCGGAGAACAGAAATCAGCGCGGCAAGGTGCTGATGCCCATCAAGAACTCATCCACCGCACGCGCGGCCTGCCGCCCTTCGCGGATGGCCCACACCACCAGGCTCTGGCCGCGTCGCATGTCGCCAGCAGCAAAGACCTTGCCGACGTTAGTCTTGTAGGCGGCCTTGGTTTCGGTGGGCGCCTTGGCGTTGCCACGGTTGTCCTTGTCGATGCCGAAGGCGTCCAGCACCGACGCCACCGGCGCCACAAAGCCCATCGCCAGCAGCACCAGGTCGGCCTTGTATTCCTGCTCGGAGCCCGGCACTTCCACCATCTTGCCGCCCTGCCACTGCACGCGCACGGTCTTGAGGGCAGTGACTTTCCCCTTGCTGCCGACCAGTTCCTTGGTGGCGATGGCGAACTCGCGTTCGCAGCCTTCCTGGTGGCTGGAACTGGTGCGCAGCTTGGTGGGCCAGTAGGGCCAGGTGAGCGGCCGGTTCTCTTCTTCGGGCGGCATCGGCATGAGCTCGAATTGTGTGACGCTGGCCGCACCATGGCGGTTGCTGGTGCCCACGCAGTCGCTGCCCGTGTCGCCGCCGCCGATGACGATGACGTGTTTGCCGGTGGCCTTGATCTGGCCCTTGACCTTGTCGCCAGCCACCACCTTGTTCTGCTGCGGCAGGAATTCCATTGCGTAATGCACGCCGTCGAGTTCACGCCCGGGCACCGGCAGGTCGCGGCTGATCTCGGCGCCGCCGGTCAGCAAAACAGCGTCGAAGTCGGCCTTGAGCTGATCGGGCGTGATGGTCTCGGTGGCGTCGTTCGTCACCCTGGTGTCCGCAGGCAGTGCGCCCACCAGCACGCCGGTGCGGAAGACCACGCCTTCGGCCTGCATCTGCGCAATGCGGCGGTCGATATGGCTCTTTTCCATCTTGAAGTCGGGAATGCCGTAGCGCAGCAGGCCACCGATGCGGCTGTTCTTTTCAAACACGGTCACGTCGTGGCCCACGCGCGCAAGCTGCTGCGCGGCGGCCAGGCCGGCGGGGCCGCTGCCGACGACGGCGATTGTCTTGCCGGTCTTGACGGCAGACGGTTCTGGCTTCACCCAGCCTTCGGCCCAGGCGCGGTCGATGATGGCGTGTTCGATGCTCTTGATGCCGACCGGGTCGTCGTTGACATTGAGCGTGCACGCGGCTTCACAAGGGGCCGGGCAGACGCGGCCGGTGAATTCAGGGAAGTTGTTGGTCTGGTGCAGGACCGTGATGGCGCTCTCCCAGTCGCCCTGATACACGAGGTCGTTGAAGTCGGGAATGATGTTGTTGACCGGGCAGCCGCTGTTGCAGAAAGGCGTGCCGCAGTCCATGCAGCGCGCACTCTGCACCTTGGCCTTGTCTTCGGCCAGCGTGATGACGAATTCCTTCCATGTCTTCAGTCGCGCCTGCACCGGTTCGTAGCCCTCTTCAAGCCGTTCGTATTCCAGGAATCCCGTGACCTTGCCCATGCTGCTGTTCTCGATGTCTTGATTTGTTTGCTGATCTGCGTGCCGACTTGTTTTGCAACTCATTCGCCAACGACAGCGGCCACCGAGGTCTGTGCCTTGCTCGCGACGACAGCCACCGACTCGGCTGCTTCAGCCTTGGCCGCGCGCTCGGCCAGCACGCGCTTGTACTCGTGCGGGAAGACCTTGATGAACTTGCCGCGTGACTCGGCCCAGTGGTCCAGCAGCTCCCGTGCGCGCAGGCTGCCGGTCCAGCGGTGGTGGTCTTCGATCAGCTTCTTCAGCAGCGCTTCATCGGGTTGCTCGCTGTGCAGGCCGACAAGTGCAGCGGTCTGCGCTTCGCGCGGCAGCACTTTGTCCAGCGTCACCATGCTCGTGTTGCAGCGGCGGCCGAAGTGGCCGTCTTCGTCGTACACATAAGCCACGCCGCCGCTCATGCCGGCGGCGAAGTTGCGCCCCGTGCGCCCCAGCACGACCACTGTGCCGCCCGTCATGTATTCGCAGCCGTGGTCACCCGTGCCTTCGACCACCGCCGTGGCGCCGGACAAACGCACCGCGAATCGTTCACCAGCCACACCGCGGAAGAAGGCTTCGCCGCTGGTCGCGCCGTACAGCGCCGTGTTGCCGATGATGATGTTCTTGGTGGCGTCACCCCGGAAGTCGATGCTCGGCCGCACGACGATGCGCCCGCCCGACAGACCCTTGCCGGTGTAGTCGTTGGCGTCACCGATCAGGTAAAGCGTGATGCCGCTGGCCAGGAAGGCGCCGAAACTCTGACCGCCCACCCCTTCCATCTGCATGAAGATGGTGTGGTCTGGCAGGCCTTCTGGCCGCAGACGAATGAGCTCGCCAGAAAGCATCGCGCCGACACTGCGGTTGCGGTTGCGCGTGTCTTCCATGAACTGCACTTTTTCGCCGCGAAGAATGGCGGGCTGGCAGCGTTCAATGAGCTTGTTGTCCAGCGCATTGGCCAGGCCGTGGTCTTGCACTTCGGTCTGGAAGCGCGGCACGTCGGCGCTGATCTTCGGCAGGTGGAAGATGCGGTTGAAGTCCAGGCCGCGCGCCTTCCAGTGTTCGATGCCTTTCTTGGTGTCCAGCAGGTCCGCGCGGCCGATCAGATCGTCGAACTTGCGGATGCCC
>JANMKK010000164.1:0-10881 GCA_031372005.1 Rubrivivax sp.
CGGGGATCTGGCCGCGCCGGCCGTAGCGGATCTGCTGCAGCTTGCGGCCCACGCCGGGCAGCGTGGCGGCTTCGTCCAGCGTCACCCAGTAGGTGATGGGTTCGATTCGCTGGCCCAGCTGAGCCACCACGCGCGCCACCGGCACTTGAGTGACGCCACTGGCAAGGAAAGTGCTGCCGGCGCCCTGCACCCGAAAGCCCTGCGCCGAATAGCAGAACTCGGGGCGGTGCACGGCCGTGGCTTCGTTGCTCTGGTCGCTGCCGTAGGCGATGGACAGCATCACCCGCTGGCCGCGCGCGTTGATGTAGGTGCGGGCCAGGGTCTGCGAATACAGCACGTCCAGCATTGCTTGCAGGCCGGGGTCGGGCACCACGGGGCGGATGCTGCGGTCCAGCTTCCATTCACCAAAGGCTTCAGGCACCTGCTGCTCCAGTGCGATGCGCGGCTTCAGGTCGGCCAGGCGCTCGGTGGGGCGAAGCAGTTCGCCAGCGACTGCCGCCACCACCATCAGCGCCGTGAGCAGCAGCACGCGGCGCAACGGCAGCAGCGGTGCGCTGGAACCGGTGGACGAACTCCCGGACGAACGGGAGGATGAACCGGCAGCGGTTGTCATGCCTTGCGCTCCGCATGAAGCCGACCGCTGAAGCGGCCCAGGGCCCGGCCCAGCAGGCCGTCGGTGGCAAGCATCATCGCCAAACCGATACCGAACAGCACCATGCCGGCAAAGGTGTGCACGAAGCCCTGCCCGGCTTCGTCGCCAAAGTGGTAAGTGACCAGGATCAGGATGATCACGCGCACGACGTTGGCCACAAAGGCAATCGGCACCACCAGGATCGCCAGCAGCACGTTGCGCAGCTTGCTGGTGTAGCCCATCAGGTTCATGTACAGCAGACCGAGGGCCTCCAGCGTGAACATCGAATTCAGACCAGCGCAGGCGTCGGCCACCAACAGCTGGTAAGGGCCCACCGTGAGGATGACGCCGGTGCGGCCGATGGGGTAGCCGGCCTTGTGCATCAGCGCTTCGGCCACATAGCTGACGGCTGTCTTGAGGGGGATGGTGATGGCCTGCACCAGCACCCCCGGCAGCGGCACCATGAAGGCCAGGAAGAAGAGCGGGAAGGCCACCGCGCGCAGGCCCTGGACCCCGCGCAACAGCAACAGCAGCGCCGCTGCGGCAACGATGATGCCGACCACTTCGCCCTGGATGATTTGCTGCGACCGGCCCAGCGCGTATAGCAGCATCGCTACGCCGAAGAGCACAAAGCCGGCGGCGTTGGCGGGCTGATACGGCGCGTCAATCACGTCCTGCCGGCGGCGCCACATCAACCACAGGCTGACGACGCAGATGATCGGGCCGTGGCCCTGTTCGTCGGATGTCCAGACCTGGCGCGCCAGGTCCAGCACCGTGGGCACCAGCAGCAGCAGGAAGCCGCCCGCCAGCACCGCCAGGGTCAGCTTGTCGTTGGAGCCCGCGCCGGGGGCCACGGGCCGGGTCAGGACGCTGGACATGGGAGTTAGGGTTTCAGGGGCTCAAAACTCGTTGAATACCACGCCAGCCAGTTTGACAGGCGCACCGGCCAGCGACGCCACCAGTTCGCGCAGCGCTGCGCTGCGCGACACGTTCTTGCGCGCCAGCACCAGGGCCGCACCGCACTTGGCAGCGATCACGGCGGCGTCGGCGCCGTGCACCGCTGCGGGCGTGTCCACCACGACGTGGTCGAACTTGGCCACCAGTTCACGCAGCAGCATGCCGAAAGCGGGCCGCTCCACCAGTTCTTGCGGGTTGGGCGGCGTGGTGCCCACGGGCAACACAAAGAGACTGGGAATGGCGGCCACTTGCTGGATCACCTGCTTGTCAGCGCGGCCCGACAAGATGCTGGACAGCCCGGCCTGGTTGCCGAGCTGGAAGACTTCATGCACGCGCGGGCTGCGCATGTCGGCATCCACCAGCAGCGTGCGCCCGCCCAGTTGCGCCAGCGTGACGGCCAGGTTGGTGGCGGTGTAGGTCTTGCCGTCGGCAGTGTCGGGGCTTATTACGGCCAGGGCGACGGCCAGGGCGCGCCCCGGGCCGCCCAGGCCGTCGGCGTCGCTGAAGAGCCGCATCAACAGCTGGCTGCGCAGCGCGCGAAAGCTTTCCGCGCGGGCCGAGAACGGTTCGTTCAGCGCCACCAGGTCGCCTTGCAGCTTGCGCTGTTCTTCGGGCGCGTAGGGGTAGTGGAACTGCTGCGCCAGCGCAAAGATGACGTCGTCCTTGCTGGCCAGGCCCAGAGCCACCGCGGCTTCGCCAAAGCGCACGCCTTTGGCGCGCTGGTGGGCCAGAATTTTCTCTACCTGGTCTGCGGACAGGTGGCGCAGTTCGGCCAGGATGTCGCCGATGGAGCGGTCATGCACGGCCGGGTCGGGTGCAGCGGATGCATCGTCCTGGCTTACGCTGGCGCTTGCATTCACGCCGGCATTCGTGCCTGCCGGCAGCACCGTCGTGTCGTCCGTCGCGTCTCTGAACTTGGCCATCAGGCCCCCTTGGCCGGCTGTGGCAGCGGTTGCAAAAGTCGTTGCTGCATGAAGGAATTGCCAGCACCGATTGCAAGCTTCGAGCCCGGCCGCGGCAGCGCGCCAATCACCGGCAGGCCCAGCGTGGCCACAAGGTCGTCGATATTGCGCACGCGGCGGTCGCGCAGTTCCAGGACGAGCGCCGCCACTACCGCCAGCAGCGCACCCACCAGCACTGACAGCAGCGTGTTCAGCAGCAGACGTGGCGTGGCGGGTTCCAGCGGCGGCACGGCCTGCGTGAGCTGGTTGACGTTGCTCTGCGTGGTCTGGCTTTCAAGGCTCGTCTGCGTGAAGCGTTGCAGGATGGCGTCATAAGTGCGCTGCGCGTTTTCGACTTCGCGCAGCAGCACCAGGCCTTCGTCACGCACCGACTTCATGCGCAGCACCTTGTCGCGCTGCGCTTCCAGCGAGCCCTTGATCTCGGCCTGGCGCTGGCGGTTGATGGTGTTGGAGACTGCGACACCGCCAGTGACCTTGGCGGTTTCAGCCACCAGGCGCGCGCGCAACTCGGCCACGTTGGCGCGTGCTTCCTGCACTTGAGGGTGGCTGTCGCCCAGGCGCGTGCCCAACTGCTGCAGCGCCGCTTCGCCACGGTTGATGTCGGCCTTGAGCGCGCCAACGATGGGGTTGTTCAGCACTTCTTGCAGGCGGTCGGCGTCCTTGCCTTGGGCCTGGGTCTGGCGGCTGCCGGACTCGGCCGACATCGCCTGGACAGCGGTGAACTGCGACGACAGTTCATTCAGGCGCGCGTTCTCCACGTCCAGCCGTTCGTCGGTGGCGATGATGGCCTTTTCAGCCTGGAACTTGCTGACCTTGGACTGTGCGCGTTCCAGCGCTTCACGCGCTTCACGCGAGCGCGTCTCGAAGAAGGTGGAGTATTGACGCGCCGGGTCGACGCGCAGCTCCAGCGTCGTGTCGATGTACGCCTGCACAAAGGCATTCGCCAGTGCCGCCGCAAAGCGCGGGTCGGCGGCCTTGTAGCTGACCGCAATGACGCTGCTTTCGCGCGATGGCTCGACGTCCATGTTCTTCTGGAACACGCTGGCCAGCCAGCTTTCAATGGTGCCCACGCCTTTGGCTTCGTCGGTCCACTGCTGGCGCACCTGGGGGTTTTCGTTGAGCTTCAGGTTGCGCACCACGCGCTCTGCAACGCGGTCGCTCTTGATGATGTCCACCTGCGTCGCCATCAGCGTGGGCGAACCGCCACCGCCATACAACGCCGCCGTGATGGGGTCGGGCTTGAAGTCGATGACGACGCTGGCGACGGCCTTGTACTGCTTGGGCAGCAGCAGGCTGACGCCCAAGGTGAGCGCCACCGTGCCGACCAGGATCAGCAGCGCCAGCCAGGCGCGCGCTTTCAGGATTGATAGAAACTGCGACAGCGTCATGAACTCACTCCGTCAACCACTCTCTAAAAAAGACTCTCGCGCACGAAGACGACGTCCCCTTCGCGCAGCGTGTCGGTCATGACGGGTTCAATGACCTGGACCTTGCCAGCATCCCCTTTGCGGTGCAGCTTGATGCCCTTTTCGGTGCCCCGCGCCGTGAGGCCGCCGCCGGTGGCCAGGGCCTGCAACAGCGTCATGTCGCGCTCCAGCCGCATCGCACCCGGGCGCTGCACTTCGCCGTAGATGTAGACGACGGGTTGGCGGTCGACCCACACCGTGTCGCCATTGAGGACGAAGAAATCCTTGCCCGCACCGCCCGTTGCAAACAGCGTGGGCAAGTCCACTTCCTGGCGGAAGGGCTGGCCGTTGCGCGTGCCGGTGACGACCACGGTGTCCGCACCGCCAGCCGCCGTGCCGCCGGCTGTGGCCAGCAGGTCGGTCAGGCGCATGTCGGCCACTTCGATGGGGTAGCGGCCTGGCCGGTTGACCTGGCCCAGCACGCTGGCCTGATTGCCACGCACCTGCAGCACGACCAGCGTGACCTGCGGGCTCTTGACGAAGTTGCCATTGCGAAGGCCGTCGGCCAGGCGCTTTTCGGCTTCGGTGACACTCAGGCCACCCACCCGCACCAGGCCCAGCAGCGGGTAGGAAATGACACCGGCTTCGGTGACACGCGTTTCCAGCGTTAGCTCGGGATTCTGGAACACCGCGATGCGCACCACGTCGCCAGCGCCCAAGCGGTATTCGGTGATCACGGCGGGTGCTGCCGCCGCAGCGGCGGTCTGCGCCCGCGCCGGGGTGCCCAGCAACAGGACGGCCGCAAGCAGCGCGGCCAGCAATGCGGCAAGGGCCGTCATCACTTGAGCCCGAGGCCCTTGTTGATGTCGGTGCTGCTGAGGCTGCCGCTGGCTGCAGGAGCCGGCGGTGCCGGTGAAGCGGCGGGCGCTGCAACCGGTGCAGAAGCGGCAGCCTCCGCAAACTTGCCAACAAATTCGACCTTGGCTGCGGCGCGCAGCGTCTTCATGTCTTCTTCCACCAGCTTGCGCTTGCGTTCATTCAGCAGAAACTGCTCGATCGCCGGACGCGACTGTTCTTCAGTCGCCGGCTGCATGCGCGAACCTGCCAGCACGATGACCGTAGCGCCTGTGGGCGAAGGCACCACCATCGCTTGGCCGTCCTTCATTTTGGACATGGCTTCCAGCGTGTTGAAGGGCAGTTGCTCTGCCGCGCGCACGGCCTGATTGCCCGAAAAGCGCAGGCCCGCAGCCTTCAGGTAGTCGACGAATTCGTTGATGCTCTTGGCGTCGGAGAGCTTGGCGCGCAGTTCCTGCACCTGGTCGGGCCGCGCCTCAACTGCAATTTCCTGAATGCTGTAGACCCGCCGCTCGCGGAACAGTTCGGGCTTGTCGTCGTAGTACTTCTTGATCTCTTCGGCGGTGGGCTTGGGGGCTGCTTCGCCGACCTTTTCGATATAGGCGCGGGCCAGGATTTCACGGCGTGCGGCTTCCAGCTGCTGCACCACGCGTGGGTCGCGGTCGAGCTTGAGTTCGTCCACCTTCTGCAGCGCCAGTTGCTGCTCGATCAGTCGGTCCAGGATCTGCCGCGTGGCGGCATCAGTCTGCTCGGGCCGCAGGTTGCGCTGCTGCTGCAGCACGAAGTTGATCTGGTGGACGGTGATCTCGTCCTTGCCGACCTTGGCTGCGGTCTGACTGGCAGCTTTATCTTTCTTTTCGCCGCAACCCACAAAGAGTGCCGCAGTGGCCACCACCGCCAGCGGAATCCAAAGGCGGGCCCGGGTCGGGGCATTCGGCGTCAACAGGTTCATGCGCAGGTCCTCTATCGATTCAGCGTAAAAAATCAACTGCCGTGCAAGCATGCCGAGGGCCTATTGGCTTGATTTGGCCCGGTTCTCGGTGGCTGTTTCAGCACGGTTTGCTTGAGCTTTGCAAACCCGGCAGGGTCACACTTTCCAGTGTAACCCTAGGCCCTTGACGGCCAGGAGCAAGGCAGCCCCCCTCACTCGGGGCGGCTCGGCGCACAAAGTCACGGGCCGCTCAGCCCGGCGGCGTGAAATCGCCGCAGGGCCTTCGCCAGCCGTGCAAGTCCTTCCGGATCCTCACGTCCAGCCTCAACCCAGCGACTGCACCCGCGCCAGCCGCCATCCGCGCCCTGCGGTCTTGAGCTTGGCCAGCAGCCAGAGTTCCCGGAAAGGCTCTGCGGCTTCATCCAGCTGTTCGCGGATCAGTCCGGTGAACTCGACGCTGGCCAGGAAAGCTTCGTGCAGTTCGTCCAGCGCCAGCAGCCGCGCCTGCAACTCCAGCACCTCGGTGTGGTTGGGGCCGGGGCCGCGCAGGGCCAGTTGTTCGCGCAGGTCTTCCAGCAAGGGCTCGGTCGCCATGACGCCCAGCGCGGGCAGGTCGGCGCGGTCCCACGCGGCCTGCATCTGCAGGAAGCTCTGGCGGGCGACGTGCAGGAAGGCCTGCATGTCGCCTTGGGTGGCGTGGCTGCGTGGATTTGAAGCCGAACGCCAGCCAGAACGGAGTCGGCTCAGCACTTCACACCCACGTGCAGGGCCACGATGCCCGCCGCCAGGTTGTGCACATCGACATGGGCAAAGCCCGAGGCTTGCATCATCGTTTTCAGCGTCCCCTGGTCGGGGTGCATGCGGATGCTTTCGGCCAGGTAGCGGTAGCTGTCGGCGTCACCCGCGATGAGCTTGCCCATCATCGGCATGAAACTGAAGGAATACCACTCGTACGGTTTTTTCAGCGGCGCGGCCGGGGTCGAAAACTCCAGCACCAGCAAACGCCCGCCGGGGCGGAGGACGCGGCACATTTCTTTCAGCGCGGCTTCCTTGTGCGTCATGTTGCGCAGTCCGAAGGCGACGCTGGCGAGGTCGAAGCCGCCGTTTGCCGAGCCAGTGGCAAAAGGCAGGTGTTCGGCATCGCAGGCTGCTGTCGGCAGCAGCAGGCCTTCATCCAGAAGCCGGTCGCGGCCGGTGCGCAGCATGGCTTCATTGATGTCAGTCAGCACCACACGGCCGGCAGCGCCCACGCGATGGGCAAAAGCGCGCGCCAGGTCCCCGGTGCCGCCCGCGATGTCCAGCACCTGCATGCCCGGCTGCACAGCGGCAACGGCCACGGCGTAGGCCTTCCAGGCGCGGTGCAGGCCCATCGACAGCACGTCGTTCATGAGGTCGTAGCGCGAAGCGACGGAGTCGAAGACGCCGCGCACGCGGCGCGCCTTGTCGGCGTCGTCAACGGTCTGGTAGCCGAAGTGGGTCTGGGCCATGGTGCGTCCGCGGTGTCCGTGACTCAGTCAATGACTTTTGCAGGCGCCGGCTGCGGCAGTGGCAGCGGCTGGAACCATGGCCGCATCACGACTCAGGCCGCCTGCGGCCAAGCGTTCTTCGTAGCGCTGCCACATCTCTGCCTGGTCACGGCCCAGCTTGTAGAGGTAGTCCCAAGAAAAGATGCCGGTGTCGTGGCCGTCCGAGAAGCGCGGCTGCACGGCGTAATGGCCGACGGCTGAGAGGTCATCGATACCAACTTCCCGCTTCCCCGTCTGCAGCACTTCCTGCCCGGGGCCGTGACCCTGCACTTCGGCCGACGGGGAATACACGCGCATCAACTCGAAGGGAATGCGGAACTGCGCACCGTCATCAAAAGCCACTTCCAGCACGCGGGACGCTTGGTGCACGGTGAGTGTGGTCGGCTGCGGGGTGTTGCGGTCTAGGCCGGCCATGGGGCTTTGCGGAGAGAAAGAGTAACCAGAGTTTAGCCCTGCCCTGTGCACCGCCTGCGCGCATCACGCGGCACGCCCTGCTGTCAAAAGGGCCTGCCGGTGACGCGGTAATCCCTGCGGAAATCCCTACACCAGCACGCGCTCGATGCCGCCCGCATTGGCCCGCGCCACGTACTGCTGCAACCAGTCTTCGCCCAGCATCACACGCGCCATTTCAACCACGATGTAGTCGGCTTCCAGCAAGCCGCTTTGCAGGTCGTCCTCATAGCGCTTCAGGCCCTGCAGGCAGCTGGGGCAACTGGTAAGGATCTTGACGTTGGCCTTGTCTTTGGAAGAGTTAGCGGCGCTGAGCGACGGTGCGGGGTTGGGCAACTTCGCCACCAACTCACGCAGCAAGATTTCACCACTCCGAATCTCTTCCTCTTTGCGAAAGCGCACCTGCGTGCTGATGTCGGGCCGCGTTACACCGAGCGTGCCGCTTTCGCCGCAGCAGCGTTCGTTCTTGACCACGTTCGGCCCCAGCAAGGCCTTCACCGTCTTCATCGGTTCCTGCAGTTTCATCGGGCTGTGGCAGGGGTCGTGATAGAGGTAGGCGGACTGCTGCGTGTCGTTCAGCGTGATGCCCTTTTCAAGCAGATATTCATGGATATCGACGATGCGGCAGCCAGGGAAGATGTCCTCGAACTTGTAGCCCTGCAACTGGTCATAGCAGGTGCCACAACTCACCACCACGGTCTTGATGTCCAGGTAGTTCAGCGTGTTGGCCACACGGTGGAACAGCACCCGGTTGTCGGTGATGATCTTCTCGGCCTTGTCGGCCTGCCCGCTGCCGCGCTGAGGGTAGCCGCAGCACAGGTAGCCGGGTGGCAGCACGGTCTGCACGCCCGCGTGCCACAGCATGGCCTGCGTGGCCAGGCCGACCTGGCTGAACAGGCGCTCTGACCCGCAGCCCGGAAAGTAAAACACCGCCTCGGTCTCGGCCGTGGTGGCCGCTGGGTTGCGGATGATCGGGACGTAGTCCTTGTCCTCAATGTCCAAGAGCGCCCGCGCGGTCTTCTTCGGCAAGCCGCCCGGCATCTTCTTGTTGATGAAGTGGATGACCTGCTCTTTCAGCGGTGCCGCGCCCAGCGTGGCCGGTGGCGCCACTGTTTGCTTGCGCGCGGCAAGTTTCATCAGACCGTTCAAGAAGCGCTGCATCTTGAAGCCCACATCGACCATCGCGCCACGCATCAGCTTGATGGCCTGCGGGTTGGTGGCGTTCAAGAACATCATCGCCGCCGCATTGCCCGGGCGGAAGCTCTTCTTGCCCATCTTGCGCAGCAGGTTGCGCATGGCCATGGTGACGTCGCCAAAGTCGATGTTCACGGGGCACGGCGACAGGCACTTGTGGCACACGGTGCAGTGGTCGGCAACGTCCTCGAAATCTTCCCAGTGCTGCACGCTGATGCCGCGGCGCGTCTGTTCTTCGTACAGGAAAGCCTCGATCAGCAGCGATGTGGCCAGGATCTTGTTGCGCGGGCTGTACAGCAGGTTGGCGCGCGGCACATGCGTGGCGCACACCGGTTTGCACTTGCCGCAGCGCAGGCAGTCCTTGATGCTGTCGCTGATGGCGCCGATGTCGCTCTGCTGCATGATGAGCGATTCATGCCCCATCAGGCCGAAGCTCGGCGTGTACGCCGCGCTCAGATCGGCATGGCGTGAATCAATCATCGCACCGCGCAACAGCTTGCCCTTGTTGAAGCGGCCATCGGGGTCGATGCGGGCTTTGTAGTCGGCGAAGGCTTTCAGCTCATCGTCGGTGACGAATTCCAGCTTCGTGATGCCGATGCCGTGTTCACCGCTGATGACGCCACCCAGCCGCCGCGCCAGCACCATGATGCGCGCCACCACTTCATGCGCCGTCTGCAACATGGCGTAGTTGTCGCTGTTGACGGGGATGTTGGTGTGCACGTTGCCGTCGCCGGCATGCATGTGCAAGGCAGCCCACACGCGGCCACGAAGCACGCCCTTGTGGATGCTGCGGCACTCGTCCAGCAATTGGGTGAAGGCGCTGCCTGCGAAGAGCTGCTGCAAGGGCTTGAGGATCTGCGTCTTCCAGCTGGCGCGCAAGCGCCAGTCCTGCAGCGGCGCGAAGCAGGTCTCCTGCGTCTCGGGCTGCACCATATCCAGGTTATCCAGCCAGTGCTGCCACAGCGCGCGCACTTCAGTCAGAAGGGCAAGCGCCTGCTGCACGCGGTCTTCCAGCAGCTCTGCGCTGGGGATGTCGCCCGCGTCGTCGCTTTTCCCAAGCGGCAGCTTGCCGCGCAAGAAAAAGGCGTGCAGCGCATCGACCAGCTCCAGCTTGTTGCGCAGGCTCAGTTCGATGTTGATGCGCTCGATGCCCTCGGTGTACTCGCCCATGCGCGGCAGCGGGATCACCACGTCTTCGTTGATCTTGAAGGCGTTGGTGTGCTTGGCGATGGCCGCTGTGCGCTTGCGGTCGAGCCAGAACTTCTTGCGCGCGTCGGCGCTCACCGCCGTGAAGCCTTCGCCGGCGCGGCTGTTGGCAATGCGCACGACTTCACTGGCGGCGCGCGCGACGGCGTTTTCATCGTCACCGACGATGTCGCCGATAAGCACCATCTTCGGCAGGCCGGACCCGGCCAGCGCACGCTTGCTCTTGGTGGCGTAGCCCACCGCGCGCAGGTAGCGGTCGTCCAGGTGTTCCAGGCCGGCCAGCAGCACGCCCTGCTCTTTCAAACCAAAGAGATAGTCCTTGATCTCGACGATGCTGGGCACCGCGTCCTTCGGGTTGCCGAAGAATTCCATGCACACGGTGCGGGTGTGCTTGGGCATGCGGTGCACGATCCAGCGCGCGCTGGTGATCAGGCCGTCGCAGCCTTCTTTCTGGATGCCGGGCAGGCCGGCCAGAAACTTGTCGGTGACGTCCTTGCCCAGGCCTTCCTTGCGGAACCTGCTCCCCGGAATGTCGAGCCGTTCGGTGCGCTGCAGCGTCTTGCCGCTGGCGTCGAAGTACTTCAGCTCGAAGCTGGCCAAAGGCGCATCGTGAATCTTGCCGAGGTTGTGGTTCAGGCGCGTGACTTCCAGCCAGTTGGCATCGGGCGTCACCATCTTCCAGCTCGCCAGGTTGTCCAGCGCCGTGCCCCAGAGCACGGCCTTCTTGCCACCGGCGTTCATGGCGATGTTGCCGCCAATGCAA
>JANMKK010000189.1:0-1644 GCA_031372005.1 Rubrivivax sp.
CAGCAGCTGCGCATGTGGCCCAGCACCGAGCGCATCGCCACGCTGGGCGGCTTCATCGCCGGCGGCCACAGCGGCATCGGCAGCATCCGCCACGGCATCCTGGCCGATGCCGGCAATGTGCGGCGGCTGCGCATCGTCACGCTGGAAGAAACGCCGCGGGTGCTGGACCTGATCGGTGCCGACATCCAGAAGGCGCACCACGCCTACGGCAGCAACGGCGTCATCACCGAGGTCGATGTGGCGCTGACGCCTTTCATCGAATGGCAGCACACGGTCGCGCTCTTCGATGCCTACGATGACGTGTTGCGCTTTGGCCTGGCTGCCGGTGCCGCAGCGCTGCAAGGCGCGATGGACGTGTTTCAGCTCAGCGCGGTGGAACGCCGCATCACGCCCTACTACGCCGGCCTGCGCGGCTGGCTGCAAGACGCCGACGCCATGTTCGCGCAGGTCTCACCTGCCACGCTGCCGGCTTACGCCGCGCTGGTACGGTCCCATGGCGGCCGCGTGGTGATGCAGGGCAGCGAGGCCGAGCTCATCGCGCAGGGCCTGCCCCCGGCCACCGAATGCGCCTACAACCACACCACGCTCGAAGCGCTGAAGTCCGACCGCAGCGTGACGTATCTGCAAGTGGCCTACCCCGGCCCGCTCGACCCCGCGCTGGTGTCGCGGCAGATGCAGCGCTTTGGCGACGAGGTGCTGATGCACCACGAATTCAGCCGCTCAGGCGGTGAACTCGTCGCCTTCGCGTTGCCGCTGGTGCAGTACTTTGATGAAGCGCAGTTGCGCACCTTGATCCAGAGCTTTGAAGCCGACGGCTGCTGGATCTTCGACCCCCACACCTGGGTGCTGGAAGACGGCGGCATGAAGCAGGTGGACACGGCGCAACTCGCCTTCAAGAGGCTGACCGACCCGCACGGCCTGATGAACCCGGGCAAGGTGCGGGCCTGGGACGAACAGGTTCTGGGCATCGTGGGTGGGCAGTTGTGATGCGCAGCTTGATGCACCCATGAGGCTCTTGCTGGTCTACTGCCACCCCGACCCGCACAGCTACGGTGCTGCGCTGCGCCGCACCGCTGCCGATGCGTTGCGCGCAGCCGGCCATGAACTGCGCCAGATCGACCTCTACGCCGAAGGCTTCAACCCCGTCTTCAGCGCGGCCGAAAAGGCCACGTACCTGGGCGACACGGCGCAGAACATCGCTGGCGTGGCCGCCCACGTGGACGCGCTGCGTTGGGCCGAAGGCTGGGTGGTCGTCTATCCCACCTGGTTCTACGGCGCACCGGCGATGCTCAAAGGCTGGCTCGAAAGGGTGTGGTTGCCGGGGGTCAGCTTCCGCATCGCCACGGGCAGGCAGCGCACCATCGGGGGTGAGCTGTCCAACATCCGGCGCTTCATCGGCATCACCACTTCGGGCTCACCCTGGTGGTGGCTGAAAATGATCGGCGACCCGGGCCGCAGCCTCTTCATGAAAGGTTTGCGACCGCTGTACGCCAAGCGCTGCCGCATGCAGTGGCTGCAGCTCTACAACATGAACCACGTCACCGCCGCCGAGCGCAACGCCTTTGTCGCCCGCGTCAAGCGGGAACTGTCTGCACCGTGAGGCCCACCCCGCATGAACCCATCGACGATTGCCCAACCCCTGGC
>JANMKK010000269.1:0-2085 GCA_031372005.1 Rubrivivax sp.
CGGCAGTTGCCGCGCACCGGGCCGTCCAGGCGCTGCAGGTTGCAGTTGACGACGAAGACCAGGTTGTCGAGGTTCTCGCGCGCCGCCAGGCTCAAGCCGGCCAGCGATTCGGGTTCGTCCATTTCGCCGTCGCCGAAGAAGCCCCAAACCCGTCGATCACCGGGCTTTTGCAGTCCGCGGTGTTCGAGGTATCGCATGAAACGCGCCTGGTACACCGCCGACAGCGGCCCCAAGCCCATCGACCCGGTGGGGAACTGCCAGAAGTCGGGCATGAGCCACGGGTGCGGATAAGAGCTCAAGCCGCGCACGTTGCCGCCCTGCGCGCGCAGGGCCGTGGCAGCGACTTCCTGGCGGTAGTGGTCCAGATCGCCTTCGCTCAAACGCCCTTCAACAAAGGCGCGCGCATAGACACCGGGCGCGGAGTGCGGCTGGAAGAACACGAGGTCACCGCCATGGCCGCCGTTGACCGATTCATGGCGGGCGCGAAAGAAGTGGTTGAAGCCGACTTCAAAGAGGTCTGCCGCCGATGCATAACTGGCAATGTGGCCACCCAGCTCACCCTGCCGCGCGTTGGCACGCACCACCATCGCCAGCGCGTTCCAGCGCATCAGCGCGGCCAGGCGCTGTTCGATCTCCAGGTTGCCGGGGAAGGCCGCCTGCGCATCAAGCGCGATGGTGTTGAGGTATGGGGTGTGGCGCTGCGGCTGCCAGGCCAGGGCATGCCGGCGCGCTTCATCTTGCAGCGCTGCCAGCACAAAGCGGGCGCGCTCGACGCCGCCCTGGCGCACCAGCGTGGCCAGCGCGTCCAACCATTCGCGCGTCTCGGCGGGGTCGGCGTCGCCGGGGAAGCGGATGGTGTGCAGCAGCGCGTCAAATTCGGCGCTGCCAGGGGGTGGCAGGGCGCTCACGGCGTTGCCAAAAGGGGGTTCATCGGGCGGTTCATCGGGCGGTTCATTTCGTCGTCACCGCTTCAGCAATGCCAGCCAACGCGCGGCGCAGGTTTTCCACCGCCGGGCAGTCCGGCGCCGCGTGGCGGCGGGCCAGATAGGCGGTGTCGTTGTAGCTGAGCCAGACTTGCGCCGACGCGTCTTCCCACACCAGCGCTTTCAGCGGCAGGTCGATGCCCACGGTCTGCGCGCAGTCCAGGAAAGGGGTGCCGCCTTGCGGGTTGCCGAAGATCAGCACTTCGGTCGCACGCAGCGCCTGGCCGATCTTGGCCGCGCCGGCGGCGTGGTCGATGCGCGCAAACACGGTGAGCCCGCGTTCTTTCACCAAGTCTTCCAGCCGCGTCATGGTTTCACGCGCGGAGTACGGGCTCTTGACCGACACCAGGCCGTCGGCAGCGCCAAGAGCGGGGCCATGGGCAGCGCCTGCCAGCAGCAGGCAAAGGGTTGAAAAGACGGTTCGCAGTGCGGTCATGGCGGGTTGGGTTGGAAGCGGTGGGCAACGGTATTGGGGAACAGTAATGCGCAACGGCAATGCGCAAGGGTCTTGGGCAAGTGGTTCGGGCACGTTGTGCGAGCAGGCAGCGCTCACCAGCGGGTGCCCGGCGCGTCAAGTTCAACCTTGAGGTAGTGTGCCCCGGGGACCGGGTTGAAGTAGTAGGGCGGGATCTCTTCGAATCCCAGCGACGTGTACAGGCCGCGCGCCACCTCCATGTCGTCCAGCGTGTCCAGCAGCATGCAGGAGTGTCCCGACTGCGTGGCCAGGTCCATCAACTGCTGTGTCAGCAACCGGCCCAACCCAAAGCGGCGGAAGGCGCGCCGCACATACAACCGCTTCATCTCGCAGGCGTTGGTGTGGTCGGCCTCGGGCAGCGGGCGCATGGCCACGCAGCCGGCGGGTTCACCGTCCACCAGCGCCAGCAGCAGCGCGCCGCCAGGCGGCGCGTAGTCGCCGGGCAGGCCGGCCAGTTCGGCGTCGAAATTCTGAAAGCACAGGTCGACGTTCAGCGTGCCCGCGTATTCAACGAAGAGCTGGCGGACAGCACCAAGGTGCGCCGCTGCTTCCGCGTGCAGCAATTGGATCTGCGGGCCGTCGTCCATCGGCGTCAAGGCGCCAGGCTGGCGACCCAGGCCGCGCCGG
>JANMKK010000284.1:0-8913 GCA_031372005.1 Rubrivivax sp.
AGCTATGCGGGCCTGTTCAAGGGCATGTAATCGCGCATGTGACCGCGCATGTAATCGCGCATGTGACCGCGCATGTGACCGCTCAGGGCCGTGCCCCGTGCCAGCCCCGGGTGAGTGAAAGCAACAAGCACCAGCCGCCACGCGCACCCCGACTGACGCAGCGAGCCATTGCGAAGCCCGTGGAACACCCCCTCAAATCGGGGACTTCGTGATGCCTGTCACGCTGCGCCGGCCTGTCCTGTGGGACGGGCCTGGAAGACAGCCCGCGCGCTGAATCATTTGCACGCACAAGGGCACCAGCGGTCACTGCAAAGCTCGGCGCGGCCCGGTAACTTCCGCCCCGCCTGATGTGCAACGTTGCGCGCCACGCGCCACGTGCCACGTGCCGCTCACCCGCAACCGATCCACCACACACCAGCCGGCCTTGGGCCGATATCCCCGAATCTCCCTCGTCGGCCCCGCACGCACCATGTTGTCCACTTTCGCCAGCCCCAACCAACGCCACTTCGACTTTGCGCGCCGCGTCGAGCGAACGCCCGCCGGTTGGTTGCAGCGTGAAGAGGCCATCATGGGCACTGCCATCCGGGTGGAACTGTGGGCCGAAGACCGCCGCAGCGGCGAAGCCGCCGTGGCCGCGGTGATGGACGAGATGCACCGCGTCGACCGCGCGATGAGCCCGCACAAGGCCACAAGCGAACTCTGCCGCATCAACCGCGAAGCCGGCCGCCAGCCGGTGCCGCTGTCGGAAGAGATGTACCGGCTGGTTGAACAGGCCATCACGTTCTCAAGGCTCAGCAACGGCGCCTTCGACATCAGCTATGCCGCCGTCGGCCAGCTCTACGACTACCGCCGCCGGGTCCGGCCCACGCCCGCCGCGCTGGCCCACGCGCGCACGCTGGTGGGCTGGCGGCAGTTGCAGTTGGACCCCCGCAGCCGCAGCCTGCGCTTTGCGCAGGACGGCATGCGCATCGACCTGGGCGGCTTCGCCAAGGGCCACGCCGTGGACCGCGCCGTGGCGCTGCTTGCGCGGCGCGGCATCCGCCACGCGATGGTCAGCGCCGGTGGCGACAGCCGCGTGCTGGGCGACCGCCGCGGCCGGCCGTGGACCGTGGCCATCCGCGACCCGCGCATGCCCGGTGAAGCGGTGGCGGTGCTGCCGCTGGAAGACGTGTCGATCTCGACATCCGGCGACTACGAACGTTATTTTGACGATGGCGCAGAACGTGTGCACCACCTGATCGACCCGGCCACGGGCCAGAGCCCGCGCGGCTTGCACAGCGTGACCATCCTGGCGCCAGACGGCCTGAGCAGCGAAGCGTTGTCCAAGGCCGTCTTTGTGCTGGGTGCCGAGCGCGGCCTGGCGCTGGTGGAGCAGATGAGTGGCATCGACGCCGTGCTGGTCGATGCACAGGGCGTGCTGCACGCGTCTTCGGGTCTGCTGCACGGCTTGCCGAACACGGCTGCCGCATCCGCCAGTGCAGCCACCCCAACAGCCTGCCAATAATTTATCCGGGAGACGACGATGTTGAGCCTGCCTTCCGCCCTGCACCGCGCCACCTGCTGGCCGACCCTGCTGCTCTCGGTGTTGACGCTGGCCGCCTGCTCGGGCAGCGGCGGTGAAGATATCGACACCGTCAATGGCGACGTGCCCATCGCCTACGTCAAGCGCGCCACGGCCGTCGGCATGAACCCCACCGACGCGGCCAACAGCGCACCCGGTGGCGACCTGATGCTGCGCGAGAAATCCAGCGCCAGCGCCACTGAACACAACCTCACCGCGCGCTTCACGCAAGGCCAGGGCGACGCGTCCGACCCGGAAGTCAGCTACGACGGCAAGAAGATCGTCTTTGCCATGAAGTGCCCGACCGGCAACACGTCCACCATCAACGGCCAGCCCGCCTGCACGGGCCGCTGGAACGTCTGGGAATACGACATGACGGGCGCCAGCCTCACCGGCGGCAGTTTCAGGCGCGTCACCGCCAGCAGCGACGCCGACGATGTCGACCCGGTGTACCTGCCCGCCAACCGCGGCATCATCTTCTCCAGCAACCGCCAAGCCAAGAGCAGCCGCATGCAGGCCCTGGGCCGCGCCTACTTTGCCGCTGACGAATACGAGCGCGAGCGGGTCATGAACCTGCACAGCATGGCGGCAGACGGCAGCAACATCCAGCAGATCAGCTTCAACCAGAGCCACGAGCGCAACCCCGTGATCCGCCCCAACGGCGACATCATGTTCGCGCGCTGGGAACACGTCGCCGACCGCAACCGCTTCGCCGTCTTCCGCAGCAAGCCCGACGGCACCGACATGTTCGTGCTGTACGGCGCGCAAAGCCCCGGCAACAGCTTCCTGCACCCACGCGACATGGACCCGCGCGGCCGCTACGCGGGCCAGCTGGTGTCGACGCTGATGCCACTGTCGGGCACGCAAGAGGGCGGGTCGCTGCTGATGGTGGACGCGGCGCGCTATTCCGAAAACAACACGCCGGCCAGCACCAGCGTGCCGGCGCAGGGTGGGCAGACACCCGCCGCCAACGACCCGTTCGACCCGACGCGCCAGATGTCCGACGGCCGTGGCCTGTCGCTGGCCGGCCGCGCCACCACACCGTACCCGCTGTGGGACGGCAGCGACCGCATCCTGGTGGCTTACCGCCCCTGTGAGGTGACGCGCAACGGTGCAGTCGTCTCTTGCACCACGCTCACCGACGCGGAAAAAGCCACCCTGGGTGACACCAACCGAACCATGGCCGCGCGCGCGGCTGATGGCGTGCAGGACAACGCGCCTTCGGCCTACGCCATCTACATGTTCAACCCGGCCAACCAGACCTGGCTGATCGTCGCCGCACCGCCGCAGGGTTTCATGTTGACCGACCCGGTGGCACTGGTGGCGCGCACCGAACCTAATGTGGTCGAGCCGACAACGGTGGATGCAGCCCTGGCCGCACAGAACATGGCGCTGATCGAAGTGCGCAGCGTCTACGACACCGACGGCCTGAACCGCATGGCCGAAGGCATGATGACCGCGTCTGATCGCAGCGCAGGCTGCGCCCAGAACATCCCGCTGAAGGCGCCCACCGATACCGCCGACACCCGCAGCATGGTGGCCGATCTGGCGCGCTTGAAGAACCCGGCCGATGCCGCCTACCACTGCGCCCCGGCGCGCTTTGTCCGCGCCATGCGCGGTGTGCCACCGCCCAGCGGCGGCATGGGCACGCGCCAGGCCATTGGCGAAACAGAATTCGAGCAGATGCAGATCCTGGGCTATGCCCCGATCGAACCCGACGGCAGCTTCAAGCTGCAGGTGCCGGCCGACGTGCCGCTGGCGCTGTCGGTCATCGACGCCGAAGGCCGGTCCATCCAGACCCACACCAACTGGATTCAGGTGCGCCCCGGTGAACGCCGCACCTGCGACGGCTGCCACAGCCCGCGCCGTGGCGCGGCACTGAACAGCGGCGCCGTGGTCAACACACTGCCGGCCGGCATCAAGGCTGCACTGTCGGCGCAGCACCAGAGCGGCGAGACGCTGGCGTCGTTGCGCACGCGGCTGGACCCGACGGCGCTGACTTTGGCGGTCAGCCCCGTCTACAGCGACTACTGGGCCGACACCACGCAGGCCGGTGTCACGGCCCGTGCGTCGATCTCCTTGCGCTACACCGGCAACCCCGACCCGGCCGATGACCTGACCACTGCCGATGACCTGACCACTGCCGTGCCCGTCAACGGCGTCATCAACTACCCCGAACACATCCAGCCGCTGTGGACCCGTGCCCGTGGCGTCAACGGCAGCCAGACCTGCGTCGGCTGCCATGCCGACACGCTGAAGCTGGACCTGCGCGCCACCGTGTCGGGCACCGGGCGTCTGGTGTCGTATGAAGAACTGCTGCTGGGCGACCCGGTGATCGACGCCACCACCGGCCGCCCGGTGATCCGCGTGCGCGAAGGCGTGCCCGAAGTCGTGCGGGGGCCGTCCCTGGTCGAGACGAGTTCTGGCGCGGCCAACACCGCCGGCCAGGCGCGCAAGAGCCGGCTGACCGAAATCATGTGGGGGCAGACGCTGAAGGCCGGTTCCGACACCGCGCTGGCACACCCCACGCCGCCCGCTACCGCGCCCAACCATGCGATTCTGCTGAACAGGGCCGAAAAGCGTCTGCTGGCCGAGTGGATGGACCTGGGCGGGCAGTACTACAACGACCCCTTCGACAGCAACAGCGGCGTGCGCACGGTGGCCGCACTGAGCCAGGAAACATTCCTGTCACAGGTGCAGCCCATCCTGCGCACGCAGTGCGCCGGCTGCCACCAGGCGGGCCTGGGCAACCCGCGCAACCGCTTCGTGCTCACCGGCAGTGAAGAGGGCGACTTCAACGTCACCCTCAGCATGGTCAACAACACCTGCACCCCGGCGGCCAACCCGCTGCTGGCGCGGCCCAGCACGGTGCCGCACCCCAGTGGTGACCTGGCGCAGACGACCGCGCTGCTGCCGGTGGGCAGCACGGGCTACAACCGTATCGCCGCGTGGATCACGCGCGGCTGCGCGACACAACAGTGATGGCGCATTTTTCCCCCATGGCGAGACAGCTGAGAACAACCCCTCTTTTGACCAGCGCTGCCGCCGCCGCCATGCTCATTGCATGCGGCGGCGGCAGCCCGCTTGGCAACCCCGACACGGTCAGCAACCCGCCCGGGGCCAGCGGGCAGAAGCTGTCGTTCGTGTACTTCCAGCGCTGTGTCAACCCGGTGTTGAACACGCCACTGCGCGCAGTGATCAACGGCGTGGCCACCACCAACACTTGTGCTGCGGCAGGCTGCCACGACAACACCAGCGGCACCGGTGGCGCGCTGCGACTTTTTGGCCGCGCCCCGCCCGCCGATCTGACGCTGACCCCCGCTGCGCTGCGCGCCAGCGACATGTTCAAGAACTACTATTCGTCGCTTGGCGAAACGGTGGTGGGCAGCCCAGACCAGAGCCGCCTCATCAACAAGCCTTTGGTGCGGGGTGTCTTGCACGGCGGTGGTCTGATCTTCGACACCCCCGACGACGCCGGCGCCAAGCTCATCCGGTACTGGATCAACCGCCCCATGCCGCAAGGCCAGGACGAATTCAGTGCCGCCGCCAACACCATGTTCACGCCCGCAGACCCCGCCACCGGCACTTGCAACACCAACTGATGTTCTCTCCCGCCCAAGCCCTGCGCGCGCTGGTGTGCGCCTGCGTGTGCAGCGTGGCGCTGTGCGCTGCGGCGCAGATGGCAGCGCCTTCTGCATCGCCCGCGCCGACGGGCTTGGCCGTGCCCTTGCTCGAAGCCAACGCCGAGCGCCTGCATGTCAACGCCCCGTTCCTGGAAATGCACACCGGCCCCGGCCGCGGCTACCCGGTCTTCCACGTCGTGGAGCGGCGCCAGTGGGTCACCGTGGAACTGCGCCGCACCGACTGGTACCGCGTGCGCGCTGAAGGCGGCCAGGTGGGCTGGGTGGCGCGCCAGCAGCTGCAATCCACGCTGACAGAAGCGGGCGACGGCAAGACCTTCCGCGACCTGGTGCTGGACGACTACCTGGGTCGCAAGCTCGAATTCGGCGCCGCCTGGGGCCGCTTCAAGTCCGAGCCGATGCTGAAGCTGTGGACCCAGTATCGGCTGGCCGACGCGGTGGGCGTCGAGCTGAAACTGGGCCAGGTGCAGGGCGTGTTTTCAGGCACCGATTTCTGGGCCGTGAGCCTTACGTCCGAGCCGTGGTCAGACCGTCGCCTGTCGCCGTTCTTCAGTGTCGGCCTCGGCAAGTTCAAGAACATCCCAAACGCCAGCCTGGTCAACGCCGCAGCCACCGACGCCAAGCTCGCGCATGCCACGCTGGGCTTGCGGTGGTACCTGGCTGAACGTTTCGTGGTGCGGCTGGACGGCTCCGTGTACACCGCTTTTGTAGCCGACAACCGCAGCATCGAATACCGCGCCGTCACGGCGGGCATTGCCTTTTTCTTCTGAACGCCTATGCAAGCAAAAAACTTCATCACCCTGCTGGCCCTGGTCGCGCTGTGCCCGCTGGCCTTTGCGCAGACTACCGCTCCTGCTTCCACCGCAGAACAGGTCATCAATCCGCAGGTCGACAGGCGCGACGTCAAGCGCCCCAAGTACCCGTCCAATGATTTTGCGGTCGGCCTCTACGCCGGCACCTACGCGACGCAGAACTTCGGCGCCAGCACGGTCAGCGGCCTGCGTGTGGCGTACCACGTCACCGAAGACATCTTTGTCGACGCCACGCTGGGCCGCACCAAGGTCAGCGACGAAAACTTCCGCCAGATCCTGCCCGGCGGTGTCTTCGTCAACCGCACCGAACGCTTGAGCTACTACGCCGTCAGCGCCGGCTACAACGTGCTGCCGGGCGAGGTTTTCTTCGGCCGCAATTACGCCAAGGCGACACAGGGCTACATCCTGGCTGGCGTGGGCAGCACCGATTTTGCGGGCCAGAAACGCCAGACCTTCCACGCCGGTTTCGGCATGCGGCTGATCGTGGCCGACTGGTTCAGTCTGCAAGCCGACGTGCGCGACCACGTCTTCACGCTTGACCTGCTGGGCCGCCGCCAGAGCACGCAGAACCTGGAAGTGACTGCTGGCCTGACGGTGTTCTTCTGATGAGCATCATGCGCGAGTTCATCGTCGCCACGGCCATGTGCTTCAGCGCGTTGGCCCACCCATTCGCCCATGCCGTCGTCACGCCACAAGCCGCCGCGCCCGACTTCACGCTCAAGAGCGCCGAAGGCCGCAACCTGCGCCTGCAGGAACAGCGCGGCCAGGTCGGGCTGGTGAACTTCTGGCCAGTTGGTGCGGCCCGTGCAAGCAAGAGATGCCGCATCTGTCCCGCCTGTTTGAGAAGTACCGCAGTTCGGGCTTCACGCTCTTGGCGGTCAACATCGACGACGACGCCCGCCACGGCGCGGCCACCGCCGCCAAGTGGGGCCTGAAGTTTCCGGTGCTGCTGGACGCCGAGAAAAACGTCACGCGCCTGTATGACCTGGGCGCCATGCCTTCGACGGTGCTGATCGACCGCGACGGCAAGGTCCGCTACCTGCACCGCGGTTACCGCGAAGGCGTGGAAGAAGCCTATGAACGGCAGATCCGCGAGCTGGTGAAGGAATGAAGCCGATGCTGCGCCCGAGCTTGCTCGCGTTGACCGTCGCACTGCTGCAAGGCTGCGCCATTCAGCCCTGGGTCAAACCTTACGAACGCGAAAAACTGTCGGATCCGATCATGCAGTTCTCGCGCGCGGTGCTGGCCGACAAACACCGCGAACACATCCACAACGTGCGCGAAGGTGCGCGCGGCGCCACCGGTGTCCAGGGGGGCGGGTGTGGCTGCAACTGACATCGCGATGAGCCTGTGGCGTGCGGTTGCGGCGCGTTGGCGCGGTGTTGCCGGCAGCGTCATGGCCGGCAGTGCAGCCACTGCCGGCACAGCCACCGCCGCCACGCTGCCCGAAGACAAGGCCGAAGCCATCTTCCACGTCTATGACGGCGGCGGCGTCAAGGCCACCGGCCCTGCGTTCCTGGTGCGCAAGAGCCTCTTCGACCGCGTGTCCGTGTCGGCGCAGTACTACGTCGATGCGGTCAGCAACGCGTCCATCGACGTCGTCACCACGGCCAGCCCCTTCAAGGAAAAGCGCACCGCCTACGACTTCAGCGCCGAGACCGTGGTGCGCGACGCCACGCTGTCGTTGTCACTGTCGCGCAGCACCGAGCCCGACTACACCGCCGATGCCATCGGCCTGGACGTGGCGCATGAAGTCTTCGGCGGCATGTCCACCGTCAGCATGGGCTTCACGCGGGCGCATGACCAGGTGGGCAAGAAAGGCGTGGCGGGCTGGATCGACAGGGCCACGCACTGGCAGTACCGCACCGGGTTGACGCAGATTCTGTCGCCGCGCTGGCTGGTCAGCGCCAACGCCGAAGTCATCTCCGACGACGGCTACCTGGGCAGCCCCTACCGCGTCGCGCGTGTCTTTGGCGCCGCGGTGCCAGAACGCAACCCGCGCACGCGCACTGGCCGTGCGGTCAAGGTCCGCAGCATCACCGACACCAGCGCCTGGGTCGCGCGCAGTTCCTTTCGCGCCGAGTACCGCTACTACTGGGACACTTGGGACATCAAGGCCCATACCTTTGAGTTCGGTGGCAGCAAATACCTGGGGCAGAGTTTCCTTCTTGACGCGTCTCTGCGCAGCTATTCGCAGACCAAGGCGCTGTTCTACAGCGACAACGCGCAATCAGAAACGCTCTACATATCGCGCAACCGCCAGCTCAGCACCTTCAACAGCACCGCGCTGTCGGCCAAGCTCAGTTACACGCTGCCCCGCATGCCTGCGGGTTACGACGTGAAGCTGACCGGCGCCTATGAGCTCAAGCGCTTCCGCTTCAATGACTTCACCGACCTGCGCACGGGCGGCTTGTATGCGTACAACGCCAACGTCGTGCAGCTTTATGTGTCGGCCAACTTCTAGAGGACGGCTTCGTCTCATGAAACTCTCCTTCAAGCGCCAGATTGCAAGCTGCCTGGCCGCTGCGTTTTGGTTTCTGACCGCGCCGGCTTTCGCAGCCGATGTGCCGGCCGCGCCGGCGGTTGCCGCAAGCGCCGCCGCAGCGGCACCCGCACCGGCCGCTGCAGCCTCTGCCCCAACCCCTGCGGCCGAACAAGCCGCGCTCGACGCGCGTGTGCAGGCGCTCAAGGCCGAAGTCATCCGCTTGAACCGCGACCTGCTGGTGCTGGAAGAAGAACTGCTGTTCCCCGCCGGCACGCAGGTCGCTGTGTTCATCAGCATGGACGTGGGCCGGCTCTTTGAACTGGAATCGGTGCAGATCAAGCTCGACGACAAGGTCATCAGCCAGCACCTGTACACGCCGCTGGAAGTGCAGGCCCTGCACCGCGGCGGCGTGCA